>DATFPH010000469.1:0-37733 GCA_035264905.1 Thermoanaerobaculia bacterium
AGGCAATGTCGTTGACGTACTTTCGCAACTCGGCTAAGCTCGAACCAACCGGTTGATAAGAAGGGACATCGAGGCACCCCGGCTCCGTGTCCCAAGAAGCTCACACGACGCAATATCGAAGTCTAACCAACCGGGCCGGGCCATGCTGGAGTCCGTTATCCGAGGTGGTCAGAGGCAGAGGCGAGGGCGAGGAGGTCGGATAAGCCAATGAGTTGACGTATAAAGGGTTGGGGATTATACGACGACGGTCAGCTAGGCTGTTGACGCTTAAAGGTTAGGCGGCACTCATGACACGCTTCGTTCTAGGCCGTGCCTTGCTCCTCACTCTCACGCTTTGCATGGGCGTTGCCGCAGCCGAGCCGCGAGCAGACCTGCAACTCTCGTTCTCTGCCGCTCGCGATCCGCGACGAGTTTCGTACATGGATTCGACGAGTCACTTTCATGTGCTGCTCCAGAACCGAAGCGATCACGAGAAGCGAATTTGGGAGGACTGGAACTCCTGGGGATACTTCAACCTGTCGTTCGAAGTTATCGATAGCTCAGGCAAGAAGTGGGTGGTTAAAAAGCGCGACACTGGCTTCACGCGCAACTTCCCGAGCTTCTTGGCGATTTTGCCTGGCCAGACTCATGTCTTTGATGTCTATTTCGGGGACGACCGTGAGTGGGAGGGATTTCCACTTCGGCGCGGCGCAGAACAAACCGTTCATATTCGAGCACTGTACGATGTGTCGGAAACGGCCGAGTCCAAGACCAATGAGGTGTGGGCTGGGCATCTCAAGTCCGAGAGCATTCAGGTAACGTTCGTCAGATAACAGGCGCGACGCTGTGCCGCCTAACAAATCGCTGGAGCGCACGCGTGGCGAATAAAGTGCCAAGCCCAAACAGCAGCGCGCGCGGCGCTCAGCTCAACCGTTGGGCGGCTGAAGTGTTGGGTAAGAGAAGCGCGATATTATGAGCACACAGACAAATCGATTGAGCCCTTTAGCTTATTCCTTTTTTCCCCATTTTGCGAGGCAAGCGAGCACGCGCGTGATGCTCTTTGTAGACGGGGAGAACTTCGCAATAGGCTTTAAGCGCCTTTTGGGTAAACGGCCACTTCCGGCAGAGAGCCATTATGAGCCAGACGTCTTCTACTGGAGCGCGCGTATTGGTCTCATCTGTGCGATTGCACAGGTGGTCCGAGCTCACTACTACACGTCAGTCCAAGGAGACTCTGCGCGTATCGAGCAGGTCGCCGACGCATTGAAGGAGGTTGGCATAGAGGCGCCTCGTGTTTTCAAGAGGCACAAGCAGCGCGGCTCAAAGCGAGTAGACATAACCTTGGCAACGGAGATGCTGGGGCACGCCCATAGAGACAATTTTGATCTTGCCGTTCTGATTGCTGGTGATGAGGATTATGTGCCGCTAGTAGAAGCTGTCCAGCGCGAAGGCCCTCAGGTAAGCGTTTGGTTCTTCAAAGAGGCTGTTAGTCCGGCATTGCTTGGTTTCCAACTCGGTGCAGGGACCGTCTGCGATGAGGCGTGTACTGTACCGCGTGGCTGCTAGCCTAGACGGCTTCATCGCAGGGCCGAACGGCGAGGTCGACTGGATCGTCCCGGATCCCACCGTCGACTTCGCATCGCTGTATGCCAGCGTTGATACCGTCCTGCTGGGGCGCCGCACCTACGAGCAGACCTTGCAGCCTGGCGCTCCGCCTTGGCCAAGCGGTTGGCGTATCTACGTGTGCTCGCGAACGCTTGATGCCTCACAACACCCCAAGGTGACGGTCGTCAGCGGAAATATCGATACCCTCGTCGCAGCCCTGAAGGCCGAGCCAGGTCGCAACATCTGGCTGTTCGGTGGCGGGAATCTGTTTGCGAGCTTACTCGCCGCAGATTTGGTCGACGAAATCGAGGTGGCAGTCATGCCGGTGTTGCTCGGCGGCGGCACCCCGTTGGTGTCCTCCGGCGCCCGGCGCTCACGATTGACCCTAAAACGATCGCACGCGTCCCCGACCGGTATCGTCAGCCTACGGTATGAGGTCCAACACGCAGCTGGCTAACCCCCCCTCCAAATCCGCCCGGCTCATGACCGCTTCGAGCGAAGTTGCGGAAGCGAGCGGTTGCATTGTGGCGGCGCGTTCAACGATTGGGATTGACAGCCATGTCAGGGCGATCTAAGCTACTTGAAGTAGCGTACTCAATCAATTTGAGATTGCGCCTCCGCACGGGCGGAGTGGGCACGATCCGACCTGCAATCTTGTGTAGCATCAACCAAGCTGCAACTTCACAAAAGGAGGCTGAATGTCTGCCACCCGATCGGAGTGTCTGTCGCTCAGAAGGTTGTCGCTTAGAAGGTTGCCGGTGTTTCCTGTGCTCGTTCTAGTGCTCTCAATCTGTATCCCTGCCTGGCTCCATGCCGCCGAGGGCGACGGCCCGCCATCGGATGCGGCGCAGAAAATGTGTGGAGCGATGGGAACGTTCGAATTCAGACCGCCTGACTGGACCGGACACCAGGAACCTCCTCCGGGTCCTGTCACGTGGTGGAAGGACACCGATGGGGTCGATCCGGGAACGGCGGGGTGCCATGTGGGACTGAGCGCCGAGGGCGGCGAGCCCAACAGACGTATGTTCCCAGAAGCCTGCCTTCCCAACGGGCTGCTGGTCGAATCCAACCCGGCTGCTGGCGTACACCACTCACACCGCAACGACATCGGGCATCCAGACAAGTTCGACTGCACGAAGTGGTGTGCGTGTCAGGGGTTCGCCAAGGGAGCCTGCGTAGCGGCATCCGCAGCCCCCTGTAGGGAGCCGTCGGCCAAATGCGTCTGCTCCAACTGAAGGGAGTCGGCCTGGTGCCCTGCTGTTGACTGCCGATCGGCGTACCGGTTCGGGCGATGGTCGTATTGAGACGCAGAGACATTTTGATTTGCTGCGAGAAGCAGGAGCTATATGAGGACGTGGCCGAACCCGGCATCATAAGGGGGGAAGGGGGAGGACCTCCGTCTGCGAGGCGATCCTGATCTCCGGCTCCGCGTAGAGAAGCTCCTCCAGTGGCCGCGCCGCGCCTTCCATTTCGATCTCGCGGGAGGAGATCGGGTGCAGAGAGGCGAGGAGGCCCGCGAGCGCCGGGGCCACGCCGCAGGCCGGGGCGCGGGTGCAGAGCAGGGCCAGGTGAACCTCCCCGTCCGGCGTGCTGGCACTGCCGAGCACCAGGGCGGCCGGGGCCGCGAGGCTCTTCTGGGCATCGCTCGCCTCTCCCTCCGTCAGCCCTGACGTCATCCAGCCGGTCTGGGGAAACTTCTGGGCCAAGCGATCCAGAGAGGGGCGGAGAGCCGGCCCCAACGGTTCCTGCTCTCCCCAGCGGCCCTGCGACCGCGCCAGGCGGAGGAAGACGCCGCGCGGATTGGCGCCGATCCACTTCCAGCCGCTGAACGAGCCGGGCTCGGACGTATAGCCGAGCCCCCGGCCTCCGGTCCGCGTCATGGCCATCCCGGTGACAGCCCGCAGGGGCGGTGGAGAGACGGCCGGTGGAGTCTCCAGGCCCGCGGCGACCGTGGCCGGCGGGGACCCCCAACTCCAATCCTTGCGGAGGAGGGCGGGATCGACGGTGAGCAGGAAGCGCCGCGCCTCTTCGCTCGGACGGTTCTTCTCCCATCCCGAGAAGGCTTCCGCATAGACCAGGGCGTCCAGGTTCCCCGCCTCGGTGGTGTGGGTGAGCACGGTGACCGTGTCGTCGGCGAAGAGGCTCCATCCATCGCCGGAGAGCTCGGCGGCGAGAATGCCGGCGAGAGGAACGCCGACCGGCTCGCCGCCGGTCTTCGCCGGCCCGGAGCCGGGCCTCGCGGCCGCCTCGGTGAGCTCTGGAAAGAGGGCCGTGCAGTCCAGCACGGTGTCCTGAGGGCTGGAGAGAGAGCAACCTCCCAGGAGCAGGGCGAGCAGCGAGAGGGGGAGAATCGACTCAGGAAAATGGCGCATCAGCGGCTCTCCAACTCCATTCGGTCCTCGCGCAGGACGGACCTGGAGTCGTCGTTCGGGATTCCGAATCGCGTCGCAGTCAACGGCAGGAAGGCCCAGGTGCCCGGCTGCCCCACGGGCACCCCTCCGAGCGGGCTATACACCGTGGACTCCACCGGGACGTGGATCTGTGCGGGGGCCCCCGCCTCGGGCGCGACCGGCGTCTCAGCCCAGAGACGAGGGAGGCGCGGGAGCCCGGCCAGGGAGCTCCAGGCCTCCAGCGCGGGCGGTACCGGGCGCTTCTCCCCTTCGCCGGAGGGCTGGGCCTCTCCGGGATCGGGCAGGGCGAGCGCCGCCATGGCATGCCCCTCGGCGAAGGAGACGAAGAGGCCGGCTTCGATCCCGCAGTGCCGGGCGAGGAGCGCGAGGAGCAGGCTCTTCGAATCGCAGTCGCCGAGACGGTGGAGGAGCAGGCTGACCGGCGGCCGGAGACCTCCGGAGACCGCGCTGGGGACGGAGTAGGGGATGCCCTGCACGAAACGGCTGAGATACCGCGCCAGCTTCAGGCGGTTAGCCGTGCTTTCGGGCGAGCCCTTGCTGCGCTGGCAGAGGGTCTCGGCGAGAGACTCCAAGATGGGCCAGCCGTGGGCGGCGATGGCTTCGGCCATGGCGTGGTAGCCGGGCACCGCCGGATGGCCCATTCCGTCCCGGGCACGCTCCGCGCGGGCGCCGTCTACGGTGGGCAGCCAGACCTCGCGCGGCGCCCCCCAGACCGTTCCGTCGGGCAGGCGGTGCTCGGGCTTTTTCAGATAGATCTCGGCGTGCCACTGCGCGTAGAGCGCGAGGAGGTCGGCGTTCTCGGTGAACAGGCGGGCGGAGGCCAGGGTCGCGCGGTCGAAGCCCACGTCGAGCATGGCCTCTCTCCCCTCAGGCAGGCGCCAGCGGTGCTTGGCCCAGAGCAGATCGGTCACGGCACCATCGTGGCTGGACCAGCAGCGGCCGATGTCGATGGCGTCCCCCTCTCCCTCCTGGGAGTTGCTGGCCGGCGTGGTCAGGCCATCGGTGCTCCCGTCGGCCCGCCCCTCGGGGCGCAGGTGCTGGTCCAGCCAGGTGAGGGTCCCCTGGCGCAATGCCTGGTAACGTGCCCAGGCGGCTTGGACCCGCGCCTCCGCATCGCTTCCGGCGATCTCGGATGGCAGGTCGGAGCTCGCCAGGATCTCGTCCGCGTCCCCCCAGTGGTCGTGCAGGGCGAGGAGCCGGTCGGGGGAGAGTACCCGCTCGATCAGCAGGCGGCAGAGCCGGAGGAGCGTCTCCAGGCCGTCGCGGTGGACCGCCTGCGCCATCCCATTCCCCCCGTCGGCAACCTCGAAGAGGAGGAATCCCTCCGTGGCGGTGAGCTCGTGTCCCGGCTCCGGCTCGCCCTCGACCAGCAAGGCGACCTCCAGCCCCTCGGCGCCGCCGCGGTACATCGACGGGAGGACGACTCGCAAGGCCGCGGCGAGCAGGCGCGCCTCGTCGAAACGGAGAAGATGAGGCTTCTGGTCCGCTCGGGGGGCGCCGGGCTCGGCGAGCGGGTTGGGGTAGAGCATGAGCCCCTGGGTCAGGAGCGGGGTGGCGGCGACCCGCTCGTCGCTCCGTTCATCGCTCCGCAGAAGCCGCTGCCGCACCTCGCAGGTGGCGGGAGCCAGGCGATAGGTGGCCACGTGGTCGACCCGCACCTCCAGGGCGAGGAGCCCGGCGCGGAGCGGGAGACGTCCGAACAGCACGGCTTCGGGAGGGGAGGTCTGCCCCTCGACCCGGGCGCGGGCGGCGGCCGAGGGCATGGCGTGGATGCGCCGGCGCGGGCTGGACACCTCGTCGGTGAGGATCGGCTCCACCAGGATGTCACCCTCGTCGATGGGCACGCCGTCCTTGCCGGCATCGTCCGTGGCCCGGCCCGCCACCACGAAGGAGCCTCGCGCATCCGTGAAGATCCGCCCCGGGTAGTAGAGGAAGCTCGCCGCCGCGGCATCCATCCGGCCGAGATCGAGGGCCGGCCGGGTGCGGTCGCGCAGGGTCACGGCGCGCGAGGAGACCAGCTCGACCTGGGAGACCCGGGAGGGGAGGAGTGGGCCCCCATGCGCGCCCGCTTCCGCCAGAGGAGCGGTGGCCCGTGCCAGGGCGCGCACGTAGACCTTCTGGACGTACTCGTAGGCGTCGGGATGGACGTCGATCCGCCGGTCCAGGAGCAGCATGCCGCCGCGCGACAGGCGGCGCAGGGTCTGGGCGGTGGCATGGCCGAAGACCCCCAGCACCTCGGCCACCTCCAGCCAGTGCTGAACCAGGTCCGCGGCCAGGTGCGACTGGACGATGTCGCCCGTGGGGGAGCGCAGGACCGGCTCCGGCAGCCCGTCCAGGATCTCCGCCAAGCCGAAGCGCCGGTCGAGCTGGGTGAAGGCCATGTCCTCGTCGGGGTCCACCAGGGTGATCATCGCGATCGGCTCCGGCTGCGCCGGCGCCGGCCCGGCGGGGGATCCACCCTGCTGGCGCCAGCGGGTGAAGCGCGCGCCGGCGCGGCGCAGTCGCTGCCGCTCGCGCCACACCTCGCTCCAGCGCCCCTCCAGGAAGACGAGGCAGGCGCTCTCCGGAGAATCGACACAGTGCTTCGGCTCGTCGCGCAGGCGCAGCGGCCGGCGTCCGAGCCGGCGCCGCCTGTCGCCGCAGGGGCGATAGCACCAGGGGATCGCCAGGTGCTCGCAGGCGGCGATCAGGTCTCCGATGCTCACCGGCTCGTCGGCGGCCGTGCGGAAGTCGCGCAGGCGATAGAAGACCTGATGGGGTCCCTCCTTCACCTTGCGGAGGTGCTCCGTCGCGGCCTGCCGGGCCTCGCTCGGCCGGGCCTCGAACCCGCGGGCCGCCAGCTCGGCCGCTTCGCGCTCCTCCTGGTCAGCCTGGGAGCGGGTGAAGTCCCGCACCACCGCGTCGATCCCGCAGAGGGCTTTGGCCCAGGCCCCGAGGTCGTGCATGCTGTCTCCCCCGAGGACCAGCACCAGAGGGGCGCTCCGCTCGCCCAGCTCCTGTACGCCGACGAGCTGGCGCACGCGCGAGGTCAGCCGCCGGAACGCGAGTTGGGCATGGACCTCGACCGGACCTTCGAAGAGCTCCACGTCGTCCACCACGATGAGCCCCAACCCCTGGAGGAAGGGCGCGAAGCTTTCGGTCTGCTCCAGCAGGTGCACGACCAGCCCTTGCAGGCTGCAGACGATCACGTCCGGGACGATCCCCAGGGTGAGGTCGTTCACCAGATCTCCCCCGACCCGCCGTGCGCGGACGTTCCAGCGGACGGTGGACGGCTCGATGGCGCCGCGGAACCGTTCGTAGATCTCGGCCTCGTGCTCTTCGTCGCGGGCGATGACCAGCGTGCCCCGCGTATGGACGAGGGCGTGATTGGCGGCGGCCAGCAGCGCCAGGGTGGTCTTGCCGGCGGCTTCCGGGGCGATCACGATCTGGTTGCGGTGGCGCAGGCCGCTGCGGTCCTGGACTCCCTCCGCAGCCCGGTCGGAGAGCTCCAGGGTCTCCCACGACACCGGCGGCTCGACGTGGACGAAGCCCTGCAGCGCCAGATCGGTCAGCACCATCCTCTGCATCACCGTCAGCCGCCGTTCCCCCGGGAGGAGCTCGAGGACGAGGGGGGAGAGCACGCCTTCCAGCTCCGGCGGGATGGTGGTGAGCTGCAGCGGCTCGACGGCGCGCGGGGCCTGGAACGGATACGGCTCCGCCACCTGGAGGCGCTCCCGGAGGTGGGCGAGCAGCTCCGGCCAGCCGTTGGCCTGGGCGCCGCCCTTGGCGAGGCTCGCGTCCTCCATGGCCGGGAGCCGCTGGATGCCGCGCAGCAGGAGGTGGATCGCCCAAGAGACCCAGAGGACGAACGCCACCGCGAATTCGCCGGGAGCGACGCGCCAGGGAGTCCCGCTCAGGGAGAGCCATGCCCAGACGAGCAGGGGGAAGGCCCACGCCACGACCCAGCTGGCCCAGGAGGAGTAGGAGCCGTCCGGGCGGAACAGGTCCATCGCCCCCGCCTGGCGGCGCCAGAAGGAGAGCACGCCCTGGTCATCCCTCTCCTCGGCGAGATTCCGGCCCAGCGGTCCCCGGAAGAAGAAGCGGATCGTCCGGCTCGCCCAGGCGGCGACGGCCAGCCAGAACAGGAGCGCGAGCAGCGCCGCGAGATAGGGGGAGCCGTCCAGGGGGAGGTGGGGACCCATCTCCGGGCGGTGCCCGAAGAGAACGAGCTGCCAGGGGGAGACCCCGGCGGCCAGGGCCAGGCGGGCTTGAAGCAGAGGCTCCGCCAGGCGCGTCAGGGCATAGAGAACCGCGGTGGCCAACCCTCCCAGCACGAAGCTCGGGCCGAGGGTCGCCACCAGAAGGGGCACCGGCGCCGTGCTCTCGTCCGCCGCCGGTGCCGGAGCGGGCGGCGCCTCGCGGTGCAATCTCCTCCGCAGCGCCGCCACGAGCCGGAGGATTTTTTTGTACAGCAGGACGAACGGCTGCCAGAGCAGGCCGAGGAATGTGAACTGAAGCTCCAGCTTCCACCAGGGGACGGGCTGGTGGGGAGAGGCGCTGACGAGCTGGACCAGGCGCCGCTGCAGACCCCAGGCCGCGGCGGCCGAGCCCGCGCCGAGGACGAGAGCGACCAGCCCGGGCAGCAGGGGGCCCAGAGTCGCCAGGACATCGAACAGCCGCGCAACCGCCATCCAGATCTCATTCATGGCCCGCCTCCAGCGCATGGCGCCCCTGCGTCATCTGATCCTGTGCGATCCGCTCGATGCGGGCGCGGAGCTGCTCGCCCAAGGCGGCGTGGCCGGTCAGCGGGTTGATCACGGCCGCCGCGGCGCCGTGCTGTTCCTGGGCCAGGGGGAAGGTCCGGTCATCGGGCATCCGGACGCGGTCGTGGAAGGATTCGAAGCGCCGCAGGTTGCGGACGCTGTGGGCGCGGATGCCCTGGACCAGGGACATCATGTAGGCGGCATTGGGCCGCACCTGAACGGTGAGAACCTCCATCGTCTCCGTCGTCGGGGGCGCCCCCGGACGCCGGCGAGCGCGGTGCCAGACCGGGAGCATCCTCCCGTCGAGGACGAGGGAGGCGCAGGCCGGGACGTGGATGCCGTCCGGGTCGAGACCCTCGTAGCCGACGAACTTGGCGCCGAAGCCGATGTTGGAGAAGCGGCTGGCGACAAAGCGGACGAGCCGCGCCTCCACCTCGTCGGCGAACATCTCCTGCTCGGCGATGGGCGTGGTGACGATGGAGTCGAACTGCCGGCGGCAGAAGACCATGATCTTCTCCCGGTCGGCGAGGCAGGCCTCCTTGCGCCAGTCGCCCAGGCCGCCGCTCTGGTGGATGAGCTCGGGGACGACGCCGGTCAGGCTCTCCTCGCGCCCCATCTGCCGCTCGAAGTATTCCTGCAGACGCTCCGGATGGATGAGCTGATCGACCTGGTCGCCGGCGCGGGTCTCGAAGAGATGGCGGAGGTCGTCGCGCGGTTGCAGACCGTCGGCTTCGATCCCCGCCGGGCGGACGCCGAGGTCCTCCGCGCCCTGGGCGAGGCGGTGGCTCTGGATGTCGAGGCTGCGGCGGATGCGGTGCGCCAGGTTGCGGTCGGCCACGGCGCGCTCGAAGATGCGCAGCGTGAAGCCGCGGATGGCGAGGGCTCCGGTCAGGCGCAGGCGGGTCTCGAAGAAGGAGCGGACGGAGGCCCGCGCCTCCCGCTCGGGCGGCTCGCCGGTCCCGTAGAAGAGCAGGCGCGCCTCCCGAGCCAGTCGCTCGACCGCCTGCCGCACCGCCTGGACCCGCAGGTCCAGAAACTTGAAGAGCAGGATCGCGGCGAGCAGGGTCAGCAGGCCGCCCCCGAAGAGCCCGTCGAAGCGGCCGAAGAGGGCGGAGGGGCCGAGGCTGCCCAGCAGATATGCCACCGACTGGGCGATGGGTGCCCCCAGCACCAGAGACAGGAGCCCGATCAGGACCAGGCCGAAATGCAGGGGCGGCAGATCGGGCTTCCGCTCGGCGGCGGCGGCCACGGCCTCCCGGGCGGCGCGGACCGGCCCGGTGTCCGGGATGCGGTGCTTGCGGCACAGGTCCTCGCAGGCCCGCCGCGCCTGCTCCCGGCGCTGGAGCTCGTCGCGGGTCGCGGCACGAAGCTGCTCGAAACCGGCCTGCGCCGCGGTGAGACCCCCTCCGCTGGCGTGCTCTCCGATCAGCCGGTCTCCCTGCTCCTTGACGCTGGCGAGCGCCGCCGGCAACAGCTCCGACGTTTCGCGGCGCAAGGTGTCGACCAGCTCGTCCATCCGGCCGCGCGCCCGGGTCAGCTCTCCCCATTTGGCCTGGATCTCCCGCAGCAGCGACCGCTCGAATTCCTTGTCGAACGCCCTCTGGAGCAGGCGGGACGGAGTCTCGCGCTCGATCGTGGCGCGGCCGGCCACCGTCTGCTCCATTTGGCCGGCGGCCTCCCGGGTGAGCCGATGGATCCCCTCGGTGCCCTCCTTCAGCAGCCCCTCCTGGTCGGGCGGAGCCACCCCTTCGACGGAGAGCTCCCTGGGGGCGATCACTTTGCCGCGCAGGATTTGCGCCAGGCAGGAGCGGGCCAGGCGGTTGCCCAGGTACTCGCGGCAGCGCTCGGCCGGGAAATCGATCTCGTAGCAGGCGAACGACGAGAAGAGGTCATTGCCGCCCGGCCCCGTGGCCGTGCGCTGCAGCCACTCGTCCCGGCTGATGTCGTTGCGCGCCTGGAAGGAAATGAAGTCGCGCGTCTGGCGCACCGCATCCTGCAGGTTGAGCACGGCATTGTCGGTGACCCGGCTGTTGACGAAGATCTGGGAGACGCGGCGCCGGTTGGCGGGCAGGACCGATTCCACCCAGCGGCGGATCCCATGGACCGCGTCGATGATCACCGCCTCCTCGCTCCGGTTTTCGGCGGGAGCCGCGCCTCCGAATGGATCGGCGGGGTGGGGCGTCCAGAGGATCGGCACCACGGACAGGCAGCGGTTGAACCCTTCGCGGTAGAACTCGAAGATCGGGCTGAACGAGCGCAGGAGCTCGGCGTGGATCTCCCGCAGCACGTCCCGAAAGCTGGCGCGGGTGAAGGAGTCGCTCATGTCGCCCACCACGTAGATGGTCAGCCGCGGCGGGCGGCGCGTGGGGAAGTCCCGGTACCGGGTCAGCAGGGAGAAGGAGTAGAGACGGCGGGTCTCCTCGTTGAGCACGCTGCGCAGATCCAGCAGGCCCTCCGAGCGGCCCTCTCCCGCGCTCTCCCCCCGCGCCCCCTCCGGCGGCAGGTCGAGCCCCACGCGCCGCAGCAGGGGGTGGGCATCCTCGCCGTCCCCTTCGAGGGGTTCGAGCCCCAGGGCCGTCAGGCGGTCGACCAGGACGTCGTCGCTCCGGCCTTTCTCGTCGATGTGCAGAGTGGACAGGAAGGGGCTCGGCTCGGCGGGGAGCGGCAAGGTCTCTGCCGCCGGCCCGGCATCGCTTTCGTTCCCCGAGCCCGCCACGACCAGGGGGCGGACCAGGATCTCGCCCAGGATCTCCAGCGACTGCCGCAGAGCGGCGTCCATCTGCTCCTGGTGGGCGTGGTGCTGCTGATTGGGGTCGAGGTCCTCCACCCGGTCGCGCTGGAGGTCGGCCCACAGACGGAGCAGACCGCGGTAGGTGTGCTCGGCCAGTTTCTCGAGACGGAGTTGGAGCAGGTCGCCGATTCTCGGGAACCGGTCCCCGGCATCGTGGTCGAACAGCCCGACGCGGAATGGGCCGGCGGGCACTGGATCGAACTGGACCGGGCTTCCCGCCTGGCTCGCCCAGCCGGTGGTCTCCCAATCCACCTCGAGAAACCGGAATGGATCGAACGGCGCGACCGGATCGCTCGCCTGCGGCAGGAACGGTGGCGGGATGGTCAATGCCAGATCCGCCGACTGCGGCGTCCTCAGCCAGTCGGTCCAGCCGGGCAGGGGCTCGGGGACGAAGCCTTCGAGATCGGCGCTTCGCCGCTTCTGCTGCTCGACCCACCCGGGATCTTCCGTCAGGCGGAGGATCGGTCCGGGGCCCTCCTCCCGCTTCAGCCGGTCCCGCAGCCACTCCCAGGGAGATGGATCGCGGCCCTCGGCCAAGGCCTGGCAGCGCCCGATGATGGCCAGCAGCACACGGGGACTGTGCCCCTGGCGCACGCGGTTGAGGATCGGGGTGATGAACAGATCGAGATCGTTGTGCCGCTCGGCCAGGCGATGCAACCGCTCGACCGCCACGATCGGGTCCGGGCTCAACGTCCGCCACTCGAAATAGCGCCGCCGTTGCACGCGCCCCTCGGGAATCGGGACACCGCCGGCGGCGCCGGCGGGCTGGAGCGCCTTGGTGTCGACGACGCCGGCATCGCGGGGGACTGCGACCTGGTAGACCCCGTCGCGGTAGCGGATCAGCCCGAGGGTCCGCAGGATGACCAGATCGAGGGCGAGGGAGGGGAAGTCCCCCTCGCCCATGGTCCGAGCGAGCGCCCGGGCATCCCATTCCTGCCGCCGCCAGGCGCTCGCCTGGGGATCTTGGGGGTGCACCCAGATCAGGCGGAGGTTTTCGAGAGACGCGTCCGCCTCCCCGCCGGACTGCCGCAGGCTCATCCAGTCATCGCCCAGGCGCTCCAGCAGAGCGAGGCCGAAGCGCCCGAGGCCGATGACGACGGTCGGGGAAGGGTAGGTGCGCACGTCACGCTCCGGGGGTGGTCGTGTCCGTTGCGTTCTCTTCCGCCGCGGGGAGAGGGAGAGCCGGTCCAGGACCAGGGTCCTGGCTTGCGGAAGCCGCCGGGGCAGGTGGGGTGGCCGGGCTGGGGAGCTGGTCGCCGCCTCCCTGGTCGCCGAACGCATGACGGAGGAGGTTGATCTCGTCTCCCAGCTCACCCGATCCCAGCGGCCGGAAGAGATCCTGGAAGCTCCGCGCCACCTCGCCGCCCCGCGTCTGGTCCGGGTTCTCCATCTCCTGCCACCTGCGGTTGAATTCCTCCAGGATCTCGATGCTCTGCGCCAGGCTGGCCTGGCCCTGCTCAGGGGTGAGGCCGGCGAGGTGGAAGACCTCCTCTTCGCCCAGGTTCTCCTGCTCGACCTTCTTGTTGCGCAGGCGGGTGAGCAGGTCCTCCAGCGACTCCACCAGGCCCCGATAGGCGTTCTGGTAATCCTTGAGGCGGGCCTGCTCGAGCATCCCCAGCTTCGAGCCGTACAGGTCGTGCAGCCCCTCCGCGTTCTTGCGCCAGCGCACCGGGAGGCGGACGATCTTGGCCAGCACCCGCGGCGACAGCCCTTCCCGGACTGCCTGCAGCATCTGCTGGTACGAGTTGTACTTGACCCGCTCGGCGGTCAGCACCTCCGGCAGCCGCTCGATGGCGTCCGCCATGGTGGCCCCGAGGAAGGCCGCGCCGTCGGCGCCGTTCGACCCGTTCAGGTTGCGGTAGACCGGGTCGCAGAGCAGGTATTGGCCGTCCCGCCGCAGGATGTAGCCATGTCCGGTGCGGTTCGGATTGGGAATGACCAGCAGCGTTGCGAAACTGATCACCTGTTGCCGCACCAGCTTCCTGCGATGCTCGTCCTGCACGCTCATGGGATCGATATCCGGCAGCGTCTCCTCCCAGTTGCGGTCGATGTGCAGGGCCTTGGAGCGCTTGGCCATGCGCCGGAACTGGTCATAAGCGTGCTTCATCTTGTCCATGCGCCCGAAGGCATAGAGCGGGACGTTGAGGATGGCGCGATAGAAGATGATCTCCTTGGGGTTCTGCCACCCTTCGCTCACCCAGGTCAGATGGGGGATGTCGGCCCCCTTGATCGCCTCCTCGATGCGGGTTCCCCGAAAAGATTCGCCGATTGCGGCGAGGAACACCTCGTTGGGCCGCACGCCGCCGTGCTGGTCGCGCGATTCTTCATACAGGCAGAGGAGCGAGGCCTTCTCCTTGAGGACGCGCCGGACCTTGTCGCGCAGGTAATCGCGGTGCCTGTTGTCGCTCAGATTGACCTTCTCCGGAGAGTGGCGGTATTCGTGGACGAGTTGGCGGATGGCCTTGCCGGCCTCCTTCTGGATCTCGGGGATGTTGCTGCGATAGAGCGCGCGGTAGACCACCTCGAGCTCGAGGGCCTCGGCGAGGGTCAGCCCGTCGCGCAGCTCGCGGTCGGGAGAGTGCGGATCGCCGCTGATATGGGTGCGGAGAAACTCCCTCGCATAGTCGGTCAGGGCGGTGTAGAGCTTGTCGAGCAGGCTCGTGGAAGGCGCGCTGCTGCCGCTCAGGCTCAGGCTGGTGATCGTTTCGCTCAGGACCTGTTGGACGCGCGGCTCGCTCAGGCTCAGCTCCTTGAGGTCCGCCACCCGGTCCTCATAATAGAAATCCCACATCCGGCGGCCGTCCTCGATCTGCAAGGCCTCGGCATCGAGCACGTACTGGTTGGAGGAGGAATCCCCTTCCTGGCGCAGCTTCTCCATGCGGTGATGGCGGTCGCGTTCGAGCTCCGCAAAGCTCTGCTCCAGGGAGCGCTGAACTTTCGTGTGACTCACAAGGCGCGTTCTCAACTCCCCAATGAGCTCTCCGAACTGTGCGACCACCGCATGCAGGGCCCGGGCGATTGCCTGCCGCTCCAGGTCTTCGATGATCGCTGCCTGATCGTCGGCGTTTTTGATCACCTGGGTGTCCTTGTAGCTCGGCAGCTCGAAATCGGTCGACCGCGGCAGCGGCTTCTCGAACTTAACCTCCTGGAGAATGCAGAGCGCAGCGTACCGCTTCGCGGCCAGGTCGATCTCTGCCGTGTCCCTGTCGAGGAAGTCGAGCTTGATCAGGGAGTCCATCCCCGGGTAGCTGACCATCCCCTCCTTGTAGCCATTTTTGAGCTTGCGCATGCCGGCCCGGCGGAAGTCGTCCACCCACCCTTCGGCGATAACCTTGAAATCGATCACTCGCCGCGGCTCTCCCGGCGTCAGGCGATTGTCCTTGGCGAATTCCTGGATCGCCTTTTCGGCGTTCTCGAGCAGCCCCGGACGCTCGCCGGGGCGGCGGCCGGCGATGGCCGGCAGGACGACGGCCGCGATGGAATATTGCAGGCCGTGGCGGTCAAGCAGCGGTTGCTCGAGCTTGACGCGCTCGTCGCGGTACTCGTATCCCCCTTGGCGCTGCGGGATCTCGCCGAGCCGGTGGCCGTGCCGGAAGAGCGTCAGGAAGCGCTTCTCGACCCCCTGCTCGTGCTCGGCCGCGGCGAGCAGCCGGACCCGCTTCATGTAGAGGCGGTCGAGGAGGATGTCGCGCTGCATGTCCGTCTTCTTGATGAATTCCGCGACATGGACCGGTTTCTCGTTCTTCTCGTCGCTCGCAGTGACCTCGTAGAACGCATCCCGATCGGCGCGCAACCCCGCGTAGATCGGATCTCCCGGGATCTCTCCGAGGAAGCTCGCCCGCATCAATGACAGGGCCGCCGCCTGCGAGCAGTAATCCACCAAGCCGGCGACCGGCACCAGCAGCACGGCCGCGCCATAGGATCCGTAGAAGGTCGAAAAGCCGAGGATCCCCTTCCTCTCGAAATCGTGCGGCACCAGGAAGCGCTGGTGCTGGGTGTAGTTGTCGTAGTCCGCGGCCTGGGCGCCGAACAGCGGGGAGAAGAGTTGGAGATAGAGCCCGTCCGCCGCGGCGTCCACCGGCTCGGGGACGCTGAACGACTCGGGTTTGTCCACGACATAGACGAACTCGAACGGCCGCTGGCGCACCACGCGTTTGGACTCGTCCGACGGATCGTAGTGGAAGGCGAGCCCCTCTTCTGGATAGAAGGGAGAGCTCGGAGCGCCCAGCCGCATCAGGTGTTCCATCTCTTTGAGCGCCGCATAGCCGTTGGCGAAGGCACCGTCCTTGTTCCCCCCCACCTTCTCCTCGAACACGGCGGGCAGGACGGCGACCCCGATCATCCAGGGGCGGCCGACCTCGCGCGCATGATCGCGCAGCATGTAGGCGAGCGGGAGATGGCAGCCGGAGCCGGTGCCCCCCGCGACCGAGAAGCAGACGATGATGCGGATCTCCGACGAGTCCAGCCGCCGGTGCCCGTGCTGGTGCGACTTGAGCGCTTCCAGCAAGCGGCGGAAGCGGGCGACCAGGCTCTTGTGCTTCATCTGATAGAAGAGCCCGAGCCGCGACTCCAGGCGGATCTGCCCGGCCCCGGCGGTGTCGCCGGCGCGGAACCGGTAGTTCGGCGGGACCCACTGGGTGAAGTAGGGATCGGCCTCCAGGAACAGCTTGCCGGACGCCAGGTTGGCGTACTGCTCTTTTTCGAAATCGGAGAGCAGGAAGGTGTCGTCCGCCACCTCCCGATAGTTCTCCAGATCGTTCACATTGGTGTCCACCAGCGCGAATTTGACGAGATCGCGGTAGCGCTCGTGGAAATCCGGGCGCTCGCGGAGGTGCCGTGCCACGCGGGCCACCATCCGGCAGCCGCAGCCGCCGAGCCCTACGAAGAGCATGGGCGAAACGGCGCTCGGCTTGGTGAGCAGATCATCAACGATCAGCTTGCGATGTCTTTCCATGGTCGTTTCTCCATTTCGGTCGATTCATTCAGCCCACCAGCCAGCCCGCGGGCCGGCCTTCTTCCGGGGATTCCCATTCGTCCGGCAGGCGCAGCAGGCGCGAGCCATGGAGCTTTACGAGCTCCCGCGGAGCGGTCGCGGAGGAGCCGTCCCGCGCCACCGGAGCGCCCTCCAGATTCATGCGTCCGAGGCGCCCTTCGCGGTCCGGCACGCCCCAGAAGCTCAGCCCGCCCTGGGCCGTGGCGAAGATCCGCCCGGTGAAGGCCTCGGGCTGGTGGCCGAGCTTCTCGGGGAAGCCGCGCTGCGGGACCAGGAGCGCGGTCGAGCGCGTGAGGTCGCGGTGGGGTTGCAAGTAGAGCTCGAGGCTTTCCTGATAGGAGCGGCCGGGCAGGCCGAAGACGAACGGATTGGCCTTGATCCAGGCGGTCCAACGCCGCCGCCAGGAGACCGCGCGCCGGACCATCTCGAGCACCCGGGTCCGGTGCCCCTTCTGTTCGACCGTGCCTCCCTGCGCGGTCCAATCGAGGGGCACGAGCCGCTCCGCCACCCGCACCGGCTTGAGGAGGCGCGTGTTGTGGAACATGCTGGCGATGTAGAGGGCCAGCAGTAGCAGGAGGAGCGCCAGGAGCCCGCGCAGGATCCAGTAGCCGTAGCAGGCCCAGATCCCCTGGCTCTCGACATTCACCCGCACCGGCACGATCAGGGGCTCGGGCGGCGGCGCGCCTGGAGCGTAGCCCTCCAGCGTCGCCGGTCCGAGCCGGAGCTCGGTGGCGTAGCTCCCGCCGGCGCAGCACGGCTTGGCGTCGCCGCGCAGCCGCAGCGACCCACCGCCGGGGGGGACGGCGAACCCTTTCTCCATCCGCGCCTTATCGCGTCCTGTCCCCGCCCCGGTGAACCTCAGAATGAGGTGCTCGGCCGGCCAGCCCGGCGCTCCGGCGGCCAGCGAGCCTTTCAGCGCCATGTTGCGCTGCCAGTTTCCCTGGAGCTTCAGGGGAATCTCTCCCTCGCCGTCCCGGACAGAGAGCGAAAGCTCCGCCGGGGCCTGGATCTTGGAGAGCACTCCGAAATCGACCTCGACCTCGCGCTGGGAGAGCCCTTCGAAAACCAGTGCGAGACGGCGCGGGAATCGATCTTCGATGGGATGGGGCCCGCAATACGGGGCGACGCGGACGGTCAGCTTGTACTTGCCGGGTCCGGTTTTCGCGGACTTCCCCTCGAGAATGCCGTTGAGCTCGAACGTGACGCAGGAGGGCACGTCGGCGCGGTCCCGCAGAGCGATCCGGAGGGGAGCGCTCGGCCACTTGCCCAGGAGAGCGAGGGGCAGTGATCTCTCCTCGCCGGGCCGGAGCGTCGGAAATCGGAGCTGAAGCGGTTCGACGGCGAGGCCCGTGTTGGACACCTGGATCGTCTTCTGGAGGGCGCGGATGGCGCCATGACTCGAAAGACCGAGGCTCAACAGCGGCTGGAGAACCCAATCGCCGGCCGTCTCGAGCTTCCGCTCCAGGCGGAATCGCGCCTTGTCGCCGACCGGGTCCATGGGCAGGGGCGTTCCCGGCTCGGCGGTTTCGGAACGAAGGAGCAGCCCCGCTTGGAGAGCCTGTCCGGTCAGGTCGCCGCTCACCGTCACCCCGTTTTCATTGATCAGGTCGGCGGTGACACAGATCAGAGAGCCCTCTTCGATCACACCACCGGCCGGACGGGGCTCCTTCTCATCACACCCGCCGAGGAGGAACTGGGAGCGGAGAGCCAGGCGGTACTCGGGGAGCACCACGGCTTTCCAGTCGTTCCCAGCGCCGGTGACCTGGATGCGCAACGGATCGTCGCCAGGCTTGTAGTCGACCGCCACGAAGCGGTAGGGCTGTTGGCCCGGAAATTGGTGCTGTCCCGTCCGGGGCCGCTTCAGGGTGCCGTGGGGCCTCCCCTCCGGATTGAAGATGGTGAGACCGAGACCCTCTCCGCCGCCGGGGGCGACCGCCAGGATGCGGACCCGCCGCGCTCCGCGATGCGCGGAGATCTGGGGAGCCCGGGGATCGATCAGCTCGGCTTCGAACCCTTGCGATTGCGAGAGAGCGGAGGCGAAGGAGTGAAGGATCTCCGTCGCCCCTGTGCTGCCGGTCTCAAGGACATCGCCGCCGCTCATCCGGGTGAGCTGTATGAGCTCAGGGGAGGCGCTCTCACCACGAAACCGGATGAGGTAGAGCTGGAAGAGACCTTCTGCGTGGGAGCGCAGACCCTGGAGGAATCCGGCCGGGCTCGGACGCTCCGCCGCGGGCGTGCACTCGCCGTCGGTGAGGAAGACGACGACCTGAGCAACGCCGGGACGATAAGCCGCTTCGAGCAACCGCTTCGTTTGATCCAGGGCGGAGCGACACGTTGTGTTTTCCCCAGGATAATTGGCCAACCGGCCGCGGAGGGTAAGGAGGTTCTCCATGGCTTTCCGATTCCTGGAGAGAGGCTGGATGGAGGGAGGCTGCTCGCCCTGGACGGCGCCGTTGAGGCGCACGATCGAGACCTCATCGCGGTTGTCGAGCATGGAGAGGAGAGCCTCCACCGCAAAGACCGACAGGCGGTTCGGGTCCGTTCTCTGCATGCTTTGAGAGTCGTCGATCACGAAGACGAACTGCGCGGACCGCGCTTCGGCGGAGGAGGCCGAAGGCTGGGCCTGGGCCGCGGCACCCGAGGCGAGAAGGCAGAGCACAACAAAGGCGTTGCTGGCCTTGAAGAGAACGGCGCGTCTCATGGTGGGCTCAACCAACGGTCAAGAACGAAAGTGGTGTAATCATCGGGGTGAATCCCGAAGGGCCTCTCCTCGTTCATCCGACGATGGAGGGCTTTGACCAGCTCCTTGGTGTGCACCTTGGTCTTGCAGGCGATCAAAATGATCCTGCGTTGCTCATCGGTGAGTCTGGGGTCGGCCCGAATGACCGGTGAGTCGCTGCAGTCTCTCGCGTACTTCCCCAGGTTCAAGGTATGAAGCGTGCGCCTGCTGGGCTCGCCGGCACGGACGAGAGCTTTCCGCGTCCAGATCACGATCTGATCAGCACGTTCCTGGGCACGCTTGAGCTCCTCGTCCGGGCCTCCTTCGCACGAAGCCGTTCCGACCGCGATCAGGTCGGCGTACTCTCCACCAGTCTGGCGGACCAGCGTGTCCAACTCCCGCTCCAGGGACGTGACCAATCCGTCAGGGTCCAGCACCGTCGTCTTGCCGCGTTGCCAGCGATACTCCTGGGACAAGACAAAGACATCAAAATCGTCGCTCGATTGGCTAGCCCAGACATGTGAGGAAGGTGTGTCGCCGGCGACAGTCGTTGTCGGGACCGCGGGTTGATAGATGATCCTGGGCGGGACGTCGACGGGCGGAGCGTCCTTCTTCTCCTGAAATTGTAGATACAGATCGAAAGGCGCCTGGATCAGAAAAAGCACGACGCCCACCACCAAGGCATCCTGGTTTCTCCTGATCCACTTTCGCATGGTATTCAATGCACTCCGTCCACAAGAGCTCTCAGAGAGCCCATCCGTAAAGAGTCCGCTCGTCCCATGGGTCTTCGGGATCTTGCTCCAACCGATCGCCGGTCTCGAGCCGGATCAGCCTGTATCTGTCTCTTGGTCCTTCCGCAAGGTTGCTTCTCAACCGGAAGCGCCCCAACTCGTTCCCTTTCAAAACGGCGAAGAGGCTCAGCCTCCTTGGAGAGCTGGCCGCGAGGAGGCGATCTCTGTGGCCAGGATCCTTCTGCAGCTTCTGGAGGAGATCCTTCTCTTCTGACAAGCTCAGGAAAGAGCTGGAAACGTGAGGACCTGGTGCGAGATAGAGCTCGACGGTCTCAGAGTAGGAACCGCCCAGGAGCCCGATTTTCAATGGGTTTGCCTTGAGCCATGCCATCGCGCGCCGGCCGAGCCTGAGATCGCGTTTCACCAGGTGCCGGATCTCCTGCTCTGCCCTTTCAACCTTGACGAATTCCGAAGTGTCCTTTCGCAAGAGGGCCAGTCTCTGGACCAGGTGCCTGCTCTTGAGGAAGTGGGTGTGGGTGATCATGGCGAAGAGAAACATCGTCACGAATCCCATGAGCAGACCGCGGCTGGTCGCTTTCACGAAGGGGGCATAACAGGCGGGAAGGACCGCGCGATCCGGCTGGACGTGAACCCGGACCACGATATGCACGGGAAGGACTGGCTGATCCGCGAGGCGGTCGTATTGAGGGATCAGCCGGATCTCGCCTTCGAAGTCCCCTGCGGGACTGCAGCGTCCCGCGAGAACACGGAGGGGAAGAGGGGCTCCTCCGGTGAGCTCCGCTTCCGTCGCGAGCTTCGATGTCTTCCCCTCCGGATCGAAGAAGCCCATCTGCAGGGCGCGCCCGCTCTGCCCGGGCAGCATCAGAACTGCTGTGTACTTGGCCTGTGGGACGATGCCCTCCGGCGATGTGATCCGCAGGTTCGCGGTCTCTCCAGGCTTCACCTCGACCGGCAGCTCCATGCGCCAGACCTGCTCGACCGGGGCGGCGACGGCCGGCCAGGCCAGCGCGAGAAGGAGGAGAGCCATCCCGCCGGAGAGGATCGCTCCGGCGGGGATTCGGCGAGGTCGCTTTGGAATGGTCTTCATGGTGGACAGGACCACAGCGTGATCTGTCCTGATGAGACACGCCCTCCGGGCCGATGTTTAGAGCGCGTGAGAGCGGTCCGGCATCACAAACACCCGCCGCGCGAGCTCCGATCCCAGGGTCTCCGGCCGGTAGTAGCGGTCGAGGATCGACGGCTTCCAGGCCAGCAGGTCGGGGTGGCGCTCCAGGAACTCCTCGGAGGTTGCGCCGGCCCCCTCCCTCTCCATGCGCTCGCGGATCAGCAGCAGGTAGGCCCAGGTGATCGTCTCGTGGTACAGGCCCGCGGCCCCCTGAGCCGCCGCGTAGCGCTTGAGACCCTCGGCGAAGCGGGTGAGGGCGGCGAGGGGGGGCTCGGCTTTCAGGTAGAGCCAGGCGACCCGGACGTGCTCCCGGTGGTGGAAGGCGGAGGCGGGGAGCGTGGCGTCCTCGAAGCGCTGGAGCAGGGTGGCGTCGTCCAGCGTCGCGGTCTCAGGATGCATGGGACCCCTCCGTCAGGCGGTGGCTTGCGCTCGCATCGAGGTCGAGACCGTAGACCCGCTTCAGGTCCGCGATCCGCCGCAGGCTCTTGTCGCCGAAGGGGCTCTTCCCCTCGAACGCGTGGAGCACGATGCCTTCCAGGAGGTCCCCCAGGGAGATGTCGTAGAGCTCCGCCAGGGCTTTCAACACCTTCACGATCCGCTTTTCCATCCGGACGCCGGTCTGCACCCGCTCGACGACCAGACGCTCTCCGTTGCTCGTAGTCCCCATGGCTCCCCTCCTTCGGGAGAAGATTGTACCTTGGTACCAAGGTAATTGGAAGAGCGCGGAGCGAGGCCCGGCCGGTATTCATCCATAAATCTCAAAGTTTGAATAACTTACGGTTCGGCTTGGATCTTGCAGCTCCTTTAGTACGTTGTACGAGCACCAGGGGGCCGTTGGGACCTGGAAAGAATTCCGACAATGTTCCGGATCAAAACTACCTCCGCCTGGATCGCGCTCCTCCCCATCGCCTTTGTAGGTGCGCTGTTCTTTTCGTCTTCCAGGGGCAGGGCCGAGGCTTCGATTGCGGTCATCGTCCACGAGCAGGTCCCCGTCGACGATCTCAGCCTGTCGGAGCTGCGGCAGATCTTCCTGGGGAAGCGCCAGGACTGGTCGCGCGAGCTGCCGGTCACCCTGCTGTTGCCCCCCCGCGGCACTCCGGAACGGCGGGTCCTCCTGGACAAGATCTATCAGCAGCGGAGCGAGGTGCAGGTCCAGCACTACTGGATCAACCGGCTGTTCGGGGACGAGGTGCAGGTCGGTCCCAAGGTCACGGGCTCGAACGAAATGTCGGCGAGCCTCGCGCGCGTGATTCCGGGGGCCATCGCGTTGGTCCCTGCCGACCGGATCCCACCAGGGGTCAAGGTCCTCCGTATCGACGGTAAAAAGCCGGGTCAGGCGGGCTACCCGCTCGTGGCTTCCGGTTGACTCCAAGGTGGAGGGCTCCGATGGGGATGCAGAGAAGGCTGTTCGGGGCGTTGCTGGCGATCCTGATCTTCTTCTCGCTCAATCTGGGGGTCCATTTCTGGGGAGACCGGGCGCGGGAGAAGAGCCTGGCAGCCCTGCAGAACGCCATCGAGCGCCGGCTCGTGATCGCCTCCTTCGAAAAGCGCCTGAGCGAGGCCAACCGGGAGATCGCGTTGCTGGCGGGGGTGCTCGGAACGCAGGGCCCCGGCCCGGTGAGCCCGGAGGCCAGGGCGGCGTTCGCGGCCCGCCTCGACCAGCTCGCCGGCGAGGTCGCCCGGGTGCGGGCGATCCCCGGGAGCGCGACACCGACGGCCGACCGGTTCGCCGCGAAGTGCCAGGAGCTCCGCGCGTCCTGGCTGCGGGTCTATGAGAGCTTCGGTGTGGACAATGAGCGCGCCATCGCGGAGCTCTCGTTGCGCGCGGATCCCCTCAGCACAGAGGTCTTGAAGAGGCTCCTGCCCCGGTGGGAGAAGGAGGAGAGCGGGCGCGTCCAGCAGGCGAGCCTGGAGCTGCGCCAGGTCTCGGAGCTGACCGACCGGGTGGAGATCCTGTTCTTCGTGCTGTCGACGCTGGTCGTGACGCTGGTCGCCGCGGGCGTCTCGCGGTTCCTGGTCGGCGTCAACAAGAGCCTGGAGGAACGGGTGCGCGAGAGGACGCGGGAGCTCGAGCAGGAGGTCCAGGAACGGCGCCGGGTGGAGGCCGCGCTGCGCGAGAGCGAGGAGAGGTACGCTCTCGCCGCCCAGGGGGCCAACGACGGGCTGTGGGATTGGGACCTGGAGAAGAACGAGCTGTATCTGTCGCCGCGCTGGAAGGAGATGCTCGGATACGGCGAGTCCGAGCTGAGCAACAGCCCGCACGAGTGGTTCGAGCGCGTGCATCCCGACGACCTGCCGAAGCTCCAGGCGGCGCTGGGCACGCACCCGGTGGGCTGCGACTCGCATTTCGTCAACGAGCACCGCATGCGGCACCGCGACGGCAGCGACCGCTGGATGCTCAGCCGCGGGGTGGCGATCTGCGAAGACGGCCGGGCGACGCGCATCGCCGGCTCCCTGACCGACGTCACGGAGCGCAAGAAGGTGGAGGGTCAGCTTCTCCACGACGCGTTCCACGACGCCCTGAGCGGCCTGGCCAACCGCACCCTGTTCCTGGACCGGCTGGGCCTGTCGCTCGCCCGGGCGAAGCGGCGCCAGGACTTCCACTTCGCGGTCCTCTTCCTCGACCTCGACCGGTTCAAGCTGATCAACGACAGCCTCGGGCACCTGAGCGGCGACCGGGCGCTCGTCGCGATCGCCCACCGGCTGGAGACCTGCGTCCGGCCGGGCGATACCGTGGCGCGGCTCGGCGGCGACGAGTTCGCGGTCCTGCTCGACGACGTCCGCAGCCTGGAAGACGTCGAGCGGCTCACGCAGCAGATGGAAGACCGGCTCGCCGCTCCTCTCCAGGTCGACGGCAACGAGATGTACGTCAGCGCGAGCATCGGCATCGCGTTCGGCACGGCGGGCTACGAGCGGCCGGAGGACATCCTGCGTGACGCCGACGCGGCCATGTACCGGGCCAAGGCCCTGGGCAGGAACCGGCACGAGGTGTTCAATGAGACGCTCCACCTGGAGGCGATGGACCGGCTGCGGCTGGAGACCGACCTGCGCCGCGCCGTCCAGGAGCAGAGCTTCCGGCTCCAGTACCAGCCGATCGTCTGCCTGGCCGACGGCCGGGTGACCGCATTCGAGGCCCTGGTGCGCTGGTGGCATCCGGTGTGGGGCGTCGTCCCTCCCGACCAGTTCATCCAGGTGGCCGAAGAGACGGGGCTGATCCTCCCGATCGGACGCTGGGTGCTCTCCCAGGCCTGCGAGAGGATGTGCCAGTGGCAGCGGGACCATCCGTCCGATCCGCCCCTGGCCATCAACGTGAACCTGTCGCGGCGGCAGCTCCTGCAGGCCGACCTTGTCGAGCAGATCCGCTGCATCCTCGAGCGCACGGGGTTGCCGCCCGAGAGCCTGCAGCTGGAGATCACGGAGAGCGCGATCCTCGACAATCCGGAGGCGGCCGTGGAATTCCTGTGCCACCTGCGGTCGCTCGCGATCGGCCTGTGCGTCGACGACTTCGGCACCGGCTACTCGTCGCTCAGCTCTCTCCAGCAGTTCCCGGTCAGCGCCCTCAAGATCGACCGCTCGTTCATCCGCGGCATGGGGCCGGAGGGGGAGAGGGACGAGATCGTCCGCGCTGTCGTCGGCCTGGCCCACAGCCTGGGGATGAAGGTGGTGGCGGAGGGGGTGGAGACCGAGGGGCAGCTCGCGCGGCTCCGGGCCATGGATTGCGACTACGTCCAGGGATACCTGCTCTGCCAGGCCCTGGATGCCGACGGGATCGAGCGCCTCATGGAACGCGGGGAGTGGTGGAGCCGCCCCTCTCCGGCAGCGGAGGCGGCCGCTCTCGACGGCTGAGCGCGGAACGAAAAAGATAAAAAAAGAGGGACAGGAGTCGTCTACCCGTCCCTGAGGAGGCGCCGCCGTTAAGGCGGTCGTTGTCGCCGAGCCCCTCTATTGGCAAAGCCGGTGCCATCCCGGGGCCCCCGCCGGAGACAGGCGAGAACCTCGAAGAATCAAGGAGTTGGAAGGACGCCCGGACTGCCGCTATGGTGCGTTGGGGTCTTCCCGCTTGGGTGCTTTTGCCATAGACTTAGGGTATGGACACCAGAGCGGCGATGTTTGAACGACTGTTGGAGCTTGGGAAATCGGTCCTCGCCGAGCGCGATCTGGACCGGATGCTGACCGCCGCCATCGACGGCGTGATTCAGCTCTGTCGCGCTGAACGAGGAATGATCCTCCTGTTCGATCCGGAAGGCAAGCTGGTGTTCGAGGTGGCCCGCAACCTCCGGCAGGAGGATCTCGAACGGCCGGAGCTCCAGGTGAGCCGGACGATCCTCGAGAAGGTGCGCGCGGAGGGGCGTCCGTTCTGGCATCCCAACGTGCTGGACGACCCGGAGGTCGGGCACAGCGACAGCGTGTTGCGGCTGATGATCCTGTCGGTGATCTGCCAGCCGATCCGCGACCTGGGGCGGACGCTCGGCGTGATCTATCTGGACAACCGCAGCGCCGAGGGGATGTTCACGGAGGAGACCGCGCGGCTGGTGGAGAGCTTCACGGAGCTGGTCTCGCTCGCGGTGCGCAACGCCATGGAGCGGCGGCACCTCAACCGGCACATCGGTAAGCTCTCGAAAGAGCTGCGGACGCGCTTCGACTTCCAGGCGATCGTCGGGAAAGACCCCAAAATGCTGGAGGTGCTCAAGCTGGTGTCGCAGGTCGCCGACTCGGAGGCCACGGTCCTGATCCGCGGCGAGAGCGGCACGGGCAAGGAGCTGATCGCCCGCGCTCTCCACCTGAACAGCCGGAGGCGCGACAAGCCGTTCGTCCCGGTCAACTGCGGCGCCCTGCCCGAGACGCTGCTCGAATCGGAGCTGTTCGGCCACGTCCGGGGCGCCTTCACGGGCGCCGTGCGGGATCATCCGGGGTGGTTCGAGCGGGCCGAAGGGGGGACGCTGCTGCTGGACGAGGTGGGGGAGCTGCCGCCAGCGCTCCAGGTGAAGCTGCTGCGGGTGCTGGAGAACGGCGAGTACTCGCGGGTGGGCAGCACGCAGATCCGCCACGCCAGCGCGCGGATTGTGGCGGCGACCAACCGCGACCTGGAGGAGCTGGCGCTCGAGGGGAAGATGCGGCGGGATTTCCTCTACCGGCTGAACGTGGTGGAGATCCGCCTGCCGTCCCTGCGCGAGCGGCGCTCGGACCTGCCGCTCCTGATCCGCCGGCTGATCGACCAGCACGCCGGCCGGCGCGAGCCCAAGCGTCTCACCCCCGACGCGGAGCGCCTGCTGCTGTCCTACGACTATCCAGGGAACATCCGCGAGCTCCAGAACTTCCTGCAGCGGGCCGTGCTCCTGTCGGAGGGAGATACCATCGAGGTGAGCCATCTGCCCGAGACGCTCCACGGGCTGCGCCCTTCCGCCCCGGCAGCTCCCGAACCGGATAAAGGCGAAGGCCTGCTCCCGGGAGAGGGGTTCCGTGCGGCCAAGCAGCGGATGGTGGAGCGCTTCGAGCGCGAGTACATCGGACGCTGCCTCAGCAAGACGCGCGGCAACATCAGCCAGGCGGCGCGGCTGGCGCAGATCGATTACAAGAACTTCTACATCAAAATGCAGCAGTACGGGATCGAAGCCGCCAAGCACCGGTGACCGGGAGAGCCCGCGTGTTAGAGTCCGCCCCGTCGGACTTCGTACACAAGGGGGACCTCGAATGCGCAAAATTCAGAGCGCGCTCCTCCTGCTGGGGCTGGCCGCAAACGCCGCCGCCGCACAGGACCGGGACTTTTCGAAGGTGCAGGTCAGGGCGACGAAGGTCGCCGGCAACGTCTACATGCTGGAAGGGGCCGGCGGCAACATCGGCGCGTCGGTGGGACCGGACGGCATCCTCATCGTCGACGACCAGTTCGCTCCGCTGGCGGACAAGATCCGCATCGCGCTGCGGGAGATCGGACCGGGCAATCTGCAGTTTGTGCTCAACACCCACTGGCACGGCGACCACACGGGCGGCAACCCGGTGTTCGGCAAAGAGGCCACGATCATCGCCCACGACAACGTGCGCAAGCGCCTGTCGACCGATCAGGAGGTCATGGGCGAAAAGGTCGCGGCGTCGCCCGAGGAGGCCCTGCCGGTGATCACCTTCGGCGAGTCGCTGTCGGTGCACTTCAACGGCGAGGAGATCAAGGTGATCCACTTCCCGCACGGCCACACCGACGGCGACAGCGTGATCTTCTTCACCGGCTCGAAGGTGGTCCATCTGGGGGACGACTTTTTCGCCGACGGGTTCCCGTTCGTGGACCTGGGCAGCGGCGGCAGCGTGCAGGGGCTGATCGCCAACGTCGAGAAGGTCCTGGCCGAGATTCCGGCCGACGCCAAGATCATCCCCGGCCATGGACCGCTCTCCACGCCGGCGGACCTCAAGGCGTACCACCGCATGCTCGTCGAGACCTCCGGGATCGTGCAGACGAAGATCAAGGCGGGCAAGGATCTCGCAACGATCCAGAAAGAGGGGCTGCCGGACGAGTGGAAGAAGTGGGGGAGCGGCTTCATCAAGACCGACGTTTGGATCGGCACCATCTACGAGAGCCTCCAGGGGAAGGATCATGCGCACACGCCGGGGGAGGGGACGCACCACCAGCGGCTTCCTGGCCGCCGTCCTGCCGTTGCTCGTCCTGACGGCGGCGGCCTGCGCTTCGGACCGGGGGGCGGCACCGGACCCTCCGCCGTCTCCGCCGCCTCGTCCGGAGCCCACGGAGAAGCCTGCGGCCCGCTTCCCGCGCTCGATCGACGCCGTGCGCCAGATCACCCTGCGGAAGGGCCGATTGGGTTGGGGCGGGCTGGAGGTGGGGATGACCTTCCACCAGGCAGAGCTGGTGCTCGGCCGGCGGCTCCCGGCTCTCGGGAGCTCGATGCAGGATGAGCTCTGCGGCTACTACCACATGGATGCGGAGCTGATGCGGCAGCCGCTGCGCCTGGAGTTCTCGGCCGAGGCGGGGGAGAGCCATCTCCAGGCCCTCTGGCTGCCTCTCCTGAGCCACTCCGGCCGCGCCGGCCGGGACGAGATCGTGGCCGCTCTGCGCGCCCGCTTCCCGGATCTGGAGCACATCCGCAGCCCGCATGCGCCCGATCTTTCCGAGGAGAACACCCCCCAGCCCCTGTACCGGATCCCCGAGGGGGGCGGAATGATCTTCGTGCAGCCCGCGGAGGGGGGAATCTACTTCGGGGAGATCTGCGTGGACTAGGAGTCTGTCAAGCCAGAAGTGGTAGATGTTGCCTCCGAGACCTCACCCCCCGACCCCCTCTCCCATCGCCCCCCCTTCCCCCGGGAGAGGGGGCGCCACCGCCCGGAAAAGACTGAACCTGAACGTGCCACGAGGGTTCGCAGGGGTTCCCCCTCTCCCGGCCGGTGGGGGGCGATGGGAGAGGGGGCCAGGGGGTGAGGTCTACGGAGCTGGCTCTACCACTCAGGCCTGGAGTGACGCTCTGCTAGCCTGCCCCCTGCAGCCGGATCTCGAACACCCTCCCCGAGCTCAGCCGGGCTTCCACGTGAATGCCCAGGAGCGCGCAGAACGCGGCGACCAGCGACAGGCCGAGGCCTGCGTGGCCGGATTCGGTGCGCGCCGGGTCTTTGCGCCAGAAGCGGTCGAAGACCCGGGAGAGATCGTCCGCTTCCAGCGAGTCTGTGGGATTGCTGACCGACAGGAAGAATCCGCTGCCCGCGGGGCAGGCGGCACAGCGGACCTCGCTGCCGGCGGGGCTGTAGGCGACGGCGTTCGAGAAGACGTTGATCAGGATCCGGTCGAGCTTCTCGCGATCGGTCGTCACCAGGAGCTGCGGAGAAATCTCGCGCACCAGGGAGATCCCGCGCGCGGCGGCCTTCTCTTCGATCTTCCCCCAGCACTCCTCGACCGCGTCGCCCAGCGCCAGCTCGCCGCTCCTGACCACGTGCAGCCCACCCTCGCAGCGTGCCAGATCGAGCAGATCGACCACGATCGACTCCATCTGGAGCCCCACGGCATGGATGTCCGCCAAGGACTCGGCCGTAGCCGCCGCGTCGTCAGGCCAGCGCAGGGCGACTTCCGCGAGGGTGCGCAGCTCGGCGAGCGGGGTGCGGAACTCGTGGGCGAGGTTGGCGGAGAACGTCCGCTCGCGCGCGAAGGAGCCCTGCAGCCGCTCCAGCAAGCCGTTCAGGTGCTCGACGACCGGGGCCAGCTCGGTGGGCGTCTCGGCCGCGTCGAGCCTCTGATCGAGCGACTCGGCGTCGAGCTCGCGGAGCCTCGCGGCGAGCCGGTCGACCGGCGCGAGGCCGACGGCCAGGCTCAGGCGGACGAGAACCGCCAGGCCGGCGAGCAGCACCAGCACGAACCCGGCGAGGATGGCGCGCAGGAAGGAGATGAAGGAGTCCAGCGGCTCGCGGCTGCGCGCCAGGACCAGGGTGACCGGCGGCACGTGGCTGACTGGAGGAGACGGCGACGGGGCGGCCTCGATCCGTCCGTCGGATTCGGCCTCCTCGTCGCGCGGATGGAAGCGGATCTCCGCGACCCGTCCCGGCCGGCCGTCGGGAAGCCGGCCGTCGCGGAGCAGGGGCTGATCGAGCCGGGTGCCGCCCTGCCACCGCGGGAGATCGCGGTTCCCGAGCGAGCCCGAGCGCGCCACCACGCCGCCGTCCGCGCGCCAGATCTGGAAGTATTCGGGGCCCGGTCCCTTTTCGAACTCGGGCATGATCTCGTCCGCGAGCTCCAGCCAGACCCTGCCCTCCTCCTGCTCGGTCAAGGTGGCGAGAGAGCGGGCCTTGGTGACCAGAGCCTCGTCGAATTCGCGCTGCAGCCGGACCGCGGTGAGCCGCGCCAGAGCCAGGGCGCCCAGGAGGAGCAGGAGGCCCGCCCCGGCCAGCAGCCAGACGGTCAAGCGGCCGCGGAGCGACCTCATGCCTCCCCTTGAGCGAGGACGTAGCCCTGTCCCCTCCGGGTCTTGATCAGGTCCGCGTCCGGCCCGAGCTTTCGCCGCAGCGAGCAGATCATGACCTCGATGACGTTGCTCGCCGTTTCGGAATCGAGCTCATACAGGTGATCCCACAGCTCCTGGCGGCTCACCACTTTGCCGGAGCGCCGCGCCAGCAGCTCGATCAGGCCGTATTCGCGGAGCGTGAAGGGCAGAGCCTGCCCGCCTTGCAGCACCTGGTGGGAGCGGGTGTCGACCGTCAGGTTGCCGACGCAGAGCTCCGGGGTTTTCGAGCCGTAGGAGCGCCGGACGAGAGCGTTGAGCCGGGCGCACAGCTCGGGGAAGGAGAACGGCTTGACCAGATAGTCGTCCGCACCCAGGGAGAGCCCCTGCACCCGGTCCTCCACCATGTCCCGGGCCGACAGGATCAGGACGTAGGTCGAATTCCCCCGCTCCCGCAGCGTTCGCAGGAGCGTCAGACCGTCGATCCCGGGGAGCATGAGGTCGAGGATGATGACGTCGTAGACGTTCTCGCTGGCATACCACAGCCCCTCCCGGCCATCCGCCGCCACGTCGACGGCATAGGCCTCCTTGCGCAGCCCGCGGGCGAGCGAGCGGCGGAGGCGTTCGGAGTCTTCGATCAGAAGCAGTCGCATGGTCTTGGCAAAATCGACCCGTGCTCTGGCCATGATAAGGGCGGGGAGATGAACCGGGGATGAACGGCAGCTAGCTCAGGGCTAGACCCGGGCTGCGCACGATGGCTGTGCTACGGTTGGGGCAGTGTTCAGGCCGAGCTCGCAGTGATCCATGGGCTCCATACCCGTTTCCTCCCCACCCCACAGCCGCGGGTCCGGCACCCTGCAGACCATCCGTATCTTCATCTCGTCGACCTTCCGAGATATGCACGCAGAGCTCGACCAGCTCAGCCGCATCGTCTTTCGAGGGCTGCGCAGCCGCTGTCTGAAGCGCGGGGCCGACTTCCTCGGAATCGACCTGCGCTGGGGGGTCACCGAGGAGGAGGCGGAACAGGCAGGAGCGCTGGCCCTCTGTCTCCAGGAGATAGAACGCTGCCGGCCGTTCTTCGTCTGCCTGCTCGGCGACCGCTTCGGCTGGGTGCCTCCGCCCGAGGAGGTGCCCGCAACGCTGTTCGAGGCCGTGCGCAGCACAGGGAGACTGCCTTCCACGATCGCGGAGCTCTACAAACTGGATGAGACGGTGATGCCTGCCGCCTACCGGCTGCGGCGGGATCGGATGCTGCCAGTCGACCTGGCCGAGGAGCTCCCTCGCTTCTGGGAAGCGAAGGGCCTGCCTCAGGCGGGAGACTCCATCACAGCCCGGGAGATCCAGAGAGGCGCCTTCGCTGCTGGATACCCGGCTACGCGCGCCTTCTTCTATCTGAGGAGGGCTGGCCTCGAGCGGCATCCCATGTTCCCTCGCTCGTTCCTGCCGGTCTTTGTCGAGCAGGATCCCGATCGGCGGAGGAAGCTGACGGACCTCAAGAAGCGCATCCAGGCCTCCGCCGGTCAGGTGAGCGTCCGGGACTACGAGGCGTCCTACGCCGGGCTTCGGATCGATCCCGCGCTGCTCCCGTTGAAGCTCTCGGCTGACGAGCGGGAGATCTTGCAGGACGGCGTCATCGCCCCTGACGCGTGGTCGCTTCTCAGCGAGCCCGTGCGCGGCGCGATCGAGGCTCACGGCACGGTAGCCCTCGAAGGCATGGACGCGTTGGGACAGCAGATCCTCGACGACCTCTGGCTCGCGATCGAGGAGGAGCTGGAGCGGCCGGCCGAGGTCCTGGACGCCCACCAGCGAGAGCGCGCGTACCACGAGCGCTTCATCATCGACCGTATGCGCCTCTTCATCGGGCGCGCGAGCGAGATCCGGCAGGTCGCGGCCTACGTCGCGAACGTCGAGGATCGCCGGCCGCTCGTCGTCACCGGTCCGCCCGGCGCCGGCAAGTCGGCCTTCCTCGCCGGATGCGTCCGCCTCTGCCGCGAGCTTCACCCGGCCCTGCTCGTCGTGCCGCACTTCATTGGAGCCGCCCCCGGCTCCGCGGCGCTCCCTGCGACGCTGCGGTCCCTCTGCGAGACTCTGCGCCGGGAGCTCGCTCTCGACGAGGACGTCGAGGCCGACCCGTTGAAGCTCCGGGTCCAGCTCGGCAGCTTCCTGGAGAAGGCTGGCGCGCGGCGACCGTTGGTCGTCTTCCTCGACGCCTTGGACCAGCTCGATTCCGTGGGCCGAAGCCAAGAGCTGGATTGGATTCCGTACGTCCTCCCACCCGGAACGCGACTCGTGGTCAGCACGCTCGCGGGCGACTGCCTGGAGCAGCTAAGGCGGCGCGTTCCTGACGATCACGTCATCGACATTCCAGCCCTGCCCGTAGACGACCGGCGGACGCTGGTCGAGCAGTTCCTCGACATCCGCCGCAAGAAGCTAACCGCCGAGCAGCTCGCCCGTCTCCTCGACACCGACCGGCGGCCCGACGCGGGCCTGCCCCTGTACCTACTCGTCGCCCTTGAGGAGCTGTGCCTGTTCGGGGATCACCAGGCCCTGAGCCAGCGCATCGATCGCCTACCCGAGCAGCTGCCGGATCTGTTCGATCAAGTCCTCGCGCGGCTGGAGCAGGACCACACTCGTTCGACGACGGAATCGGTTTGCGCCTGGCTCGCCGTCTCGCGCTCGGGCCTCCTGGAGTCGGAGGTTCTGGATCTGCTGAGTGGCTCCGGCGCGTTTCCACGAGCCCGCTGGACGCGGCTCTACCGTGCGCTGGAGTCGTATCTCAGACCGCTGGAGGAGACGACTCGCGGCGGCCTCCTCGATTTCTTCCATGACCAGCTCCGCGCGGCGGTCTACCGCAGGTATTTCAGCATGCCGTCCCCAAGCGGCGAGACCTCGCAATGGTGCCGCGCCGCTCATCGCGCCCTTGCCGTCTACTTTCGTTTCTTCGCATCCGATCCTTCGACGCCCCTCGGCTGGCGGCCCGACCGCGCTCGCGCATTGAGCGAGCTTCCTTATCATCAGACGCGTGCGCACGCGTGGGAAGATCTTGAAAGCACCCTCACCGATCTGCGTTTCATCGAAGCACGGTGCTCTGCCGGAACCGCCTTTGAGCTCGTCGCCGATTATCGCCGCGTCGGTGCAGAACCGCTGCGCCTCGGACCCGCCGTCAGAACCGCATTGCGCCACGACGGCCGCTACGGCATGTCGTGCCCACATTGTCTCAGGTGGAGCGAAATCACCGAAGCGAATCTCGGCCGCGAGTTGCGCTGTGTGCATTGCGAAGCGCGGCTCGTTGTGAATGGTTGCGTGGTGGAAGCGCCCTGGTATCCGTCGCCGCCGCTCCGTCCATCGAGCCGCGATTCCCAGGAGAGCCACGTGACGCCGCCGTTGCTCGACTTCGCCCGTTTCATTCAGCGGAAGGCCCATATTTTGAAGTCGGAACCGGAGCTGACGATGCAGGAAGCGGCGAACGAGCCGCATTCCTCATCCGTGGCGTCGGCCGCCGATCGATTGTGGAGCCAGGGGATCGAGAAGCGGCCATGGCTCAGGCAAACGAAGAGCCGCCATGCCGAGCCGTGCATCATGGTCGTCGAGGGAGGCGAGGACTGCGCCATCTCGCCCGACGGCCTGCGACTCGCGGCCTGCGGTCCTTACGATGTCCATGTGTACGAAACAATGACGGGTGCATTGCTGCGGACTTTCGACGGCGGGAAACCGCTGACGTTTCATCCCGACGGCCGGCAGATCGTCTGCGGTTCGCGCGCGCGCACGCTCACGGTGTGGGACATCGAGACAGGAACCCGCCGGCTGACTCTCCGCGGACACGACTGGGACATCGGAGGTTGCGCGGTTTCCGCCGATGGACGGGTCATCGTTTCGGGTTCGCCCACTTCGCGCCCGGAGGCCGAAACGTTGAAGATCTGGGACGGAGAGAGCGGCGTCCTCATCCATTCGATCCGCGCGGGACAAGTCTGGGATTGCGCCATGACGCCTGACGACCGCTTCGTCGTCTGCGCGGGCGATCACGCACTGAAGGTGTTCGACATCGCCTCAGGTACGTTGATGAGAGCTCTCGGCGGCACCGTGGCGGCAATGGCGGGAAACAACTGCGCGCTCTTTCCGGATGGAAGTCGCGTGGTCAGCGCCGCGATCTACAGTCTCACGGTCTGGGACGTGAGCTCGGGAGCGGTCGTACAGAGGATCAAAACCGATCATGAAGAGGAGGTGACAGCTTGCGCAGTCTCACCGGACGGGCGGACGATCGTCTCGGGAGCAAAGGACGCGCTGGTCAAGCTCTGGAACGCGGAGAACGGCGCGCTGATCTCCACCCTTCGGGGCCACGAAGCCTGGGCACGTGCGTGCAAGGTAGCACCGGATGGGAAGCACGTCGTGTCGGCGGGGCGTGAAGGCACGACGAGAGTCACTGACATCGCCGCCGCCCTGATCACGGAGCCGGAGATCGATCATACGGCGATGGTGAACACCTGCACGGCATTCCACGATGGCAGCCGTTTCGTCTCGACGTCTCGCGACGGCATGGTCAGGATCTGGGCTGCGGACACGGGAGCGCTGCAGCAGGAGATTGCCCGGCCAGGCCGCTGCGGATCGAGCTGCTGCGCGGTCTCTCCGGAGGGTCGATTCCTCCTCATCGGCTACACCGACAATACGACCCGGATTTTCGATCGCACGACCGGCGAGCTGCGCGAATTGCCTGGGCTTGAACGACGGTCCGTCAGGCAGTGCGAGATCGGACCTGACGGACAGCGCGGCCTCCTGGAAAGCGTATTCGTGGAGGGACCTGCCGGGAGCTCGACTGCGCGCGGATATGAGACGATCCTGGTCGATCTCGCCGCGGGCGGACGTAAGCTTCACGGGTTCGAGGAGCACCTGGCAAAAGGCAACCAGCCCGGTGTCAATGATCTCGTGGCCGCGTTCATGCCTGACGGCCGCCGCGTCGTCTCGGCGAATCCGCATTGGACCCGCCTGCGCGATGCGGAGACGGGCGCGCTCCTCAGCGACCTGCGAGCCGGCACTCGGCGCAACTGTGTTTCGATCTCTCCCGACGGTCGCAGCATCGCCTGGATCGGCGGCGGCAGTCGTCTTCGGATCTTTGACAGTGAAACCGGCGAATTGAAGCGCGAGACGAGACTCTCCTCGAACCTCACGGCAACCGGCAGTGGCGTTGCCTATAGTCCTGATGGTCGCCGCATCGCCGCAACCTCCTACGGCGTCGTCAATGTTCTGAGCGCACGCGACCTGGCGCACGTCGAGAGCCATGCAGGTAATTACGCGTGGATCAGGTCGTCGACGGACGGGCAGCGCATCCTTGTCGGTGGCCAGGATGGAATCGCTGTGCTGCCTTTGAAAGAGGCAGAGCCAATCCTCCGCTTTCGGGTCGAGGGCATCACGTGCGGCGCCCTGGCGCTCGACCGCTGGATCTGCGCCGGTTCATCCGGCGGGCGTGTCTACCGGCTTCAAATCATGGGTCTCACGCCTGGTGCTGCGATCACTACACTCGTCCATCTCTATACCTTCGGGAGACGCGAGTTCCAAGCCTGTGCCACCGCAAGGTGCGGCTGGTGCGGCTGGCGCATCCCCGCCCCCTCTTTCATCCTCGACGTTATCGGTGCTATCGGTCGCAACGCGTCATTGTCCGAAGGCGATGCTCCTTGCGAGAAGCTGCCCGATGATGCATGGGAGGAACCGGAGCTCCTTGCCGAATGCCATCACTGCGGCGGACAGCTTCGCTTCAATCCATTTATTGTGGACAATCGTTCCGCGTTGCAGCTCGGGACATAGGCCTCTGCCCCGGCATCCGCCGGATGATCGAAGCGCGGAAGGAGACATCATGAGCCTGGGAGCCTGGTTGGAAGCGCGCCTGCTAGATCGCCGGGCCGGAAGGGCGTTTTCAGCTCGACGCGGATGCCGCGCTTCGCAGCGCTCGTCGACAGGAGGAGGATTCATGTTTAAAAGAGCCGTTCTGCTCGTCGCCCTGCTTCTGGCCGCGGCCCCGGCCTTCGCGGCGCAGCCGAGCCGGGGCATCGTCACCGGCCCCCTGGGCACGAAGATCGATACCTATCTGACCCGCCTCGAGGGATTCGGCTTCGCCGGCTCCCTGCTCGTCGCGAAAGACGGCCAGATCGTCCTCCACAAGGGGTACGGCCTGGCCGACCGGGAGAAGGGGGTTCCGTTCACCCCGGAGACCGCCTTCGACATCGGCTCGATCACCAAGCAGTTCACCGCGGCGGCCATCCTGAAGCTGGAGTCGGAGGGCAAGCTGAAGGTGACCGACCCGATCGGCAAGTATTTCGACGGGGTGCCCGAGGACAAGGCGGGGATCACCCTGCATCACCTCCTCACCCACAGCGCGGGCCTCCAGGACGTGTTCGGCGACGACTACGAGGAGATGCCCCGCGACCGGCTGGTCCAGGCGGCTCTCGCCTCGCAGCTCCTGTGGCCGCCGGGGACGCGCTACCGGTACTCGAACGCCGGCTACTCGCTGCTCGCGACGATCGTCGAGAAAGTCTCCGGCCAGCCCTATGAGAACTATTTGCGGGACCAGCTCTTCCGTCCCGCCGGCATGGAGAAGACGGGCTACCGCCTTGCCTCCTGGAAGCCGGAGGAGCTGGCGCACGGCTACCGCGGCGACGAGCCGTGGGGCACTCCGCTCGACCACGCCTGGGCGCCGGACGGCCCCTGGTGGAACCTGCGGGGCAACGGCGGCATCCTCTCGACCACGGGAGACCTGTACAAGTGGCATCAGGCGCTGGAGAAGGGGAGCGTCCTGTCCAAGGAGGCGCAGGCCAAGGCCTATACGCCGCACGTCCCCGAGGACCCGGAGGGCCGCTCGCACTACGGCTACGGCTGGGCCATCGACAAGGGTCCGGGCGGCACCCGCCGGATCGCCCACAACGGCGGCAACGGGATCTTCGCCGCGGACTTCCAGCGCTATCCGGACGACCATCTGGTGATCATCACCGGCTCGGCGCAGTCCGACTTCATGTCCATCCTGGTGGCCGCTCACCTGTCGCGGATGCTCTTCGGACAGGAGCCTTCCATGCCACCGGCCGTGGTGCCGCAGGAAGCCGCGGCTCTCGCCCGGCTCGCCGGCACCTATGAGCTCGCCGGCGGAGGGGGGCGGCTGGTGGTGAGCCCCGGCCCCGCGCGCCCCGGCCAGGCGGCCGGATTGCGCATCGTTCCCGAGGGGAAGGAGGCCTTCGCCGCCCTGGCCGGCGCCGCGGCGGCCGACCGGGAGCGCCACGCCGCCCTGGAGCAGAGGCTGGTGCATGCCCTGGAGGCATCGCGGGCGGGGGACTACAAGCCGCTCTGCGAGGTGTATGGCACGGACGAGCCGGTGGAGAAGGTCGCCGCCGACACCAGGAAGGAGTGGGCGTCGCTCGAACAGGAGCACGGGCACTTTCAGAAGCTCGAGGTCCTGGGCACGGGACCGGGCTCCGCGGGGCGCGCGATCACGTGGGTGCGGCTCCATTTTGAGCGCGGGACGCAGGTGGCGTCGTACCTCTGGGAAGGGCCGGCAGTCATCGTGGTCCGTTTCGTCCCGGCCCCCGCCGGCACCGTCTTCCTGCCGGTCGGACCGCGCGAGCTCGCCGCCTTCGACCCGCGGACCGGCAAACTCGCGCGCGCCGTGTTCGAGGACG
>DATFPH010000470.1:0-5058 GCA_035264905.1 Thermoanaerobaculia bacterium
CACGATCCGCGGACCGGCCGCGTCACCCTGATGGTCCACACCTTCGTCGGCGACGACCTGGACACGGTGCGGGAGACGGTCAAGGGGCCGTTCTGCAGCTACCTCCAGACCTCCCTCTCGCTGATCAAGAACCTGGTGGTCAGCGTGGGCATGGACGTCGATCCCGAAGGGCTGTCGCCGGAGGACGCGGCGGCGCTCCTCGACCGCGCGTTCGACCGCTACTTCGAGGCGGCGGGCCTGTTCGGCACGCCGGAGACCTGCCGGCGCACCCTGGAGCGGTTCCAGGCGCTCGGCGTCGACGAGGTCGCCTGCCTGATCGACTTCGGGGTGGAGACCGAGCGGGTGCTTGCGGCGCTGCCCAACCTGGTCGAGCTGCGGGAGCGCTGCCGCCGGCCGGACCCCGAGGAGGCCGCGGCGAGCCTCGCGGCGCAGGTGGTGCGCCACGGCGTCACGCATCTCCAGTGCACGCCGTCGCTCGCCGGCATGCTGGTGCTCGACGGCGCCGCGGCGTCGGCCCTCGCCTCGCTGCGCTGCCTGATGGTGGGCGGCGAGGCCTTCCCGCCGGCCCTGGCGCAGCGCCTCGCCGAGGTCTCCCCGGCGGCGATCCACAACATGTACGGCCCCACCGAGACGACGATCTGGTCGTCCACCTGGGCGGTGCCGCGGGAGACCGGCGCGGGGGGTGCGGTGTCGATCGGGCGGCCGATCGCGAACACCTCGCTCCACCTGGTCGACCACCGGCTGCGGCCGGTGCCGCTGGGGCTCTCGGGCGAGCTGCTGATCGGCGGCCTGGGCGTGGTGCGCGGCTATCTCGACCGGCCGGAGCTGACCGCGGAGCGCTTCGTGCCCGATCCGTTCGGCGATCTGTCTGGCGCGGGGGGCGCGCGGCTCTACCGCACGGGCGACCTGGCGCGGCGGCGCGCCGACGGCACGATCGAGTTCCTCGGCCGCCTGGACCACCAGGTCAAGATCCGCGGCATCCGCATCGAGCTGGGGGAGATCGAGGCGCAGCTCGCGCGCCACCCGCTGGTGCGCGAGGCGGTGGTCGTGGCCCGCGGCGGCGCGGCCGGCGAGGCGCGCCTCGCGGCCTATCTCGTGCCGCGCCGGTGGCCGCTCGGCCCCGCCGAGCTGGCCGAGCTGGACGGGATCGACGGCTTCCTGCGGCAGAGCCTGCCGGACGTCATGGTCCCCGCGGCCTACGTGCCGCTGGAGGCCTTCCCGTTGACCCCCAACCGCAAGGTCGACCGCAAGGCGCTGCCCGATCCCGAGCCGGTGGCGCGCGAGAGCGCTCTGGCGGCGGACGCGCCGCGGACGCCCACCGAGGAGGTGGTGGCGGAGATCTGGGCCGCGGTGCTCGGCGTCGACCGCGTCGGCGTCCGGGACGGCTTCTTCGACCTCGGCGGCCACTCGCTCCTCGCCACCCAGGTGGTCTCGCGCGTCCGCGAGACCTTCCGGATCGACCTGCCGCTGCGCAGCCTGTTCGAGGCGCCGACCGTGGAGGGGCTGGCGCAGGCAATCGAACGGCTGCGCCAGACGGAGCAGGGGAGAGAGGCGCCGCCGCTCGCCGCCGGGCCACGCGACGGCGAGGCGCCGCTCTCCTTCAGCCAGGAGCGGATCTGGTTCCTGAACCAGCTCGCCCCGGGCTCGGCCTACAACGACTTCACCGCCTTCCGCCTGCTCGGCGACCTCGACGCGGGCGCGCTGGAGCGGAGCCTCGGCGAGATCGCGCGGCGCCACGAGGCGCTGCGCACCGCCTTCGCCGCGGCCGAGGGGCGGCCGCGGCCGGTCGTCGCGGACGCGCCCCGCCTCGACCTTCCGGTCGTCGACCTGCGCCTGCTCGCCGCGCCCGCGCGCCAGGCGGCGCTGGAGCGTCTGGCGCGGCAGGCGGCGCGCGGCCTCTTCGATCTCGGGCAGGCGCCGCTCCTGCGCGCCCTGCTCCTCCGGCTGGGACCCCAGGAGCACGCGCTCTGCCTGACCATCCACCACATCGCGACCGACGGCTGGTCGTGGCGGGTGCTGTTCCGTGAGCTCGCGCAGCTCTACGACGCCTTCGCGGCGGGACGGCCGTCGCCGCTCCCCGCGCTGCCGGTCCAGTACGCCGACTTCGCCCGCTGGCAGCGCGCGTGGCTGCGCGGCGAGGTGCTGGAGCGCCAGCTCGCCTACTGGCGCGAGGCGCTGCGCGGGCGCCTGCCGGTGCTCGACCTGCCGGCGGACCGGCCCAGGCCGGCCGTGCAGTCGTTCCGCGGCGCCACCCGCGCCTTCGCCCTGCCCGTTGGCCTGGGCGCCGCGCTGCGCGGCCTGGGGCGCGGCGAGCGGGCGACCCTGTTCATGACCCTCCTCGCGGTCTTCGAGGTGCTGCTGCACCGCCTCTCGGGCCAGGACGACCTGCTGGTCGGCACGCCGGTCGCGAACCGCAACCACAGCGAGCTGGAGGCGCTCATCGGCGTCTTTGTGAACACCCTGGTGCTGCGCACCGACGCCTCGGGCGAGCCGACGTTCCGCGAGCTGCTCGCCCGGGTGCGCGAGGTGGCGCTCGGCGCCTACGCCCACCAGGACCTGCCGTTCGAGAAGCTGGTCGACGCTCTCCAGGTCGAGCGCGACTTGAGCCACACGCCGCTCTTCCAGGTGGCCTTCGTGCTGCAGAACGCGCCGCTGGAGGTGCTGGAGCTGGAGCAGCTCTCGATGCGCCCGCTGGAGATCGACCCGGGGAGCGCCAAGTTCGACCTCACCCTGGCCCTCTCCGACCGCGGCGCCGCGCTCCAGGGATGGCTCGAATACAACACCGACGTCTTCGACGCCGCGACCATGGAGCGGCTCCTCGGCGCCTTCGCGCGCTTGGCCGATGGGGCGGCGGCCGATCCCGGCCGACGCATCGCCGAGCTGCCCCTCCTCTCCGAGGCGGAGCGCCACGCGCTGCTCGCCGAGTGGAGCGGCGGCGCGGCCGCCTTCCCCGCGGGGGAGACGATCGCCGGCCTGTTCGCCCGCCAGGCGGACGAGAACCCGGCCGGCATCGCCCTCTCCTGGGAGGCGGAGGAGGTCACCTACGCCGAGCTGGAGGAGCGGGCGAACCGGCTCGCCCATTACCTGATCGAGCGCGGGGTGGGGCCGGAGATCCCGGTGGGCCTGCATCTGGAGCGCGGGATCGACCTGGTGGTCGCCCTCCTCGCCGTGCTCAAGGCGGGCGGCGCCTACGTCCCTCTCGACCCCTCGTATCCGGCGGAGCGGCTGGCGTTCATGCTGGAGGACAGCGGCGCGCCGGTCCTGGTGACCCGCCGCGACCTGCCGGCCGGGCTGCCCGGCGCGGTGGCGGGCGGGTGCGACGTCGTGCTCCTCGACGAGCAGCGGGAGGAGATCGGGCGCCGCAGCCCGGAGCGCCCGGAGGGGCGGGCCACGGCGGCGGGCTCCGCCTACGTCATCTTCACCTCGGGCTCGACCGGCCGCCCCAAGGGGGTGATGGTGAGCCACGGCAACGTCGTCCGGCTGCTGCGCGCCACCGAGCCGTGGTTCGGCTTCGGCCCCTCGGACGTCTGGACCCTGTTCCATTCCAGCGCCTTCGACTTCTCGGTCTGGGAGCTGTGGGGGGCCCTCGCCTACGGCGGGCGCCTGGTGGTCGTGCCGTTCTGGGTGAGCCGGTCGCCGGAGGCGTTCCACGAGCTCCTGGTGCGCGAGCGGGTCACCGTGCTCAACCAGACGCCGTCGGCGTTCCGCCAGCTCATCCACGCCGAGGCGCTGGCCGGGCGCGCCGGCGAGCTCGCGTTGCGGCTGGTGATCTTCGGCGGCGAGGCGCTGGAGCTGCGCAGCCTGGAGCCCTGGTACGCGCATCACGCCGACGACCGGCCGCGGCTGGTCAACATGTACGGCATCACCGAGACCACGGTGCACGTCACCTACCGCCCGCTCACCAGCGCCGAGGCGCGCGCGGGCGCCGGCAGCGTCATCGGCGTGCCGATCCCGGACCTGACCACCTATGTGCTCGATCCGTGGGGGAACCCGGTGCCGCCGGGCGTGCCGGGAGAGCTCTGCGTCGGCGGCGCCGGCCTCGCCCGCGGCTATCTCGGCCGGCCGGAGCTGACCGCGGCGCGCTTCGTCCCCGACCCGTTCGGCGGCGCGTCGGGAGCCCGCCTCTACCGCTCCGGCGACCTGGTCCGCTTCCTGACGCGCGGCGAGCTGGAGTACCTGGGGCGGATCGACCACCAGGTGAAGGTGCGCGGCTTCCGCATCGAGCTGGGGGAGATCGAGGCGGCCCTGGCCGCGCATCCCGGGGTGCGTGAGGCCGTGGTGGCGCCGCGCGCCGGCCGCCTCGTCGCCTGGGTGGTCCCGGCCGCCGCGGAGGCAGCGGACGCCGTGCGCGAGAGCGACCTCCACGCGCATCTGCACAGCCGGCTGCCCGACTACATGGTGCCGGCGGCGTTCGTCGTCCTGGAGGCGCTCCCCACCACGCCGAGCGGCAAGGTGGACCGCCGGGCGCTGCCCGAGCCGGGCGCCGGCCGGCCGCGCCTGGAGGGGGAGTACGCCGCGCCGCGCAACCCGCTGGAGGAGAGCCTGGCCGCGGTGTGGCGCGAGGTGCTCAGCCTCGAGCGGGTGGGCATCCACGACAACTTCTTCCGGCTGGGCGGCGACTCGATCCTGATCATCCAGATCGTGGCCCGGGCGCGCGCCGCGGGCCTGGCGCTCACGCCGCGCCAGCTCTTCGAGCACCAGACCGTGGCCGAGCTCGCAGCGGTCGCGGGCGCTCCGGGCTGGGCGGGTGGCGAGGAGACGGTGTCCGGCCCCGTGCCGCTGACGCCGATCCAGCGCTGGTTCTTCGAGCGCGAGCTGGAGGAGCCCGATCATTTCAACCTGGCGGTGCTGCTGGAGGTGCGGGCGGGCTGGGACGCCGCGGCGCTGCGGCGGGCGGTCGAGCTGCTGCCGCGCCACCACGACGCCCTGCGCCTGCGCGCCGCGCGCCGCGACGGCTCCTGGCACCAGGAAGCCGCGCCGCCCGACGGCCTGCCGGCGCTCACCGCGGTCGACCTCTCCGCCCTGCCGGAGCCGGCCCACGCCGGCGCCCTGCGGGAG
>DATFPH010000471.1:0-12713 GCA_035264905.1 Thermoanaerobaculia bacterium
ACCAAGTACCTGAACGGCCATTCGGACATCGTGGCGGGCGCGGTCGTCGGCCGCGCGGATCTCGTCGAGAAGGTCCGCCACAAGCTCAACCACCTCGGCGGCTCGCTCGATCCGCACGCCTGTTTCCTGCTGCACCGAGGCATGAAGACGCTCGCCCTGCGGGTGCGCCATCAAAACGAGAGCGCGTCGCGCATCGCGGGCTTCCTCGAGACGGCTCCCGGGGTGACCAAGGTGAACTATCCGGGGCTCGCGAGCCATCCCCGCCACGCGCGGGCCCGCGAGCTGTTCGCCGGCTGTGGCGGCGTGCTGAGCTTCGAGCTGGATGGGGGAGAGGAGGCCGCGGCCCGCTTCATCGAGCGCACCGAGATCCCCCGCAAGACGGTCAGCCTCGGGGGCGTCGAGAGCCTGATCACGCGGCCGGCGCTCAGCAGCCACGCCGGGGTCGACCCCGAGGACCGGCGCCGCCTCGGCATCACCGACAGCCTGGTCCGGCTCGCCGTGGGCATCGAGGCCGCGGACGATCTGATCGAAGACCTCGACCGTGCGCTCCGCGGGTGAGGCCCGTCACGGCACGTTCAGAACGAAGAGCCCGCGGCCCTCGACGCCGGCGAAGAGGAGGCGGCGCTCCGCGTCGAGCGTCGCCGCGCCGGTGAACCGCGCGACCGGCAGCCCGGCGTCGAGCCGTTCCCAGCGGCGGCCGCCGTCGCGCGAGCGGAAGACGCCCTGCCGGTAGAAGAGCGCATACAGCGTGTCCGGCCGCAGCGGATCGACGATCAGGCCCTGGATGGTTCCGCGCGGCAGGTTGCGGCTGACCTTGGCGAAGCTCTCGCCGGCATCGAGACTGCGGAACACGCGGCCGTCCTCGGTGCCGGTGAACAACCGGCCGCGAGCGTCAATGGCGAGCACGGAGGAGTAGTTGTCGCCTTCGGGCAGGCCCCGGCCGGCTTCCCGCCAGGTTGCGCCCTCGTCGTCGCTGATCCTGAAGCGGACGTAATCGTCGAGGCCGAACAGACGGCTTGGCTGTCGCGGGTCGATGACCAGTGCGGTCAAGGTGAAGAGGTCGGGCCCTTCGAGGCAGTCCCACGTTGCGCCGCCGTCGCCGGAGCGCAGGGCATGGCACTTGCCGGGCTCCTCGTGCGGGTTGAAGTTGTCGCCACCGGCGTAGAGGATGTCCGGATGGGTCGGATGGACGGCGAGCAACGGGACCGGATAGTCCAGGTACAGCGGGCGCCAGCTCACTCCGGCGTCGTCGCTGCGGAAGATCGAGTCGTAGTAGTTGCCATAGACCACCTGCGGGCTCGAAGGCGAGGGAATGAAGCGCAGGCCCGGCGTCCCATAGGGATCGCGCAGCCCGCGGGTGCTCGATCGGAAGCTCGCGCCGCCGTCGCCGCTGTGGAAGACGCCGTTGTTGGGGACGCTCGCCAGCAGGCGGCCGCCCGCGGTCATGGCCAGGCTGATGATGTCGAGGCCCCGGATGCCTTCGCTCGCCGCCTTCCAGCCGTGCTCCCTGTCGAACAGGCGCCAGACGCCGCGGTCGCCGGCGGCGAGCACGTCGCCGTTGGCCAGCGCGGCGACGTCGACGATGTTGTCGTCCGGATGCCGCTGGCCGGCGCCCGGCGTCGTGGCCGGAGTGAATGTGGTACCGCCGTCGAAGCTGCGGATCACACCGAATCGCGTGCCGGCGTAGAGCGTGCCGTCCTCTCCCACCGCGACGGACTCGAAGGCGAGTTGGAGCTTGCGTCCGATCCATTCCCAGGTGAGGCCGCGGTCGGTGCTGCGGAAGAGCTGTCCATCGGTCCCATAGACCCTGTTCGGGTCGTGCGGGTCGAAGACGATGCCGCTGTACATGCCGCTGCGCGACACCTCGGTGAACGTCGCGCCGCCGTCGGCGCTCCGATAGACCCGATCGAGGATCGAAACGAGCAGGAGCCGCGGATCGTCGGGGGCCACGGTGACCGCGAAGACGCCCTGGTCTTCCCACAGCCGCGCCCAGGAGCGCCCGCCGTCCGCGCTGCGGTGGAGCCCGTTCGACGTGGCGGCGTAGACGACGCCGTCCTCCTGCGGGTCGAAGGCGACCTCGTAGACGAAGGGGTTCGCTCCCAGCCCCTGGCGCGAGCGCGACCAGGTCGCGCCGCCGTCCGTCGTGAAAAAGAGGCCGAGCTGTGTGAAGTCGTCGGTCCGCGGGTCGAGGAACATCACGAAGACCCGATCGCCGTCGCGTGGATCGGCGCCGGCCAGCAGCCCCCGCGGGCTCGGCGCCGTCCGGCTGCGGCTCCACGTCTGTGCGCCGTCGAGACTGCGGAACACGCCGGAGAGCTTCGTCGTGGCCCAGACGGCCGCCGGCTCGCCGGCGCTGACGCCGAGACCGCTGATCGCGCCGCCGTCGAGCGGCACGGATCGCCAGTGGAGATCCGAAGCGGCCGCCAGGACCGGGACAGCCAGGAGGAGGACGGGAGCCAGCCAGCGAACGGTTCTCTGAGATGGAAGCATGGGCTCTATGATAAGCCCGGCGGCCGGAGCGTCCCTTGGAGAGGACACAAAAGCTGGCGCGGGTCCTGCAGTACAAGAGAGTCGAGGGGCCGGAGGGAAACACCCAAACGAACCGACACCAGGGCTCCTCGGATCAAGGAGGCGAATCATGAAACATAACGGAATCAAGCATACGGGTGCCGCTCTCCTCTGTACCGCTCTGCTGACGGGGGTGCCCTTTCTGACCGCGTGTGGCGGCGACCATTCCGATGCAAAGCAGGCCAACCAGGTGATCGAGGTGCACGTCACCGATCACCAGCTGGAGATGCCGACCTCGCTGCCGACCGGACCGACCACGTTCAAGGTCGTCAATACAGGAACCCATGAGCACAGCTTCCAGATCACCGGCCCGGCCGGCGACCAGAAGCTGGAGACAGCCCTGAAACCCGGCGAGACCGGCTCGATCGAGCTCTACCTCGACACCGGCACCTATCGGGTCTTCTGCCCGGTCGACCAGAACCAGGGCCATTCCATGCAGATCGCGCTGAACGTCCATAACGAGACGGGCAGCACGGGCGGCTGAAGCGCCTGACTGATCCTGATCTCAGCCATCCGAGGCGCGCCCCGCGAGAGCCGGGCGCGCCGCGGCCGACTCGATCTCTCCGACTGCAGGCGCCCTCTCTTCTTATCCCACCCGCCGCGCCACGTCCTCGACTGCGGCTGCCAGCTCTTCCGGAACCTCTTCCTGCAGGAAATGACCCGCCTTTGTCCGGGTGACCGGCGCTTGCGGGAACGCCCCGCTCGTGGCGCCGCAACGACCGCGCGAGGATCGGATCTCTCATCCCCCACACCAGAGCGATCGGACCCGGGAACGATTGCGCCCAGGTCTCGCCTCGGCGCAGCGCCGCCATGCTCCGGTGGTCCGGCCGGTTGGGCACCATCCGCGCCAGAGCGAGCGGGGCGACGCGGTCGCTCCAGGTCCCCAGGGGCCAGCGATAGGCGCGGGCCACGTCGCCGGAGAAAGGACGCCCACGAGAAGGCCTGACTCCGCCCAAGTAAGGGAGGGCCGGGCAGGAGAAGCCGCCATCCTTTCCCGCCCGGTCAATCGATTGTCAAAGAGCCGTCGCTCTCCATCCAGAGAAGCGCTTCCCATTCTCAATCTACTGCATGAGCTGGTTGGAGTTAATAGGAGTATTGACTATGAGGAGAGGTGCATGCATGATCTGCGGAGCGATGGGAGCATGCGGCGGACGTTCATTCAATTCCTCCCCCGCCAGGGAGATGACGCCCCTGGGGAGGGAGATGACGCCAGCTGCGAGGGGGATGACAGCGCTGGGCGGGGGAGAGAGCCCCCTGGCCAGGGGGGCGGCATCCGCCGCGAGGGGCGGGACGGCCGTGGCGAGGGAGGTTATGCACCTCGCGAGGGAGATGAGGCCTGCCGCGAGGGGGATGGTTCCCCTGGGCGGGGGCGTGGCTCCCGTCGTCAGTTCTTTGACAACCGAAGCATCATGAAGTCCATCCGGGGGCAGGGCGGGCACGCCCCCGGCTTTTTCTCCTGCGTCCCCGGTTTTGCACGTTATTTGCAACAAGGCTAATCTATGCGCCGAGTCTTCTTCGTGCTCTCGATTGACACGGAGGAGGAGTGGGACTGGAAGGGTCCTCTCCCGCAGAGCCCCTTCTCGACCAGGAACGCGGAGCGGATCCCAGCTTTCCAGGAGCTCTGCCGCGAGCTGGGCATTCGACCCACCTACCTGGTCGACTACGCGATCTGTGCCGACCCGGAGAGCGCAGCCTGCCTTCGGGCCGTCGCCGCCAGGGGACCTTGCGAGATCGGAGCCCATCTCCACCCATGGTGCACGCCGCCGCTGGCCGAGGGGGGAGCCGAGAGCTGCCGGATCTTCCGGCTCCCGGAGACCCTGGTCCGGGAGAAGCTGCGCAATCTGACGGCCAAGATCGAGGAGACGCTCGGAACGAGGCCCGTGTCGTTCCGGGCGGGCAAGTGGGGCATGGAGGGGCGTCTGCTGCGCCTGCTGGCCGAGGAGGGATATCAGGTGGATTGCAGTGTCCATCCCTTCTATACAGGCGCCGAGATCTGTTACGACCACGCACCCCTCGCTCCCTACTGGCCCGACTTCACCGACGGGCTGGCCAGCGGAACGCAGCGGCAGATCCTGGAGGTCCCGGTTTCCTCGGGGTTCAGCCGCAGCAACTTCGCCCTCGCCCTTCGCGTGTACCACCTGTTCTCTGCGCCGCGCCTGCGCCGTCTCCACGGAGTGGGGCTGCTCTGGCACTCGCGGCTGCTCCGCAGGGTGAACGTCAGCCCCGAGATGCACAGTGCCGAGTCGATGCGGGCCTGCATCGAGTCCTATCTGAAGCGGGGGGTCTCCGTCATCCACATGTTCTTCCACAGCTCGAGCCTCTTGCCTGGTGGCTCGATGTTCGTGGCCAGCGAGAGAGACGTGGAGAGGCTCCGCCAATCCATCCGGAGGGCATTTGGTTTTCTGGAGAGCCGGGCGGAGGTGGTGCCCTGCACGCTCGCGGAGCTGCGGGAGCGGTTGCAGATGCCCTGAGCTCACACCCCCTGCGTCAGGAACTTCCGGCACTCGCTGCGCGTGGCGAGGAGCAGGGTGACGAGGACGGAGAGCGCTCCGACTCCGCCGAAGATGAGGGGGATGTTCTTGCCGGTCAGGTCGCCGAGCCAGCCGCCGAGCGCCGAGCCCAGGGGCATGAGAGCGCCGGCCAGGGTGCCGAGGAAGCCCAGGACGCGGCCGCGCAGCTCCCTCGGGGTCGAGGCCTGGAGCAGGGTGATCAGGTAGATGTTGACGGTTCCCAGGGACAGGCCGCTGGCGAAGCAGAGGGCCAGGGCGAGCCAAGGGATCGATACGAAGCCCACCAGGGAGAAGAAGAGCGGTCCGAGGAGCAGGCCGGCGAGGAGAGACCAGCCGAGCGTCGCTCCTTTGAGCCGCACGGTGCCCGCCAGCAGGTAGCCGGCGACCGCGCCGATGCTCATGGCGGCGAGCAGGAAGCCGTACCAGTCCGCCCCGGCGTGCAGGACGTCGACGTAGAAGGGGAGGAGGACGAACATCGGCATGCCCAGGAAGTTGAGCAGGCAGGCGACCAGGACGAAGTCGCGCATGCCGGTCCGGCTCCAGACGTAGCGCAGGCCTTCGCCCGTCTCGCCCAGGAACTCGCGGAGCGCGCCGCCCGTCCGGGGCTTGGCTTCCGGTTTCTTCCAGGTGTCGGTGATGAACAGCGCGGTGACCGCGGAGAACAGGTAGCTCAGGCCGTCCGTGAGGAACAGGAGCGGCGCTCCCAGGACGCGGTAGAGGACGCCTCCCACGGCCTGGCCGGCGAAGACCGAGGTCTGGACCGAGAACTGGTTCAAGGAGTTGGCCGCGGGGAGGCGCTCGGGCGGCACCAGGTCGGGGATGGCCGCCTGGATCGCGGGCGAGAAGAACGAACGGATGATCCCGATGAGCACCGTGACGACGAACAGGAGCGGGAGGACGACCGACCGCGAGGCCGCGCCGGAGAGCATGACGAGGCCGAGGCTGAGCGAGGACATGCCGGCGAGGACGTCGCAGCCGACGACGATCCGAATGCGCGAGTGACGGTCGGCGAAGGTCCCGCCGAAGGGGGCGAGGAGCACGCCCGGCAGGGACGAGAGGGTCATCAGCAGGCCCATCAGAGTGGCCGAGCCCGTGGTCTCCTTGACCCAGAAGGCCATGGCGATCAGGAACGCTTGGCTGCCGAGCTGGCTCACCGTCTGCCCCTGCCAGAGCAGGAAGAAGTCGCGGTTCCACAGGCGTGAGGAGGGCCGTGGGGCTTCGACGGGCGAGGCCAGACCCGGCTGCACAGGGGTTTCCATCTCCGCCATCGCTCAGGCTCCCGTCCGGACCGTGGGCTTGACGACCCTGCGGGCCGTGCGGGGGATCGCGGCGATGGCCGGCGCGAGGGCGGCCTCCGGCTTCAGCTTTTTGCGCACGCCCAGGGCGTTCGACCGGTAGGTCATCTGCGGCGGCTTCCGCGGCAGGACCAGGCTCAGGGCCTTGCCGTCCTCCTCGAACAGCAGACCGCGCTCCCGCGTGAACGCGAGGTCGCGCTCCACGTCCAGCCCCTCGACGCCGGAGAGGGCGGTGGCGAGAGATGCGACCTTGCGCATCTCGTTGAGGTAGGCGAGCAGCTGCCGGACGGCGGGCGTCACCGGGTACTCCCGAACCTCGCCGAAACGCGAGTCGTGGATCCAGGTCTCGTTGCCCCGCTCGTCCAGATAGAGGTGCGGCTGCGGCGCGTCGGGATCCTGATCCCACTTGTTCTGCCAGGCGCGGAGCTTCTCCTGCACCGGATCGATCCAGTGGGTGAGGGCTTGCAGGTACTCCGCCTCCAGGTTCTGGTCGGTCCAGTCGTAGGCGATGTTGGAGATCACCTCCGGCGGGAAGGGGTAGAGCAGGGAGTAGGAATCGAGCGGCGCCAGATCCAGGCCCCAGCGCTCGGGATACATGAAGTAGGGGCTGTAGCGGTTGAAGTGGATCGAGAAGACCCCCTGGGGCGGCGGCAGGTGCACGAAGAGCGGCAGGTCGTGGACGTATTTCTGGTACGTCTCCGCCGGCTCGCCGGGCGATCCCACCAGGATGTTCCAGCCCGGGTGCACGTCGTAGAGGGTGCAGTGCTTCATCACCTGGAGGTTGTGGAAGGCGGTGACCCCCTTGTCCATCAGCTTGAGCGTGTTCGAGTTGAGCGACTCGAACCCTGGGGTGATCAGCCGGACGTTGGCACGGGCCATCGCCGCGACCTCCTGCTCGCTCAGGTTGGCCTTGAGCTGATAGAAGATCGGCACGTCCTCCGGCGTATCCAGGTAGGGGAAGACCTCCTTCGTGTAGTGGCGCTGGAGGATGTTGTCCACGCACATGATCACGGAGGCGCGGTCCGCGAAGCGGAAAAGCGAGCGGATCAGCTCCACGGCGAGGTCGGGGCGCATGGCGCGATAGCCCATGGTGTTCTTGTTGAGGCCGCAGAACGTGCAGTGGGCGCGCTCGCCCCACCAGCAGCCGCGCGAGGTCTCGAAAGGGAGGATCGCCTTGATCTCCCAGGCCGGGAGCTTCTCTTCGAGGGCCGCGATGAAGGGGCCGTAGTCGAGGTCGACCTGCGTGTCGATCGGGAGCTCCTCAGCCATCGGACCCACGTCGCGGCCCTGGTTGACCTTGGTGAAGACGCCGGGGATGTCGTGGTTCAGGTCCGGCCGGCCGGCCAGGAGGTTGCGCACCACCTGCGGGAAGCACTTGAGCCCTGGTCCCGAGACGACGAAGTCGAGCGCGTCGATCAGGCGGATGTACTCCTCACCCGAAGGCGACTCGGAGGTGGCGCCGCCCAAGACGGTGAGGACGCGCGGGTTGCGCTCCTTGATCTTGCGGGCCATGCCGAACGACACCATGTTCTCGGAGAACATGGAGGTGAAGCCCACGATGTCGGCGCGGTCGAGCTCATAGAGGTCGATGAGCTTGTCGAGGACGGCTCCGGCGCCGCGGCGCTTCTCCAGCATGGTCCGCAGGAAGGAATGGGTGTCGGGATCGTGCCCGGGATAGTAGCGGGCGAAGTACTCGTCCTGGTTGTCGGACACGTCGGGGAAGGCGATCTGGCGGAAGAACCACTCCGGGAACCCGGCCTGGAGATGGTCGCCGGAGCTGGTGAGGCTCTCGTAGTGCTCCAGCCCCATGTAGGCGGCGAAGTCCACGTTGACGTAGACGATTCGCGTCTCCACCTGACCCCCAAGCTCGCGGTCGAGCACCGCCTTGAGCTGGGTCAGCCCGATCGACGGGACGTGGTAGGCGGCGAACGGCATGTTCAGCAGAACGATCTCGAGCATGGCGGTTCTCCTTTTGTCTCAGCAGCTGCTTCCCACGAGCCCGGGCTCCGGCTTCAGCTCTTCGGGAGGGGTGAATCGGGGGATGTCGGGGCCGGTGGCCTCGACCCAATAACGCTGTTTTTCGAACGGATACGTAGGCAGCGGCACGCGCCGGTGATTGGCGGGAGCGGCCCCGGCGTGCAAGGTGGCCCAATCGACGTCCTCGCCGGCGAGCCAGCGGCGGAGGAGACCCTCACCCCCCAGCCCCCTCTCCCACCCGCACTCCCCGGCCCCCGGGAGAGGGGGAGCCGACAGAAGCTCGCTCGTGCGCAGGCCGGTGAGGGCTTCCTCGTGGGTGCGGCAGAGCACCGCGCGGCGGTGCTCGAAGTGGCGGCGGCCGGTCTGCAGGGTGAACGCCACGTCGGCCAGCGGGAGGTCGGGGTGGCGCTCCAGGTGGGCGGCCAGGTTGGCGGCGGCGCGCTCCAGGGCGGTGGGGGTACGGGCTGAAAGCACGAGGAGGTGCCATTCGCCTTTCTTGTCCTTTAGGTTCTTTCGAGCCGGCGCCTCCTCGAGAACCACGTGCACCTTCGTGCCTCCCGCGCCGTACGAGCTCACCCCCGCCCGCCGCGGGTGGCCGTTGGTCTCCCAGGGGACGGGCCGGGTGTTGACGTAGAACGGGCCCGACTCCAGGTCCAGGGCGGGATTGGGCTGCTCGAAGTGGAGGACCGGCGGGATGAGCCGGTTCTCCAGCGCCAGCACGGCCTTGATCAGGCTGGCCACGCCCGCGGCGCCGTGGGTGTGGCCGATGTTGGTCTTGATCGAGCCCAGGGCGCAGAAGCCGGTGCGCTCGGTGTGGGCGCGGAAGGCGTCGGTCAGCGCCGCGATCTCGATGGGGTCGCCGTGCGGCGTGCCGTTGCCATGGGCTTCGAGGAGGCCCACGGTGTCCGCCGAGACGCCGGCCTTCTCCAGGGTCGAGCGCACCAGGCGGGTCTGGCTCGCCATCCGGGGCGCCAGGAAGCCGACCTTCTCCGAGCCGTCGTTGTTGATCCCGGTCGCCTTGATCACGGCGTGGACGTGGTCGCCGTCGGCCAGGGCGTCCTCCAGGCGTTTGAGAACCACGAGGGCGACGCCGTCGGCGTCCACGGAGCCCTCGCCGCGCGCGTCGAAGGCCCGGCAGTGGCCGTCCGCCGAGAGCTGGCCTCCCTTCTGGTAGGTGTAGCCCGACTCGGGCTGGCCGGAGATGGCGACGCCGCCGGCCAGGGCCATGGAGCACTCGCCGGCCAGGAGGCTCTGGCAGGCCAGGTGGACCGCCACGAGCGAGGTGGCGCAGGCCGACTGCACGTCGAAGCTGGGGCCTTCCAGGCTCAGCTTGTACGAGACGCGGCTGGTGAGGAAGTCGGTGCCGATCGAGGCGAGCCGGCTCCCTTCGAGGTCGGCCAAGGCGCCGCTCGCCACCAGGAGGGCGTGATAGTCCTCCCGGCTGGCCCCGCCGAAGACGGCCACCGGGCCGGGATAGTGGCCGGGGGCATAGCCGGCGTTCTCCATCGCCTGCCAGGCGCACTCCAGGAACAGGCGGTGCTGCGGGTCCATCATCTCGGCCTCGCGGGCGTTGAAGCCGAAGAAGGCGGCGTCCCAGAGGTCGGCCCCCTCCAGGCGCCCGCGCGCCGGCACGTGGTACACGGAGCCGCCGGGCGGCTTCCAATCCGGCTTGAAGAACGTGATCGATTCCACGCCCTGGCTGAGGTTGTGCCAGAGGGCGTCCACGTCCGCGGCTCCCGGGAATTGCCCGGCCATGCCGATGATGGCGATCTCCGTACCCTGCTTCGGTGATGCGGGAGCCAGGGCCTCCGGCTGCGGGGCCGGCGGACCCAGGTCCCGCCGCAGGCTAGCAGCCAGGGCGCGGACGGTGGGGGCGTTGAACATGTCGATCATCGACAGATCGGTTCCCAGCGTTTCCTGGAGCCTGGCGCGGACGCGGCTCAGGAGCATCGAGTGGCCGCCGAGGTCGAAGAAGTTGTCGTCCGGCCGCACCGCGTCGATCCCCAGGGCCTCCTTCCAGATGTCCGCCACGAGGCTGTCGAGGGAATCGTTGATCGGCATGGGCGCGGGCTCGACGCGCAGTGCCTGAAGGGAGGGAGCGGTCTCCGCGGCGGGTTTCGCGGCATAGGGGGGAGCGAGCCGGGGGAGGGCGGCGCGTTCGAGCTTGCCGCTGGCGGTGCGCGGGAGGGTCTCCATCTCGACGAAGGCCGCGGGCACCATGTAGGCAGGCAGCAGGCCGCGCAGGTGCTCGCGCAATTCGGTGGTGGCAGGCCGGCCGCCGGCCGCGGGGACGTACCAGGCCACGAGCGAGCGGGTCTCGGGCGTCCCGTCGCGGTCGACCAGGGCGACGGCTGCCGCCTGCACGCCGGGGTGCTCGAGGAGGGCCGCTTCCACCTCGCCCGCTTCGATCCGGTAGCCGCGGAGCTTGAGCTGCGCGTCGCGCCGCCCCAGGAAGTCGAGGACGCCGTCGTTGCGCCGCCGCACCAGGTCGCCGGTGCGATAGAGCCGCGCCCCCGGCTCCGGGCTCCAGGGATCGGGCACGAAGACGGCGGCGGTCAGGTCGGGGCGCCCCACGTAGCCGCGGGCGAGAGTCGGCCCGCCGATGCAGAGCTCGGCCGGGATGCCCGGGGGGACGAGCTCGCCGGCTCCGTCCTGCAAGGCGACGACGCGGTCGGCGAGCGGATGGCCGATCCCCAGGCGGAAGAGATCCGGTCCGGCCTCCTCGTCGAGCGCGGGCCCGAAGTGGAGGGTGGCCGTGACCGTCGTCTCGGTGGGCCCATAGCCGTTCAGCAGGATGGCGTGGGCGAGCGGGGTCTGGCGCCAGAGCGCCAGCGAGCCCGGGGGATGGGCCTCGCCGCCGACGCTCATCCAGCGCAGGCTGGGCGCCTCGACCGGCACCCGGCCGGACGCCCACTCGCGGGCCGCCTGGTGCCAGAGCGGCGTGGGGATGTTCGAGTAGGTGATCCCCTCGCGCGAGAGGATGCGGCTCAGCTCCACCGGACCGCGCGCCGAGTCCCAGGGGAACAGGGCCGCGCCCGCGGCCCAGGTGCTGAACAGCTCTTCGAGCGACAGGTCGAACACGAACGCGGCAGTCTGAAGGACCCGGTCCTCGGGCCCGATCTCCAGCCGGCGCGCCAGCGTGACGCAATGGCTGGCGAACGCCTCGTGGGAGATGAGGACGCCCTTGGGCCGGCCGGTGGAGCCCGAGGTGTAGAGGACGTAGGCCGCGTTCTCCGGCGCCAGGACGAGCGGCGGAGGCACGGAGGGGTGTCGGGCGAGGGCCTGCCGGTCGGCGTCCAGGTCGATTCTGGGCAGGTCGGAGCGGGCTCCGGCCAGGAGGTCGCCCCGGGTCACGATCACCCACGCGCCGCTGTTCTCCAGCATCCAGGCCAGCCGCTCGCGTGGCGCTTCCGGGTCCAGGGGGACGGCGACGCCGCCCGCCCTCCAGACGGCGAGGAGCGTGGCGCCGAAGTCCACCGTCCGGTCGAAGGCGAGGGCCACCGGAACCTCCGGACCGACGCCCAGCGCCCGCAGATGACGCGCGAGACGGTTCGCCCGCCGGTCCAGCTCCTCGTAGGACAGCTCGCCCTCCTCCCAGAGGACGGCGGCGGCTTCCGGCCGCTCGGCCGCCTGCCGCGCGACCAGCTCGGCGACGAAGGGCGACGGGGAGGCCATCTCCAGGGAGCGCGCCGCGAGGAGCTGGCGCCGCTCGTCGCCGGCGAGGAGCGGAACGTCGTCGATGCGCCGGGCGGGGTCGTCCACGAACGCTTCCAGCAGGATCTCCAGATAGCTGCCCATGCGCTCGATGGTGGCCGCGTCGAAGAGGTCCGTGTTGTAGGAGAAGCGGGCGACCAGGCCATGGGAGGTCTGATAGGCCTGGAGGGTCAGGTCGTAGTGCTCGACATACTGCGGCACTTCCAGATGGCTCAGCTTGACGCCGGGGAGGTCGAGCGCGTGCCAGGGTGTGCCGGAGATGGCGACGCCGACCTGGAACAAGGGGTGGCGGGAAAGATCGCGGACCGGCTGCAGCTCTTCGACCAGCCGCTCGAACGGGAGGTCCTGATGCGCGTAGGCGCCGAGCGCCATCTCCCGCACCCGGTCCAGCGCCTGGACGAAGTCCGGGTTGCCGCCCAGGTCGGCGCGCAATGGCAGCATGTTGACGAAGAACCCGATGAGCCCGGCGATCTCGGCGTGGTTGCGGTTGGCGATCGGGCTGCCCACTACGACGTCGCGGCGGCCGGTGTAGCGCCGCAGGAGGACGGACAGGGCGGTGACCAGGGCCATGAACAGCGTGCTGCGGTGCTGGCGGGCGAGGGCCTGGAGGCGGCCGGCCAGCGGGCCGGGCAGGTCCACGGGGACGCTC
>DATFPH010000472.1:0-4491 GCA_035264905.1 Thermoanaerobaculia bacterium
GCCAGGGGAGGGATTCCGGGCGAGATGCGGGCCAGCATGCGCAGCTCCTGCACGCGGCTGTCCTCCAGAAGGCCGGGCAACAGGCTGCGCAGCAGCGGTGAGATCTGACCCTCTTCCGCCACCACCTCGCCCAGGCGCCGAAGCAGGCTGCTTCGCGCAGCGCGGGTCTGGAGTGAACTGAAGTGCTGCCACGACCGGGGCGGAGCCAGAACCAGGAGCCGCATGGCCTCTGCGAGCTCCCAACGGGCCGTCCTGGCATCCTTCCACTGCTCCGGAGTGACCCGTTGCATATGGTCCTGGGCGCTTGCCCAGGCGGCCCGGGAGTCCATCTCGCGGTAGAGGCGGACGTTGCCTTCGATGTCGACCAGGCAGAGACGGAGGGCCTCCCCTTGCTGAAGGAAGACGCCGCTGTTGAGCGGCACGGCGAGATCCGCCATCCAATGATGGAGACCGGACCGGTCGAGGAGCACCGCCTCTCCCGAGGCCCCCAACGCCAGCAGAGAAGGGCGGCTGGCGAGCGGCCGGAAGTGCAGGTGGCGGACGGCGCCGTGGAGGCGGTAGATCCAGGCGAGCTCGAAGGAGAAGCTCTCTGCCGGTACGGTCAGCCCGAAGACGTAGCCGCTCGCCGTGCCGACGAACGCCACGAGGGAAGAAGCTCCGGTGGCCTCACGGGCCGCGGCGATGCTGCGCACCTTGCCGCGCAGGTGCCGCCGGGAAAGCACCTCGACTTCCAAGGTCGCGCCGCGCCGTGACACCCCCAGCAGGCCGATCTCCTCGTCTGCGACATCGCTCACCAGCCACCACCGGTCCGGCTCGCCCGACGGAAGGACCACCATCTCCCTCGGGAGATGCTCGAGCGGGCCTTTGCCGAGGAAGCCCTCGGCCCACGAATAAAGCCAGACCTCTGCTCCCGCATCCTGGCGGCTCGACGTGACCAGCAGGACGCGCCCCTCACCCGCGTCACCGGCCAGGGACAACTGCCGGCCGTCTGGCAGGTCGAGCCGCGCTATCACCTGGGCCCGCGCCCGCTCTGTCGGCTCTGTCCGGACGTCGAGGAGCCGGATCTCCTTCTCGTTGCCAATGACCAGCCGAGGAGCCTGATCCGTGTCTTGTTGGACCAGCACGATCCGGCTCGCATCGAAATCCTCAACGGCGATCTCTTCGAGGCCCTCCAGGTCGCGGTCCGGAGCCAGGAAAAAGAGCGCTTTTGGATACACAACGAGAACGCTGCCGGAGCCGCGCCACTCCCGCACTCGCGCGGATTGGTTCCTCTGCCGCGAGGGATGGGCGATCTCCAGGACGTAATGCTCCAGCCACTGCTCGGTCCAAAGCGCGGTGCGGGCGAGCTCGCTCGTCTCCGGCTTCGCCAGCAACCGGGCGCGCGTGGTCTTCCAATCGCTACGGAGCTCCTTGTAAGCCTTGACGTCCGACTCGGATGGCGCGACTTCCGGCGGTGGCCCCGAGTCCCGCTGCAAAGACAGATCCCTGTCGTGCCGTGCCAGCTCGAGGTCGAACAGGTCCTGCAGCATGTACGGGAGATGGCCGTAGATCCTCTCGACGATCGCCGCGCTGTGGCAGCTCTCGTCGCCACGCCATTTCTGGATGAGGGTGCGCAGCGGGTGCATTACCGGGAGGAACTCGGTGAAGCTCAGCGGCTGCCGGAAAAGTTGGGCGACCTTGTCGTTGAAGGCGTCGGCACCCTCCTGCGGCGAGTGAGGCAGCCTTTCGAGGAGCGCGCGCAGGATGGCCGCCACCGCGCCCGGGCTCTTCTCGAAACGCGACCGATGCTGAAGCTCGCGGCCGGCCCAGGAGACCCAGGAATCGAAGGAGTTGATCCCCTCGTTCTTCTCCAGGGCGGTTTGAAGTGCGGACCAGAGCTCCGTCAACCTGACTGACCCCACGATTACCATGAGCGAGAGTAGCCCCGTCTCATGACCGACAATCAGACGGTACTCGTCTTCGATCGCGGGGAAGGGACAAAAGCAGACGGGCTTGTCGGTGAGGCGGCGGGCTCCCGCCGGCTCGGGCATGCCAGAAAGCGTACGGCAGTGGAGGGTTTGGGGAGATCGGGAGAAGATCAGGTGGTGCCCGAGGCAATGCACGAAATCAGCTTCCATGACCTCCTCGCAGGACTGCTTGCGGGGTACGGAGGAGAAGAGCTTCGAGTCGAGCACAACCGCCGCCGTCGCATCAATGGGAGGGGTGGTCCCGGGTGGCTTTGCCAGCAGGTCCACGCCGACCGGGGCGCCGACAGGGCAGACTTTCATCCAATCCGGCACCTGATCACCGATGTGCCGCAGCTCGCTCTTCTGTTCCCCCGTCAAACGGTTCAGGTACACGTGGGTCGCCCCGCTCTGACGGGTAGCGAGAAGCAGATCCGGCGTCGACCGGAAGATCATGGTGCTCCGAGTCCAGTAGAGCCCCAGGAGCCGATCGCGGCCAGGATCGAAGTTCGGGATCTCCAAGTGCTCGGCCTCCTGCCAAATCCAACCTTCGAGAGAGGCGTAACGCAACGTTGACCGCACCAGGGTCCCGCGGCGGGTCACGGCCAGGACCATGATCTCGTCCGCCTGGATGGCGCCATCGCACTCGCTCGGGGACAGGGCGAGAAGGAGCAAGGGAGGGTTATCCAGATGACGGATCTCGACTTCCAGGAGCGCCTGCTGGTCGAGCAGGTCGACGATGTCGCCCAGGGCCTGCAACAGCTCGGCCGTTGACACTTTGGCCTTGCGCGAAAGCTCGGAAGCAGCCTTGAACCGGCTGTACTCCGTGCTGGGTAGGATGATCCGCTGGTTTCGGTTCATGTTCCGGGAGAGCACCAAGATACCTCCCAGCGTCCGCCAGAGACGCTCCTTCACTTGGCACAATGCCATTCGCCTCACAAATTTTAAGTTGTTATGATACCTCAACTGGCGCGCAAAAGAAGCTTCGTCCACGGCAGGACCCCCTCTGCGGCAGGAGTAAAAAGCAGGCTGATCGAGGGGATCGCCGGCGTTGGACACTAGGGAGCGCTATACTACGGGCGAAAACAGATCGAAAGACTCGTGGAACTCTCTCTCGCCTCGATTGCGCTGATCCTCGCGGTTTTCGCCGCTGGAGCCGCCGTGGCCTGGCTGGTGGCTCGCGAGCGGCTGGCGCGCCTGGAGACCACGTTGGAGCATGAACGGCAGAGCGCGGCGGAGAAGCTCCGTCTTCTGGACGAAGCCCAGGCGCGGCTCGGGGACACGTTCAAGGCTCTCTCCTCCGAGGCGCTCCAGGGGAACAACGCGTCTTTCCTGCACTTGGCCAAGGCGACGCTGGAGCGGTTCCAGGAGACGGCGCGCGGGGACCTGGAGCGGCGGCAGCAGGCGATCGGCGAGCTGGTGGCGCCGCTCCGCGAGTCGCTGGACAAGGTCGACCGCAAGATCCAGGACCTGGAGACGGCGCGCGCCGCCGCCTACGCCGGGCTCACCGAGCACCTGAAGAGCCTCGGCACGGCGCAGGCGAGCCTGGAGCGCGAAACGGTCAAGCTCGTCGGAGCCTTGCGCGCTCCGGCGGCGCGCGGCCGCTGGGGAGAAATCCAGCTCCAGCGCGTCGTCGAGATGGCCGGCATGCTCGCCTACTGCGACTTCGCCACCCAGGCCACGGTCGACACGGACGACGGCCGGCAGCGCCCCGATCTGGTGATCCGCCTGCCCGGCGGCAAGAGCGTGGTGATCGACGCCAAGGCGCCGCTCGACGCCTATCTGGACGCTCTGGAGGCCGGGGATGAGGAGCGGCGGCGTGAGCGGCTGGTGGAGCATGCGCGGCGGGTCCGCGTGCACCTCCAGAAGCTCTCCCAGAAGAGCTACTGGAGCCAGTTCGAGCCGGCGCCGGAGTTCGTGATCCTCTTCCTGCCGGGCGAGACCTTCTTCGGCGCGGCGCTGGAGCAGGACCCCAGCCTCATCGAATACGGGGTGGAGCAACGGGTGATCCTCGCGACGCCCACGACCCTGATCGCGCTCCTGCGGGCCGTGGCCTACGGCTGGAGGCAGGAGCAGGTGGAGGAGAACGCGCGGGCGATCAGCGACCTCGGCAAGGTCCTCCACGAGCGGCTGCGGATCTTCACCGGCCATCTCGCGCAGATGGGGCGGAACCTCTCGCAGAGCGTCGACGCCTACAACCGCGCCGTGGGCTCCCTCGAAGGGCGCGTCCTCCCCGCCGGCCCGCCGCTTCCGCGATCTGGGAGCGGCTGGCGGCGAGGAGATCGAGACGTTGGAGGGAGTGGACAAGGTGACGCGGGGGGAGCTCACCCCTTGGCCCCCTCCCACATCCGATCAGATGTAGGTCTCGACCTTGCCCTTCGTCTTCAGCTCCTGGATGTGCGTCCGCAGCGCCTCCTTCACCTTCTGATCCTGCAGCATCATCCCGATGCGGTTCTTGGCCTGTTCGAAGGGAACGGTCTGCGCCTCCCGGCGCTCCACGAGCTGGATGATGTGATATCCGAAGCGGGTCTCGACCACCGGGCTCACT
>DATFPH010000473.1:0-11407 GCA_035264905.1 Thermoanaerobaculia bacterium
TCTGCCGCGACGCCCGCCCGCGGGTGGCTCTCACCACCGCCGGCCTGTTGCCGACCCTCGAGAGCGCCGCTGCCGAGATCCCGGAGCTTGCCGCGGCCCACCGGATGGCTCCGGCCACGGAGGGTGCCGCTGGCTGGCGGAGGCCGGAGCTGGGCCCGGAGGCTCTCGCGTTTCTCCAGTACACCTCGGGCTCGACCTCGTCTCCCAAAGGGGTCATGGTCAGCCACGGCAACCTGCTGCACAACGAGGAGCTGATCCGCCAGACCTTCGAGCAGTCGTCCGAGTCGGTGGTGCTGGGCTGGCTGCCGCTCTACCACGACATGGGGCTGATCGGCACGGTGTTGCAGCCGCTCTACACCGGGGCGGTCTGCTACCTGATGACTCCCGGGGCGTTCCTGCAGCGGCCGGCGCGCTGGCTGGAAGCCATCTCGCGCTACCGCGCGACGACCAGCGGCGGCCCCAACTTCGCCTACGAGCTGTGCGTTCGCAAGGTGGGGGAGGCGGAGCGGGAGGGGCTCGATCTCTCCTCGTGGCAGGTGGCCTTCAATGGGGCCGAGCCGGTGCGGGCCGCCACGCTGCGGCGTTTTGCCGAGGCCTTCGCGCCGTGCGGCTTCCGCGCGTCGGCGTTCCGCCCCTGCTATGGCCTCGCCGAGGCGACGCTGCTCGTTTCGGGATGGCGCCCGGAAGGGGAAACCCGGGTGCGCGCGCTCGAGGCGGAGGCTCTGGAGCGGCATGAGGTCGTGTCCGGAGACACAGCGCGGAGCCGCGAGCTGGTGGGGTGCGGTGCGGCGATGCAGACCGTCGTGGCTGTCGACCCGGAGTCGGGAGAGCCCTGTCCGCCCAGCCGCATCGGCGAGATCTGGGTGGCCAGCGCGAGCGTTGCCCAGGGGTACTGGGAGCGTCCGGAGGAGACGGCGGCGACGTTCGGCGCCTATCTTGTCGATGGTAGCGGCCCGTTCCTGCGGACCGGAGACCTCGGATTCGTTTCCGAGGGCGAGGTGTTCCTCACCGGCCGCCTCAAGGACCTGATCATCCTGCGCGGCAGGAACCACTATCCGCAGGACCTGGAGCTGACCGCCGAGCGCAGCCACGCCGGTCTGCGGGTGGGAGGCGGTGCCGCCTTCGCGGTCGATCTCGAAGGAGAGGAGCGGCTGGTGATCGTCCACGAAGTGGATCGCCAAGCTCGGCTCGGCCTGGAAGGCGGCAGGACCGAGGAGATCGCCGCGGCGGTGCGCCAGACGGTGGCCGAAGAGCACGAGGTGAGCGTTGCGGAGGTGGTGCTGATCGGGCCGGAGACGCTGCCCCGGACGTCCAGCGGCAAGGTGCGGCGGAGCGCCTGCCGTGAGCAGTATCTCCAGGGCGGGCTGCGCGTGCTCGGAGCGAGCCGGCTCTCTTCGGCTGCCGCGGACGAGGACGTTCAGGTGGGATCGCCGGACTGGCTGCGCAGAGCCTTTGCCGCCGCGGCGCGGATCGATCCCGAGCGGGTCGATCCGGACCTTCCGCTCTCGGCGTCAGGGCTGGATTCGCTGGCGGCGGTGGAGCTGAAGCAGGCGGTGGAGGAGGCGGTCGGCGTCTCTCTCAACTTGGCGGACCTGCTGGAGGGGATGACGTTGCGGGAGCTGGAGGGGCGGGTGGCGGCGGAGCCTTCCCCCTCCCTGGACCCTCACCCCCTGGCCCCCTCTCCCACCCGCACTCACGCCCTCCCGGGAGAGGGGGAACCCCCTTCCTTCGAGCATCCTCTCTCGTGGAATCAGCGCTCGCTCTGGTTTCTCCATCGCCTGGCTCCGGAGAGCTCGGCCTACAACATCGCGGGTGCGGCGCGGTTGGAGGGCGTGTCTTCTGAAGCCCTGGGACGGGCTCTTCAGGAGCTGGTGGATCGCCACCCCATGCTGCGCGCCACGTTCGCCGACACGCCTGGGGGTCCAGTGCAGCGGGTAGCGGAGCGGGCTGTGGCGGCCTACGAGGTGGTGGAGGCGACCGGGTGGAGCGACTCGGAGGTGATGGCTCGGCTGCAAGTGGAGGCGTACCGCCCGTTCGACCTCGCGACCGGTCCTCTCCTGCGAGCGGTCCTGGTGCGGCGCGGGGAGGAGGCGTTCCTCGCTTTCGCCGTGCACCACGTGGCGGCTGATTTCTGGTCGATGGCGGTGCTGGCCCGCGAGCTCGGAGCGCTCCTGGCAGGGGAAGACCTGGCCCCTCTGGCGGCCCTGTACACGGACTTCGCCCTCCGGCAGGAGCGGATGCTGGAGAGCCCGGTGGGGGAGCGGTTGTGGGAGCACTGGCGGGAGCGCCTGGAAGGGGCGCCGCAGCTCGACCTGCCCACGGACCGGCCGCGGCGGCCGGTGCAGAGCCTGCGCGGCGGATCGCGGACGCTGCTTCCCTCGCTGGAGCGGGCGGAGGCGGTCCACCGGCTCGCCGCGGGCCATGGGTGCACGCCCTTCGTCGCCCTGCTGGCTGCCTGGCAGGTGGTGCTCTCCCGCTGGAGCGGCCAGGAGGAGTTCCTCACCGGCGCTCCGATGGCCGGCCGCTCTGGGCGCGAGTGGGCGGAGGTGGTGGGCTACTTCGTCAATCTGGTGCCTTTGCGCGCCGACCTCACAGGAGATCTGGCGGTCCGCGAGCTGATGGCGCGGACGCGTGGCACGGTGCTCGACGCGCTGGGCCACCAGGATCTCCCCTTCGCGTTGCTCACCGAGCGCCCGCAGCCCGAGCGCGACCTCAGCCGGCCGCCTCTGGTCGCGGCGATGCTGACCTACGAGAAGGCACCGGTGACGGAGCTGGCCGCGCTCGCGGCCTTCGCCGTGGGCGTGCCGGGAGTCCGGCTCGACCTCGGGGGGCTGGTCCTCGAGTCCCTCCCCCTGGCGCCGCCGGCGGCCCAGCTCGACCTGTCCCTGACCGTGGCCGAGCTTCCCGCGGGACTCGCCGCCTCGTTGCAGTGGGACGCCGACCTGTTCGACGACACGACCGCCGGACGGATGCTGGGCCACCTTGACCACCTGCTCGCCTCGATGGCCGCGGGGGAGCGCCCGGTTGCGGAGCTGCCTCTCCTCGGGGAGGCCGAGCGTCACCAGGTGCTCACCGAGTGGAACGACACGGCGGTGCCGCGGTCTCAAGGGCTCCTGGTGCAGGACCTCGTCGACGCCCAGGCGGAGAGCACGCCGGAGGCTCCGGCCGTCGTCTTCCAGGGAGAGAGTCTCACCTATTCCGAGCTCCGCTCCCGGGCCGACCAGCTCGCGCGGCATCTGCGGCGGCTGGGCTGCGTTCCGGAGAGCCGCGTCGGGGTTGCCCTGGAGCGCTCGCTCGATCTGCCCGTGGCTCTTCTCGGTGTGCTCAAGGCCGGGGCCGCCTATGTGCCCCTCGATCCCGACTATCCGCGCGAACGGCTGGCCTTCGTGCTGGAGGATGCGGCGCCGCAGGTGCTGATCACCCAGACCAGCCTGCGCGCCGCGCTCCCGGCAGCTCCCGGGGCGACGGTCCTCTGCCTGGATGGCGAGGCGCTCGCCGGTAGCTCGTTCGGCACGCCGGTCCCCAGGGACGACCGGCAGCTCGCCTACGTCCTCTACACCTCGGGCTCGACAGGCCGTCCCAAGGGAGTGGGCGTGCCTCACCGGGCTCTGGTGAATTTCCTCGCGTCGATGCGCCGCGCTCCGGGCTTCTCCCCCGGGGAACGGGTGCTCGCCGTGACCTCGTTGAGCTTCGACATCGCGGCGCTGGAGATCTTTCTCCCCTTGACGGTGGGCGGCTGCGTCGAGCTGGTCAGCCGGGCGGAGGCCGCGGACGGCGCGCTCCTGGCGTCCCGGCTCCGCACGTCCGGGGCCTCCGTGCTGCAAGCCACCCCGGCGACCTGGCGGATGCTCCTCGACGCGGGCTGGACAGGCGATCCCGATCTGCGGGCGCTGTGCGGCGGCGAGGGGCTGCCCCGGGAGCTCGCCGCGTCTCTCGCCGGGCGCACCCGCGAGCTGTGGAACCTCTACGGCCCCACCGAAACCACGGTGTGGTCGGCCGCCGCACGCATCGGGCCGGGGGAGACCGGCCCGGTCTCGATCGGCCGGCCGATCTCCGCGACCCAGATCCACCTGCTCGACCGCCAGCTCCAGACCGTGCCTCTCGGAGTGCCCGGCGAGCTGTGGATCGGCGGCGCGGGCTTGGCGCGGGGTTATCTGGGCCGGCCGGACCTGACGGCGGAGCGCTTCCTGCCGAACCCGTTGGCGGCGGAGGTGGGGGAGCCGGGAGGGCGCCTCTACCGGACGGGCGATCTGGCCCGCCACCTGCCCGGCGGACGGATGGAGGTCCTGGGGCGCATCGATCATCAGGTCAAGATCCGGGGCTTCCGCATCGAGCTGGGCGAGATTGAGGCGGTGCTGACCGCGCTGCCCGGCGTCCGCGAGGCGGTCGTGGTGGCCCGCGAGGGTCAATTGGTCGCCTACGTGGTCGGGGACGCCGCGGCCGAGGAGCTGCGCCGGTCGCTCCATGAGCGGCTGCCGGAGTACATGGTGCCCTCCGCTCTGGTGACGCTCCTAGCGCTTCCCCTCACACCCAACGGCAAGGTGGACCGCAAGGCCCTGCCGGCGCCGGAGTGGCAGCGCGCCGAAGGAGGCTACCTGGCGCCGCGCACGCCGGTCGAGGAGGTGCTCGCCGGCATCTGGGCCGAGGTGCTGGGGCTGGAGAGGGTCGGGGTGACCGATCACTTTTTCGAGCTGGGGGGACATTCGCTGCTGGCGACCCGGGTGATGTCGCGCCTGCGCAGCGCCCTGGGCGTCGAGGTGCCCTTGCGCGACCTCTTCGCGGCCCCGCGGCTGGCCGGCTTCGCCGCCCGGGTCGAAGCGGCCCGTATCAAGGAAGACCGGACCGGCACGGCCGCGCCCGCTCCGCCTCTCGTTGCGGTGCCGCGCGAGGGGGCCCTGCCCCTGTCGTTCGCGCAGCAGCGGCTCTGGTTCATCGATCAGCTCGAACCGGGCAGCCCGCTCTACAACATGCCGGGGGCGCTGCGCGCCGAAGGACCGCTGGACGGCGTGGTACTGGCACTCTGTCTCGGGGAGATCGTGCGCCGGCACGAGACGTTGCGCACGGTCTTCGCGGCGCCGGAGGGCACGCCGGTCCAGGTGATTCAACCGGCGCAACCATTCCCGCTGCCTGTGGTCGATCTGTCGGGGCTGCCGGCGGGAGCGCGCGAGGCGCTGGTCCTTCGCCTGATCCGGGAAGAGGCGGCCCGGCCGTTCGATCTCACCCGCGAGCCGCTGCTGCGCGGCCTGCTCGTGCGGCTCGCCCAGTGCGACCACGCCGTCACCCTGACCCTGCATCACATCGCTGGCGACGGTTGGTCCCTGGGCATTCTGGTCCGTGAGATCGCGGCGCTCTATCCGCCCTTCGCCGCGCGCCGGCCGTCGCCCCTGCCCGAGCTGCCGGTTCAATATGGGGATTTCGCGGTCTGGCAACGCTCCTGGCTGCACGGCGAGGTCCTGGAGCAGGAGATCGCCTGGTGGCGCCGTCAGCTCGCCGGGTTGCCGCCGCTCCTGGAGCTGCCCACCGACCGCCCCCGGCCCGCGGCACAGAGCTTCCGTGGCGCCACGCGGCCGGTGCGGCTGCCGGCCGGGCTCACCCGGCAGGCCGAAGCCCTGGCCCGGCGCGAAGGAGCGACGCTCTTCATGGTGCTCCTGGCCGGTTTCCAGACTCTTCTGGCGCGGTACAGCGGACAGGACGATCTTGCGGTGGGCTCTTCCGTCGCCGGACGCAACCGGGTCGAGACCGAAGGATTGATCGGATTTTTCGTCAACACCCTGGTGCTGCGCGCCGACCTGGCGGGAGGGCCCACTTTCCGCGAGCTCCTCGGCCGGGTACGCGAGACCGCATTGGCCGCCTATCTGCACCAGGACGCGCCGTTCGAAAAGCTGGTTGAAGAGCTCGCCCCGGAGAGGAGCCTCGCCCAGACACCCTTGTTCCAGGTGATGTTCGAGCTGCAGAACGTCCCCACCGCGAGCCTGGAGATCCAGGATCTGCATGTGCGCCCGGTCGGCGACACGGGGACGGTGGCGAAGTTCGATCTCACCCTCAACCTCGAGGAAAGGGATGGCGGGCTCAGCGGCACGATGGAGCACGCCACCGATCTGTTTGATGTCACCACCATCGACCTCCTCATGCGCCACTACGAGAGGCTGCTCGCCGCGGCCGTGGCGGCGCCGGAGGGGCGGGTCGGCGAGCCGTCGCTCCTCTCCGCCGCCGAGAGCCACCAGCTCCTCGCCGAGTGGAACGACACGGCGGAGGCGCTGTCGCAGGAGATCTCCCTGCATGGTCTCTTCGCGTTGCAGGCGGCGCGGACGCCGGACGCGCCGGCCGCCAGCTTCGAAGGGCAGACCCTCACCTACGCCGGGCTGGCGGCCCGGGTCGACCGGCTGGCGTGCCATCTGCGGCGGCTGGGCTGCGGCCCGGAGGGGCGCGTCGGTGTGGCCCTGGAGCGCAGGCTCGACCTGCTTGTCGCTCTCCTCGGGGTGCTCAAGGCCGGCGCGGTCTACGTCCCCCTCGATCCGGGGTATCCGCGCGAGCGCCTGGCCTTCCTCTTGGCAGACTCGCGTCCGGCAGCCCTTCTCACGGACGAGAGCCTGCGCGCCCGCCTGCCCATCCCCACCGGTCTGCCAGTGGTCTTTCCGGCGGCGTTGCCGGACGCGGGCGATGCGAACGATGCGGACGATCCGGCAGTGCCGGACGAGCTCGCGGGCGACCGCCTGGCCTACGTCATCTACACCTCGGGCTCGAGCGGCCGGCCCAAGGGGGCGATGGTGGCCCATGGCGGCATGCTCAACCACCTCTGGGCCAAGGTCGCCGACCTCGGCCTCGAGCGGCGGAGCCGGGTCGCGCAGACCGCCTCTCACTGCTTCGACATCTCGGTCTGGCAGCTCCTCGCGCCGCTGATGGCCGGAGGCAGCGTGCACATCGCCGGCGAGTCGACCGTCCAGGACCCCGAGCGGCTGCTGCGCTTCGTCGCCGAGGAGCGGATCACCGTGCTCGAGGTCGTTCCCTCGCTGCTGGGCGGCATGCTGGACGTCTTGGCGGCGGGAGACGGGAGCGATCTCTCCTCACTGGAGTGGCTGATCGTGACCGGAGAGGCCTGCGTGCCGGAGCTCGCCCGCCGCTGGCTTGAGATCGCGCCACACACCCGGCTGCTCAACGCCTATGGTCCGACCGAGTGCTCGGACGACGTGACGCACCACGCGATGGCCCGGCCCGATCTCACGCCGTCGCTCTCCCTGCCGATCGGCAGGCCGGTCGCCAACACCCGCATCCACGTGCTCGACGCCGCGGGACGGCCGACGGTGCGGGGCGTCGCCGGCGAGCTCTGTGTCGCCGGTCGCGGCGTGGGGCGCGGCTACCTCGGCCTGCCGGAGCGCACGGCGCAGGTCTTCGTGCCGGATCCGTGGGGCGGAGAGCTGGGCTCACGCCTGTATCGCACGGGCGATCTGGCGCGATGGCTGGCGGACGGCACCCTGGAGTTCCTGGGCCGTCTCGACCATCAGGTCAAGGTGCGCGGCTTCCGCATCGAGCTCGGCGAGATCGAGGCCCTGCTGGCCACGCTGGCCGGGGTGCGCGAGGCGGTCGTGCTGGCGCGCGAGGACCGGCCCGGCGACCAGCGGCTGGTCGCCTACGTGGTCGGTGACGTCGCGGCCGAGGAGCTCCGCCGCTCCTTGCGAGAACAACTGCGCGAGCGGCTGCCCGACTACATGGTGCCGGCCACCTTCGTAACGCTCGCCGCGCTGCCTCTCACCCCCAACGGCAAGGTGGACAGGAAGGCCCTGCCCCTGCCGGCGCCGGAACCGGCTGGCGCGCGCGAGGATTACGCGGCGCCGCGCACCCGCGAGGAGGAGCTCCTGGCGGCGGTCTGGGCGCAGGTCTTGCGCCTGCCACGGGTGGGGGTGAACGACAACTTTTTCGAGCTCGGCGGCGATTCGATCCTCTCCGTCCAGATCGTCGTCCGGGCGCGTCAGGCCGGCCTGCACTTCACCGTGCGGCAGATTTTCGAGCACCAGACCGTAGCCGGGCTCGCCCGCCACGCCACGGCCACAGAGACCGCCGGTGCCGCCCATACCGGGCAGGGACCGGTGGCGGGTGAGGTGCCTCTCACCCCGATCCAGCGCTGGTTCTTCGCGCAGGGCTTTGCGGACCCCCACCACTACAACCAGGCCCTTCTGCTGGAGTCCCGAGAGCCCCTTGCCCCCGCCGCCCTGGAACGCGCCATGGCTGCCCTCGTGGAGCACCACGACGCCTTGCGCCTGCGGTTCGACGGTGGGCGGCAGGAGAATGCGCCGGCCGAGCCGGTGGCGCCCTTCTGCCAGGTCGACCTTTCGGGCTTGCCCACTCCTCACGAAGCCTTCGAGCACGCGGCCGCGGCTCTCCAGGCTGGCTTCGACCTGTCGGCCGGACCTCTCACCCGCCTGTGCCTGTTCGACGCGGGCGCCGGGCAGCCGGCCCGGCTTTTCTGGGTGACCCACCACCTGGTGGTAGACGGGGTCTCCTGGCGCGTGCTGCTCGCAGACCTGGAGGGGGCGTACCGCCAGGCCGCGCGCGGGCTGCGTCCCAGCTTGCCACCCAAAACCACCTCGTTCCAGGAGTGGGCGTGCCGCCTGGCCGGGTATGCCGGCTCGGAGGGGTTGGCCCGCGAGCTGGAGCACTGGCGCGAGACGGCCCGGATTCCCGTGCCCCACCTGCCGGTGGACTTCCCGGACGCGGATTCTCTCGCCGGCGACGAGGCCACGGTATCTTTCGAGCTCGGCGTCGAGGACACCGCGGACCTGCTCGCGACCCTGCCGTCGGTCTACCACAGCCGCATCGACGAGGCGCTGCTCAGCGCCCTGGTCCGGGCTCTGGCGGGTTGGACCGGCTCCCCGCGCCTGCGGGTGGACCTGGAGGGGCACGGCCGCGAGCCGCTCTTCGACGATCTCGACCTCTCGCGTACCGTGGGCTGGTTCACCTCCCTGTACCCGGTCGTCCTGGAGGCGGGGGATGCCGGTCCCGGCGAGGCCCTTGTGAGCGCCAAGGAGCGGTTGCGCGCGGTGCCGGGGCGCGGGATCGGCTACGGTCTGTTGCAGGCGACCGACCTCCTGGAAGCGGCCCCGGCAGCGGAGATCCTGTTCAACTATCTGGGCCAGGTCGATGCCACCTCCGAGGAGCTTTCTCTGGTCCGGGCGTCCACAGCGTCCGTCGGCCCCAGCCGGAGCCCGCGCGCGCACCGCACCCATCTGTTGGAGATCGTCGGCATCGTGGCCGACGGCCGGCTCCGGATGACCCTGATCTACGGCTCGCGGACGCATCGCCGGGAGACCGTGGAGCGTCTGGCTTCAGCCTATGCCGGCGCGTTGCGGCAACTGATCCAGGACAGCCGGGAGAGCGAAGAGGTTTTCACGCCTTCTGACTTTCCCAAGGCCGGGCTCGACGCGCACAGCTTCCGCCAGCTGGCATCGCTTCTTTCGGATCTGAAAGACGTCGCGGACGTCTACCCGCTGTCAGCGGTCCAGAACGGCATGCTGTTCCACAGCCTGTTGACGCCCGAGTCCGGGATCTATGTCAACCAGGCCACCTGCACCCTGCCGGAGGATCTCGATGGCCGGCTGTTCCAGCAAGCCTGGGAGAGGCTCATCGAACGTCACGGGGTGCTGCGCACGGCGTTTCTCTGGGACGGTCTCGACGCGCCCCTGCAGGTCGTCCGCAGGAGCTGCGCCCTGCCTTGGCAGGATCTGGACTGGCGCGGCCTCCCCGCGGAGGAGCGGCAGCGCCGCCTCGAAGAGCTGCGGCACAGCGACCGGCACACGGCTCTGCCCCTGGACAGGGCGCCGCTGATGCGCTTCTCCCTGGTCCGTCTCGACCGCGAGCTCGCATTCATCTGGACGTTCCATCACCTGCTGCTGGACGGCTGGTCGCTTCCCCTCCTGGTCCAGGAGTTGAGATCTGTCTACGCGGCTCTGCGGGAAGGCCGGGAGCCCGCGTCGCCGACCTTGCCGCCGGCGCGGCCGTTCAGCGACTACATCGTCTGGCTGCAGCGGCAGGATGTGTCGCGGGCCGAGCCGTTCTGGCGCGGGGAGCTCGCAGGGTTTACCGCCCCCAATCCTCTGGGCATCGACCGCCCGGCGGGAGCGGAAGGGGTTTCCAGTTATGCCGAGCACAGAATCCAGGTCTCCCGCGAGGTCACGGCGGAGCTCCAGGCCTTGGCGGCGCGGCACAAATTGACCTTGCAGACCGTCACCCTGGGCGCCTGGGCCGTGCTCGTCAGCCGCTACAGCAGCGAGGAGGACGTGGTCTTCGGCAATGTGGTCTCCGGTCGTCCGGCCGCTTTGCCTGGCGTCGAAACCATGGTCGGCATGTTCATCAATACCCTGCCGGTGCGAGCGCGGGTGAACGATCCCGATCCACTGATCTCCTGGCTGCAACGCCTCCAGGAGCGCCAACTCGCCCGGCAGGACTTCGAGCACAGCCCGCTGGCCCAGATCCAGCGCTGGAGCGAGGTCCCTGCCGGCTCGCCGCTGTTCGAAACGCTCTACGTGTTCGAGAACTATCCCAACGCAGGAGACGGCGGTTCCAGCAGCCTGCGGATCGGCGACCTGCGCATCTTGGAGAGCACCAACTATCCCCTCACTCTGACCCTCACGGCGGCGGACCAGGTTTCTCTGCGCCTGACGTCGGATCGCGCTCGCGTGGACGAGCAGGCGGCGCCACGCCTGCTCCAACAGCTCGCCACGCTGCTCGCCGGCATGGTTGAGGCGGATCTGCGGCTTGCGGATCTGCCGCTGCTCAGCGCGGCGGAGCGGCACCAGCTCCTGGAGTGGGGAGGGATCCGGGAGGAGATCGGTGCGGACTCGACGCTCCACAGCCGTTTCGCGGCGCGCGCTCGGCTGGCCCCTGAGGCCCCGGCGCTGACCTGCGGTGACCTGACGGTGACCTACGGCGAGCTGCACCGGCGGTCCAACCAACTGGCGTGCTGGCTGCGCCGAAACGGCGTCGGCACCGAGAGCCGCGTCGGTCTGCGCCTGGACCGTTCCGTGGACCTGGTGGTGGGTATCCTGGGTGTGCTCAAGGCCGGGGCCGCCTATGTGCCGCTCGATCCGGGCTCGCCGCGGGAGCGGCTGGCCTTTGTCGTGGAGGACGCGGGCATCCGGTTCGTGGTTGGATCGGAGGAGCTCGAGCGGCTGGAGAGTCTCCCGGCCGGCGATCTCGAGCCGCTGGGCGACGCGTCGAGCCTGGCCTACGTGATCTACACCTCGGGCTCCACCGGCCGGCCCAAGGGCACTCTGATCACCCACGGCAACGTCACCCGGCTCTTCGACGCCACCGAGGCCTGGTTCGGGTTCGGCGAGCGGGACGTGTGGACGCTGTTCCACTCGTATGCCTTCGACTTCTCGGTCTGGGAGATCTGGGGAGCCCTGCTCCATGG
>DATFPH010000474.1:0-14009 GCA_035264905.1 Thermoanaerobaculia bacterium
AGCGCCACCGGGATGTTGTAGGCCGGGCTGTCCGGCTCCAGGCGGTCGAGGAACCAGAGTCGCTGCTGGGCGAACGACAGCCGCGCGGCGCCCGTGCGCGGCACCGGAACGATCGGCGGAGCCAGCGCGCCCCGCTCGGCCCGGCGCGCCTGCTCGATCCGCACGGCGAGCGCGGCGACGGTCGGGGCTTCGAACAGGTCGCGCAGCGGCAGCTCGACGCCGAACAGGCGGCGCACGCGAGACATCACCTGGGTGGCCAGCAGGGAGTGGCCGCCCAGCTCGAAGAAGCTCTCGCCGACTCCCACGCGCTCCAGGCCCAGCACCTCGCACCAGACCCCGGCCAGCATCTCCTCCACCGGCGTGCGCGGCGTCAGGAATCCACCTTCCGCGACAGCGCGCTCGGGCTCGGGCAGAGCTTTGCGGTCCACCTTGCCGTTGGGCGTCAGCGGCAGCGCTTCGAGGACCATGAAGACGGACGGCACCATGTGCTCCGGCAGCCGGCTCTTCAGATGCGCCCGCAGCTCGCGGGTCTCCGGAGCCCCGGCCGAGGCCACGTAGGCCACCAGGCGCTCCTCCCGGGCCACCACGAGCGCCGCCGCGACCTCCGCGTGCTCCTCCAGGACGGCCTCGATCTCTCCCAGCTCGATGCGGAAGCCGCGCAGCTTGACCTGATGATCGAGCCGGCCCAGGAACTCCAGATTGCTGCCGGCCAGCCAGCGCGCCAAGTCGCCCGTGCGGTACAGCCGCGCTCCCGGCTCGGTGCCGAACGGATCGGGCACGAAGCGCTCCGCGGTCAGCTCCGGACGACCCAGATAGCCGCGGGCCAGACCCGCGCCGCCGAGGAACAACTCCCCCGGCACGCCCACCGGCTGGAGACCCAGCTCCGCATCCACCACGTACGCCTGCGTGGCGCGGATCGGGCGGCCGATCGAGGGCGCCGACGTCTCCCCGGCAGCCACCCGCGCGAACGTCGAGTAGGTGGTGTCCTCCGACGGACCGTAGAGGTTGTAGACCCGCTCCACGTGGCCGGTGCGGTAGATCTCCTCCACCAGCCAGCGCGGCAGCGCCTCGCCGGCCAGGTTCACCGTCCGCACCGTCGCCGGCAGGCCGCCCGTGCGCACCAGCTCGGCCATGGCCGAGGGGACCGTGTTGACCAGCGTCACCGCCTCGCCGAGGCTTGGCAAGGCCAGGGCGTTGTCGGCCAGCACCACGGTGCCGCCGCGGGTCAGCGGCAGGAACAGCTCGTAGACCGACAGGTCGAAGGAGACCGAGGTCGCGGCGAGGACCCGCGACAGATCCTCGGGCGCGAACACCTCGGCCGCCCACTCCAGCAACGTCACCGCGCTGCGGTGGCAGATGGCCACTCCCTTGGGGCGGCCGGTCGAGCCCGAGGTGTAGATCAGGTAGGCGAGGTTGTCCGGCGTGACCTGGATCTCAGGAGCGGCCGCCTGGATCTCCTCCTCCTCGACCCGGCACACCGGCACGGAGCCAGGCAGGCGGGACTCCAGATCCGCCCGGCTGACCACGGCCGCGGCTCCGGAGTCGGCCAGCATCAGGGCGAGCCGTTCCGGCGGATAGACCGGGTCGAGCGGCAGGTAGGCGCCACCCGACTTGAGCACCGCCAGCAGCGCCACGACCAGCTCGGGCGTGCGCTCCAGGCAGACGCCCACCACCACCTCGGGTCCGGCGCCCAGGCGGCGCAGCCTCCGGGCCAGCCGCCCGGCCCGCCGGTCGAGCTCGCCGTAGCTGACCGTCTCGCCGTTCCAGAGCAGGGCAGGCGCCTCGGGGTGCTCCGCCGCCCGGCGCTCGAACAGCTCGTGGATGAGCGCCCCCTCGCCGGCCGCGCCCGTGTCGTTCCACTCCCGCAGCAGCTGGCTCCGCTCGGCCTCGCTCAGGAGATCGAGCTCCGGCAGGCGCCGGTCCGGGTCCTCGCCCGCCTGTGCGAGCAGGGCCGCGAAATGGCCCAGCATCCGCTCGGCCGTGGCGCCGTCGAACAGGTCCGTGTTGTAGGTCAGCGACCCGAAGATCCGGTCGCCCGCCTGCTCCAGGCTGAAGCTGAGCTCGAACTGGGCCGTGACGTCCGCACCCGACGCGAGCGGCGAGAGCCGCATCCCCGGCAGATCCAGGGCCTGCCGCCGCACGTTCTGGAGCGCGAACAGGACCTGGAACAGCGGCGAGTGGCTGAGGCTGCGCTGCGGCGCCAGCTCCTCGACCAGCCGCTCGAAGGGGACCTCCTGGTGCTCGTGGGCTTCCAGGGACGCCTGCCGCACGCGGCCGAGCAGCTCGCGGAAGCTCGGGCCCCCCGACAGGTCGCCGCGCAGCACCAGGGTGTTGACGAAGAAGCCGATCAGCCGCTCGACCTCTTCCCGGCTGCGGCCCGCGATGGGGGTGCCCACCGCCAGATCCTCGACGCCTGCCCAGCGGCCGAGCAGCGCCTGCCATGCCGCGAGGAGGGTCATGAACGGCGTGGCGCCCGCGCGCCGGCCCAGGTCCGCCAGGCGCGCCGACAGCTCCGGATCGAGCGCCAATCCCCGCACCGCCCCCCGGCGGGTCTCCACCGCCGGCCGCGGCCGGTCCGTGGGCAGCTCCAGCCGCGGCGGCAGGCCGGCCAGCCGCGTCCGCCAGTAGCCCAGCTCCGCCTTCAGGGTCTCCCCCGACAGCCAGCTCCTCTGCCAGGCGGCATAGTCGGCATACTGCACCGGCAGCGGCGCGAGAGGCGACGGCAGCCCCGCCAGGTAGGCCCCGTAGAGCGCCCCCACCTCCTCGACCAGCACCTGCATCGACCAGCCGTCGCTGACGACGTGGTGCAGGGTGAAGAGGGCCACGTGGTCCTCGCCGCCCAGCCGCAGCAGCGCGGCGCGCAGCAGCGGCCCCCGCGACAGATCGAACGGCCGCAGCGCCTCCTCGGCGGCGAGGCGCGACGACTCGGCCCGCCGCCGCGGCTCCGGCAGACCCGCCAGGTCCACCACCGGCAGCGGCCGGGGGCGCGCCGGCGCGATCACCTGGACCGGACCCTCCGCGGTCTCGCGGAAGCTCGTGCGCAGGGTCTCGTGCCGGCGGACGACCTCGCCGAGCGTCCGCGCCAGCACCCCCACGTCCAGGATCCCCTGCAGCCGCAGGGCCGTGGGCATGTTGTAGAGCGGGCTGCCCGGCTCCAGCTGGTCGAGGAACCAGAGGCGCTCCTGCGCGAAGGAGAGCCTCGCCGGCTCCGCCGCGTCCTTCCGGGGCAGGATCAGAGACCGTGAGATCTCGACCTGCTCCGCCCGGAGCATCCGCTCGAGCAGACGGCGCTTCTCTTCCGGGAGCCCGGCGATGCGGGCCGCGAGGGCTTGCTGCGCGATCGTCGCCGTCATCTCAGCGCCCCTGCTCCGCGAGGAGGGCCAGGACCTCTTCGCTCGACAGCTCCTCGATCCGGGCGAGCGCCGCGGCGATCTTGTCCACCGTGGCGACCACCGGCCGCGCGGCCTCGACCGCCTCGCCGAGCGCGGCGACCGTGGGCTTCTCGAACAGAGAGCGCAGCGGCAGCTCGACGTCGAAGGACTGGCGCACCCGGGCGATCACCTGGGTGGCCAGCAGCGAGTGCCCGCCGAGGTCGAAGAAGTTGTCGTGGATGCCGACGCGGTCGATCCCCAGGACCTCGGCCCAGATCTCCGCCATCCGCTCCTCGACCGGATTGCGCGGCGGGGCGTACGCCGCGCCGGCCTCGGTCCGCGCCGCGCCGGGGAGCGGCAGGGCCTTGCGGTCCAGCTTCCCGTTCGGCGTCCGCGGCATGGCGTCGAGAGCCACGAACACGGAGGGGACCATGTAGCCCGGCAACGTCTGGCCGAGGAACGTGCGCAGCTCGCCGGCCGCCGGCTCGGCGCCGCCCGCGGCCACGCAGTAGGCGACCAGGCGCCGCTCGCCGGGCCGGTCCTCGCGCGCCACGACGACCGCCTCCGCGACCGCGGGATGGCGGTGCAGCGCGGCCTCGATCTCTCCCAGCTCGATGCGGAAGCCGCGGATCTTCACCTGATGGTCGATGCGCCGCAGGAAGCGGATCTGTCCGTCCGCCTGATAGCGCGCCAGGTCGCCGGTCCGGTAGAGGCGCCCGCCGGGTGCGAAGCCGAACGGATCGGGAACGAACCTCTCGGCGGTGAGAGCGGGGCGTCCGAGGTAGCCGCGGGCGAGCCCGGCTCCTCCGAGGCACAGCTCCCCGAGGGCGCCGAGCGGCGCCGGCCGCAGACCGGCGTCCAGCAGATAGACCTGGGTGTCGCCGCCCGGCCGGCCGATCGTGGGGAACGCCGAGCCCGGCGGGACCTCGGCCCACGTCGAGTAGGTCGTGTCCTCCGACGGTCCGTAGAGGTTGAGCACCCGGCGCGCCGGGGTCGCGGCGTAGATCCGGTCGACCAGGTCGCCGCGCAGCGGCTCGCCGGCCAGGTTGACCGTGCGCACGGAAGCCGGCACGGCGCCGAGCTCCAGGAGCTGGGCGATGGCCGAAGGGACGGTGTTGATCAGCGTCACCTGGTCCGCCGCCGGCGCCTCGGCGAGGCGCAGCACGTCCTCGACGAGGATCACCCGCCCGCCGCGGCAGAGCGGCAGGAACAGCTCGAAGACCGAGAGGTCGAAGCAGACGGACGTCGAGGCCAGCACCCCCGCCAGGTCCTCCGGCGGGAACACGTCGCCGGCCCACCCGAGGAGGGCCGCCACGCTCCGGTGCTGGATCGCGACGCCCTTCGGCACGCCGGTCGATCCCGAGGTGTAGATCACGAGCGCCAGGTTCTGCGGCGCGAGCGAGGGCTCCGGAGCGGCCTCGCGGCTCTCCGGGAGGCCGGCCAGACCGGGCTCCAGCAGGACCGTCTGGACGCCCGGCCGGTCGGCCGCGGCCAGGCCGGGCTGGGTGAGGAGGGCCCGCGCTCCGCTGTCCGCGAGCATGAAGTCCAGCCGCTCCTGGGGATACGCCGGGTCCAGGGGCACGTAGGCGCCCCCGGCCTTGAGCACGCCGAGGATCGCGGCCACCAGGTCCGGCGAGCGCTCCAGGAGGACGCCCACCCGCGCCTCGGGTCCGACGCCGAGCGACCGCAGGTGGCGGGCCAGGCGGTCCGCCCGCTCGTCGAGCTCGCGGTAGGTCAGGTGGGCGTCGCGGAAGCAGAGGGCCACGGCGCCGGGCGTCGCGGCGGCCTGCCGCGCGAAGAGCCGCGGCAGGGTCTGCTCCCGGTCGTGCCCGGTGGCGGTCTGGTTCCAGTCGACGAGGACCTGCCGCAGCTCCCCGGCGGAGAGGAGCGGCAGCTCCGAGAGCCGCCGGCCGGGATCGGCGACCGCCCCCTCGACCAGGGTGCGGAAGCCGCTCAGCATCCGCCGCGCGGTCTCCTCGTCGAACAGGTCGGCGGCGTACTCCAGAGAGCCGGCCAGCTCCTCCGCCAGCTCCCGCATCGACAGCGACAGGTCGAACGGCGTGCTGGTGGCCTCCTCGAAGGTCACGGGCTCCACCTGGACGCCGCCGCCGAGGCGCAGCTCTCCCACCGCGGCGTTCTGGAGCGTGAACAGGACCTGGAAGAGCGGCGAGCGGCTCAGCTCGCGCTCGGGCTGCAGGTCCTCGACCAGGACCTCGAACGGCAGCTCCTGGTGGGTGTAGGCGCCGAGCGCGGTCTGGCGGACCTGCGCCAGGAGATCGCGGAACGACGGGTCTCCGGACAGGTCGCAGCGCAGCGCCAGCGTGTTGACGAAGAAGCCGATCAGCGGCTCGGTCTCGACGCGGGTGCGGCCCGCGATCGGCACGCCGACGCAGAGGTCGCGCTGCGCGCTGAAGCGGCCGAGGAGCACCTGGTAGAGCCCGAGCAGGGTCATGAAGAGCGTGGCGCCGTTGCCGCGGCCCAGCTGCCGCAACCCCGCCAGGGCCTCGCCCGGGAGGGAGAACGCCAGGGTGCCCGCCCGCGAGGAGCGGACCGCCGCCGGCGCCCGGTCGACGGGCAGGTCGAGGGCCGGCGGAGCGCCCGCGAGCCGGTCCCGCCAGTAGGCGAGCTGGCGCTCCAGGACCTCGCCCTGCAGCCACTCCCGCTGCCAGCGGGCGAAGTCGGCGTACTGGACCGGCAGCTCCGGCAGCGACGACGGCCGGCCGTGCGAGAACGCCTCGTAGAGCGCCGAGAGCTCGCGGACGAAGATCCCGATCGACCACAGGTCGGAGACGATGTGATGGACGGTGAGGAGGAGCACCCGGTCCTCGTCGCCCAGCTCGTAGAGCGCGGCGCGCAGCAGCGGCCCGCGCGCCAGATCGAACGGGCGGCGGATCTCCTCGATCGCCAGGAGCCGCGCCCGCTCCTCGCGCTCGCCCGCGTCCACCTGCCGCAGGTCGGTCACCGTGAAGCCCAGCTCCGGCTCCTCCGCGATCACCTGGTGCGGCCTGCCGTCGACCGCTTCGAAGCGGGTGCGCAACACCTCGTGGCGGCGCATGATCTCTTCGAGGCTCCGGCGCAGCGCAGCGCCGTCGAGCGGACCCGAGATCCGCAGCGCGGTCGGGACGTTGTAGGCCGTCGAGCCCGGCTCCAGCTGGTCGAGGAACCAGAGGCGCTGCTGGGCGAAGGACAGGGGAAGCCGGGAGCCGCGGTCTGTGCGCTCGCCGCGCAGGAGCGGCGGCTCCTCCAGGCGCACCTCGGCGCGGAGCGCCTGCTCGACGAACGCGGCCATCTGCTCCACCCGCGGCGCCGCGAACAGGTCGGGCAAGGTCAGGTCCACCCGGAAGGCCTCGCGCAGGCGCGAGACGCCGCGCGTGGCGAGCAGCGAGTGGCCGCCGAGCTCGAAGAAGTTGTCCTGGACGCCGACGGCGTCGAGGCCCAGGAGGTCCGCCCAGATCCCCGCCACCACCTCCTCCACCGGGGTCCGCGGAGCGAGCAGCTCGCCGCGCAGGCGGGTCGCGCCGGGCGCCGGCAGGGCCTTGCGGTCGACCTTGCCGTTGGGCGTCCGCGGCACCTCGTCGAGCGGCACGAACGCCGAGGGAACCATGTGCTCCGGCAGCTCCTGCCGGAGGGCGTCGCGGACGGCCTGGAGGTCGGGAGCCGGCGCGCCGGCGGGCACGAGATAGGCCACCAGGCGCTTGTCGCCGGGCTCGTCCTCCCGCGCCACGACCACCGCCTCGCGGAGGCCCGGGAAGCGGAGCAGCGCCGCCTCGATCTCCCCCAGCTCGATGCGGAAGCCGCGGATCTTGACCTGGTGGTCGATCCGGCCGAGGAAGTCGATTTCGCGGCTCGGCAGCCAGCGGGCGAGGTCGCCGGTGCGGTACAGGCGCCGGCCGGGCTCGCCGCCGAACGGATCGGGCACGAAGCGCTCCGCGGTCAGGGCGGGCTGGCGCAGATAGCCGCGGGTCAGGCCCGGCCCGCCGATGAGGAGCTCCCCGGCGAAGCCGGCGGGCACGGGCTCCATCTCGTGGTCCAGGAGGTAGGCGCGGGTATTGGCGATCGGCCGGCCGATGGAGACACGGCCGCCGGGGAGCTCGCGCGGGAGCGCGGCGACGCTGCTCCAGACCGTCCCCTCGGTCGGCCCGTACTCGTTGTAGAGGAGGGCCCCCGGGCAGCGGTCGTGATGGCGTGCGACGAGATCCGCCGGGCACGCCTCGCCGGCCACGATCACCGTCTTCAGCGACGCGTGCTCCCCCGGCCTCGCCTCGGCCAGCAGGGCGCTGTAGAGGGAGGGGAGGGCGAGCATGTGGGTGATCCCGGCGCTGGCGATGAGCGCGTTCAGCTGCACCGGATCGAGCTGCGGCCCGCCGTCGGGAAGCACCAGCGTGCCCCCCTGGCAGAGCGACCCGAAGATCCCCGCGACCGAGCTGTCGAAGGCGAACGACGAGAGCAGGAGGAAGCTCTTCACCGGCCGCTCGTAATAGGCCAGCCGGGCCAGGGTGGAATGCACGAGGTTCCCGTGGCTGACGCCGACCCCCTTGGGGCGGCCGGTCGAGCCCGAGGTGTAGATCACGTAGGCGAGATGGCCGGCGCCGGCCGCACCGGCGCGCGCGGCGCCCCCGGCCGCGGGCAGCGGCTCGCCGCCGTCGAGGCAGATCACGCGCGCCCGGTGGGACGGCAGCCCCGCGGCCAGATGGCTCTGGGTGAGGAGGACGGGCGCGCCCGAGTCCTCGATCATGTAGGCGAGGCGGTCCGCCGGGTAGGCGGGGTCGAGCGGGAGATAGGCGCCGCCGGCCTTGAGCACGCCCAGGATGCCCACCGCCAGCTCCAGCGAGCGCTCCACGCACAGGCCCACGATCGTGTCGGGCCCCACTCCGAGCCCTCGCAGGGAGGCGGCCAGCTCCCCGGCCCGGGCGTCGAGCTCGCCGTAGGTCAGGCGGCTGCCGCCCAGCACGACCGCGGGGCGCTCCGGATGGAGGGCCGCCTGCTCCGCGAAGAGCTGGTGGATGGTGGCAACCTCGCGCAGCGGGACCGCCGTGTCGTTCTGCTCCACGAGCACGTGGCGCCGCTCGCCGCCGCTCAGCAGGCGGAGGCGCTCCACGGCCCGGCCCGGCTCCTCCACCGCACTCTCCAGGAGCACCTGGAGCCGCTCGACCATGCGGGCGGCCTCCGCCTCCGCGAGACGGCCGGCGTCGTGGAGCAGCTCGCCGCGGATTTGACCGGAGGTTTCGCGGAGCAGGGACAGCTTCACCAGGAAGAGGTCGAACAGGCTCCGCCGATCGACGACCTTGAAGCGCGCCGGCCCCGCCGGGAGCGCTTCCGGCGCCTCGGCGAACGCGAAGCAGAACGGGAGGAACGGAGCCGCGTCCGCCTCCGGCGCCGCATCGCGCCAGGAGAACGCCTCCTGCCAGGACTCCGCCTCGCCGAGGAGGCCGCCGAGGCGGACCGCCAGATCGGCGAACGCGACCCCTTCCAGGGAGGGGACGCGGACCGGCAGGTGCCGGGCGAGGAGACCGACGACGTCCTTCAGCTCGTCGTACCGGCGCCCCGCGAAGGCGGCGCCGAGGACCATCTCCTCCCCCTCCACGGTCCTCCCGAGGAGCGACGCCCACGCGGCCAGCAGGACGGCCTGGAGGTCGACGCCGAGCCGGGCGGCCAGCGCTTCCAGGCGGCCGGCCAACTCCGGAGCGAGCGCGAAGCGCTGCGCGGCCATGGCGATGGAGCCGCCGGCGCCCGCCGTCTCACCCGGCAGGGAGGTGGCGAAAGCGGCCGGCAGCCGGTGCTCGCGCCAGTGCTCGCGGCCGAGGGCTCCGTCCTCCCCCGCCGCCAGGTCGTGGTGCCACTCGGAGACGTCCACGTACTGCACGGGCTCGGCCTCGGCGCCGCCGGTCAAGGCGAGGCTCAGCTCGCGCACCAGGTTCTCGAGGCCGGCCTCGTCGCAGGCGAGAGCGGGCAGCGCGAGGAGCAGCAGGCGCTCCTCCGCGGCCAGCCGCAGGAGGGCGAGCCGCAGCGGCGCGCCGTGCGTGAGATCGAAAGGCTCCTCCAGCTCGGCCCGGACGCGCTCGACGAACGCATCCTGGGCCGCCGCGTCGAGCGCGCGGAGGTCGTGCTCCCCCAGGGCGGGCGGCGCGGCCGGCCCGACGTCGCCGATCACCTGGAGGGGCACGGTCACGCCCGGGAGGCACTGGAAGCGGGTGCGCAGGATCTCGTGGCGCGCCACCAGCCCGCGCACGGCCTGAGCGAGAGCTTCGGGGTCCAGAGCCCCCTCGATCCGCACCTCGCACCGGGCCGCGCAACGCGCCACGTCCTCGGCGGACAGGACAGTCCAGAGATGCTCCTGCTGGGGAGAGAGACGGAACCCTTGAATCTTTACGTCTTGCATCTTGACCTCTCAATTGACCTCTCAACTGCGAGCCGCGCACGGCTCCGTTGCTGCTTTACGCCTGCACGTCGCTCTGCTTGTCGACCATCGCCACCACGACCTTCCGCTCGCCGGAATAGGGCTCGCGGGCGTGGGCCATCGTCATGTTGTCCAGGATCAGCACGTCCCCCGGGAGCCAGGGGAAGATCACCTTCTCGCGCTCGTAGGCCTCGCGGATGTGGGCGATGACCGCGTCCTCGATCGGCGTGCCGTCGCCGTAGTAGGTGTTGTAGGGGAGGTCCTCCTCCCCGAAGGCGGCGAGGAGCTCCGCCCGCACCGCCGGCTCCTGGGACGAGATGTGGAAGAAGGCGCCGTGGTTGAACCAGAGGCTCTCGCCGGTGACCGGGTGCCGGCGCACCGCCGGCCGGATCTGCCGCGTGCGCAGGCGCTCGCCGTCGCGCCACTCGACCTCGATGCGGTTGGCGCGGCCGTACTCCTCCACCTCGGCGCGGTCCGCCGCCTGGTAGGCCTCCTGCCAGGAGAGCCCGACCCCCTCGTTGTAGTTGCGCACGTACATGATCCCCTTGCGCTCGAACGCCTCGCGGACCGCGGGATCGATGCTCCGGTAGACCTTGCGCACGTCGCAGATCGGGGTCTCGCCCCCCTGCTCCGGAGCTTGCAGGCAGCAGAAGTAGATCTTGCGCGGCCAGGCCATCCAGTAGGTCCCCTCGTTGTGGGGGCGGATCTTCTCGGCGGCCGGATAGATGGTGGAGACGTAGACCTTCTGGCCCACCTCGTAGCGCGGCGTGGAGCGGTCGCGGTATTGCAGGAGGTCGCCCGAGGAGCTCGCCTCGACGACGGCGTGGAAGTCGTCGGCCGACTTGACGCCGAAGCCGCGGAAGAGCAGCGCCCGGTGCTCGAGGAGCAGATCGTCGATCCGGTCGCGGTGGCCGCGCGCCCAGGCGGCCAGGTCGACCCCCGGCATCGCGGGCTGGAGGAGCAGCGGGAATCCCGCGGGCTCCAGGGGGCTCATCGTCAACAGCTCGCCGTCGGACAGGCTCACGCCCTTGCGCTCGACCCGGCCCAGGCTCTTCATGCGGAGTGGTTCCATCGTTTTCACTGGGTACCTCGCGTTCTGATCAATCGTTGACCGCCACCGGGCGGCGGATTCCTTTGAGCTTCTGTTGGAGGGACGACTTGTACTGCTCCTCGCGGCGCGCGCGCTCCTGCCGGTCGGCCTCGTCGAGCAGCGCCCCGAGGTCCGCGAGGCTCTGCTCGAAGCCGCCGGCGAAGGCGCGGAGCACGATCTCGAAGTCGCGCAGGATGCGCCGCACGGCCGGCGCATCGAACCGCTCGACGTTGTACTTGACCGAGATCGACAGCTCCTCATGCGGCGCCACGTCGAGGCTGATCGGATAGCTGTTCCAGTCGACGTAGCGGCCGTCGCGCATCACGACGCCGGTCTCGGGCTCCTCGGAGGGGCCGCCGGTCGGGTAGTTGTCGAACGCCACCGAGCTTTCGAACAGGGACCGGCCGCGCGGCACCTCGCTCCACCCCTGGATCTGGATGAGGGAGCTGTACTCGTACTGCCGCAGCTCGGCCTGCTGCTCCTGGAGCGCGCGGAGCCAGTCCAGGGTCCGCGCCGCGCCGTCGATCCGCACCCGCACCGGGAGGGCGTTGATGAAGGGGCCGATCATCGACTCCATGCCGGCCAGCTCCGCGGGCCGCCCGGAGACGACCATCCCGAAGACCACGTCCTCGCTGCCGCTGTAGCGGTGGAGGAGGAGCGCCCAGGCCGACTGCACCAGGGTGTTGACCGTGAGCTGGTGGCCGCGGGCCCGCTCCTGCAGGGCCGCGGTCAGCTCCAAGGACAGGAGGAGCTTCTCGGCCGCGTACCGGCTCCCCCCGTTGGCGGGAGCGGCGCCGCTCTCCAGGCGCATGGTGATCGGCGTCGAAAAGCCGGCCAGGTAGCGGCGCCAGAACGCCTCGGCCCGCGCCAGGTCCTGATCGCGCAGCCACCCGATGTAGTCGCGGAAGGGGCGGGAACGGGCGCCGTTCGGCTCGCGCCCCTGGACGAGGGCCGCATACGCCTCGAAGCTCTGGTTGAACAGCACGGGGAGCGACCAGCCGTCGAGGAGCAGGTGATGGTGGCTCCAGACGAACTGCCAGCTCTCGTCGCCGAGGCGGAAGAGGAACATGCGCATCAGCGGGGCCGCGGCGAAGTCGAAGCCGCGGGCGCAGTCCTCCTCCAGGAAGCGGGCGAGGCGCGCCTCCTGCTCCGCCGGGCCGAGGCCGCGCCAGTCGTCGATCTCCCAGGCGGGCTCGGCGTCGCGGCGCACGACCTGGAGAGGCTCGTCGAGACCCTCCCAGCGGAAGGCGGTGCGGAAGATCGATTGGCGCCGGACGATGTGCCGCCAGGCCGCCTGGAAGGCCTCGACGTCGAGCCCGCCGTCGAACCGGCAGGTGAGGTGGTTGAAGTACTCCACCGAGCTCGGCGAGTAGAGCGCGTGGAAGAGGATGCCCTGCTGCATCGGCGACAGGGGGTAGAGGTCCTCGACACCGGCGTCCCTCCCCAGCAGGCGGTCGAGCGCCGCCTGGTCCAGGCGCGCCAGGGGGAAGTCCGACGGGGTGTAGCCCACGCTGCCGGGCAGGACGCAGTGGTCGATCAGGCGGCGGAGCGTCTCCAGGAAGGCCTCCGCGAGCTGCTCAACGGCCGCCGCGGAGTGGAAGCTCTCGCTGTAGATCCAGGAGATGCGCAGTCTTCCTCCGAGAACGTTGCCGTTCACCTCCAGCAGGTGCGGCCGCGGGGAGAGCGGGCTCTCGGACGGACCGCTCGACTCCGGAGCCAGGCGGAACGCGGAGTCCGCCTGCAAGGTCTGGTCGAGCTGGCCCAGGTAGTTGAAGCTCACCTCGGCGTGCGGCAGCCGGCGCAGGCGGTCCGCCACGTTCTCGTCTCCCAGGTAGCGCAGGAGCCCGTAGCCGACGCCGCGGCTCGGCACCTGCCGCAGCTGCTCCTTGACCGCCTTGAGGCTCTCCTCCAGGCCGCCCCGCGGCGCCAGCAGCACCGGGAAGATCGAGGTGAACCAGCCCACGGTGCGCGAGAGATCGACCCCGTCGAGGATCTCCTCCCGCCCATGCCCTTCGAGCTCGACGAGGACCGACTCGGAGCCGGTCCAGCCGCAGAGGACGCGGGCGAGCGCGGTCAGCAGCACGTCGTTGATCTGCGTCCGGTAGGCACGCGGCACGTCCTGCAGCAGGCGGCCGGTCTCCTCCTCGCCGAGCGCCACGGTCACCACGCGGGCGGAGGCGACGGTGTTCGGCCCGGCGGTCTGATCGACCGGCAGGGCGGCGATCTGGCCGGGCGCCTGCGCCAGCCAGTGCTCCACCTCGGCCTGGAGCCGGGGCGAGCGCGCGTGCTCCTGGAGGCGCCGCGCCCAATGCGCGAAGGAGGTGGTGCGCGGTCCCGGCTGCGGAGCCTCGCCCCGGCTCAGGCGCTTGTAGGCGTGCTCCAGGTCGTCCAGCAGGACCCGCCAGGAGACGCCGTCCACCGCCAGGTGATGGACGATCAGCAGCAGGCGGCCCGGCCGCTCCACCCCGAGGTCGAACGAGGCGACCCGGAGGAGCGGCCCGGCGGTGAGGTCGAGGCTCTCCTGGAGGGCGGCCGCCGCCGCTTCCACCGTGGGGCTCTGGACCCCCTCCGGCAGCGCCGAGAGGTCGAGCCGCGCGAAGGGCGTCGTCCCGTCCACCGGCGTCAGCCGCTGCTCCCAGCCCGCGGCGCCGCGCGCGAAGCGCATCCGCAGCGCGTCGTGGCGCTCGACGAGCCCGGCGACGGCGCTCTCCAGCGCCGCCGCGTCGAGGGTCCGCCGCGCCTCCAGCAGGATGGCCTGGTTCCAGTGGTGGCGGTCCACCGGGTCGAGCTCGAAGAACCACGCCTGGATCGGCGTCAGCGGAGTCTCTCCGAGCACCTCCTCCATCTCCCCCACCTCGGCCGCCATAGTCTCCGCCGCCGCGGCCAGCTCCTCCACGGTCTGGTGCAGGAACATCTGCTTGGGGGTGAGGTGGAGCCCCTCCCGCCGCGCCTGGGAGACGATCTGGAGGCTCAGGATGGAGTCGCCGCCGAGGGCGAAGAAGTTGTCGCGGAGGCCCACCCGCTCGACGCCCAGCACCCGCGCCCACACCGCGGCCAGCACCCGCTCCTCCGGCGTGCGCGGCGCCACGTAGGACTCCCCCGTCTCCAGCCGCGCTCCGTCCTCTTCCGGCGCCGGCAGCGCCTTGCGGTC
>DATFPH010000475.1:0-2263 GCA_035264905.1 Thermoanaerobaculia bacterium
GTCGGCCTCTCTTTCTGGGCTAAGTTCTCTCGAATCAAGGTTTGGCGACCCCGATTCTAGACACTCAGCGCAAAAAACGCCAGCCCGAATGCGCCTTTAAGTCATTCCTCTTCTATCACTTACAGGCTCCAGGACAGGAACGAGCTAATGGGGCTCGGAGGATTGATGGGAGGGCGTGGTCAAGGCCGAGCATTCTGCGCTTAGCTTGACCGCGGGAGCGCCAAAGAGGCCGACGTAGTCCTTCAGCGGCTGCAGACCCCATTCCTTCCGGCGAGCATCCACCTCCTCGGGATCTTCGAGAGGAAGGACGATCCATTCACCGCTGGAGCTCCTTACCACCTGTGACCCGAACCTCTGAGGCCACCCAAGCGCCAGTTGCGCTCGGTCGTACAGCAGCGCATAGGATTCACCGGCCATCAGGCCCGCGTCCACGTCTTGCTTGACTCGTGGCAGAACGGAGAGCATTAGAGAGGGATCCCAGCTGTGCTGGACAAGCACGAACGCATTCGTCGAAGTAGGATAACCAAAACGCTTCGCATCGAGCCAGCCAATCTCCAAGATGAGATTACGTATGTACTCAGCGTTGATTCCGGATCTCTCCACCGAACGAAAGTCAACTCCTTCCGGCTTCGAGCTCGGTACGGTGACGCTTCCTGATTCCCGGAGCCAGGGCATTGGGTCGCGAACCCGCTGCCGAAACGAAGACTGATCGTCCTGATAGCGAAGGCGAATTTCTCTTTGGATTGCGAGGATTTCGGAATCTTGGAGAGGCGATGGGTCGGGCAGCTTGAGCGACAACGCCAACGCATCGGGTCTGGTGCTCGTCCTTACCAGCCGGCGCGCCCTCCCCTCCCTCGCATGAAGAAACTCGACGACCTCGCCAATCCGGCGGAGGGCCAACGAGACCTCGTGTCCCTCCTGGCAGACCAGCAGCCCGCCCTCGGTCGGCGCCAAGACGGCCGCCGCTTCTCGAATTCTCCCACCGGCTGCGATCAGGATTTGGGTACCGGCTATTTCCAGAAAAAAATCTGGGTTGACCGGATCTTGCCAGACACCCGCCAAGGACCCCACAACGCCAGCTCGAGTCACGCGAGCCTGTACTTGCGCAACCGCGCAGCCAGCGGCTCCTGCAAAAACGCCAACTAAAACAATCAGTAGCGGGAAAATACCTCTTTCGGCAGGCAGAATGGATTGGCGCGCCGCATCGGTGCAGGTGAGACTCGAGCCTTTTACACTTCCGAAGCCGGTCCAGAAGGTGTGCAGGGCTGTAATGAAAGACCTCGGAATCGTCTTTGGCTGCTTCGATCTCATCGTGACTCCGGCAGGGGATTACGTCTTTCTCGAGCTCAACGAAGCGGGAGCGTTCCTCTGGATTGAAGAGCAATTGCCTGAGCTTCACTTAGCCGATGCGTTCTGCGAATTTCTCTGCCAGAGTCGATCGGCGCCTCGCTCTGCGGCCACGAGCCCTCAGGTCAAGCTGGCCGACGTCCACCATGCAGCTCTTCTACGGATGAAGGAATCCGCCCCTCGCCACGTCCATGCGCCGGCGGAGGTGTTTGTCGAGAGCTCTCCACCTTCTCGCGACGTCCTGCACCCGAGGTGACCACGCTTCGGCGAAGAGCTGGCCCGCCTCGCCCTCTAAGCGAACCGTTCGAACACAGCGCTCGTCTCCGCGGCCAGGGTAGTGATGAGATCGGCGGCGGAGCTGAGGGAGGCCAGGGGGGCCGACTGGCCGCCGTACAGCGCCAGGAGGTCGTCGCGGCCGGCGCGGGCCGCCGCGGACCGAAGCTCCCGGGTGAGCTCGTTCTGGAGCGGGTACGGGAGCAGCTCGGAGGGGGGCTGGGCCATCTCGTCCGTATAGCGGTTGGCGAGCATCCGCGCCAGCCGCCCGGTGTAGGCCCGCGAGAGGGCCGTGCGCCGCGCGCAGGTGCGGTCGGCGAGAGCCGCGCGGTGGAGATCGCTCGCTCCGGACTCCCGGCACATCAGGAAGGCCGTGCCGATCTGGGCCGCCGCGGCGCCGAGCACCAACGCCGCCGCGACGCCGCGGCCGTCGGCGATCCCGCCCGCGGCCAGGACCGGGACCCGCACGGCGCTCACCACCTGGGGGACGAGCGCCAGTGTCCCGGTGAGCGACTGCTCCGCGGGACGGAGGAAGCTCCCGCGGTGTCCTCCGGCCTCGAACCCGGAGGCGCACACGAGATCGGCGCCGTTCTCCTCCAGGGCCTCCGCCTCGTCGGGCGTCGTCGCGGTGCCGACCAGCGCG
>DATFPH010000476.1:0-9342 GCA_035264905.1 Thermoanaerobaculia bacterium
GAGACCCCTGGCTACCTAGAAGAAAAACCGCCCACTGAAGGGGCGGACGGGGGCGTCGTCCCCTTGGGGACGATTGTTGGTGTTCGGTAGCCAGGGGTTTCAACCCCTGGTGACGGCGGGCACGGCCAACAAAGTTAGCGCGTATGGGGTCACGGGGCGATCTCCTCCCCACCCCCCGGCCGCCGAATCCCCAGGGCCTTCACCTTCTGGTGCAGATACGTCCGCTGCACGTCCAGCAGCTTCGCCGCCGCGGTGAAGTTCCAGCGGGTGCGGTGGAGCACCGCTTCGATGTACTCGCGCTCGCATCGGGTCTTCACGTCGCGCAGCGGCACCACAGGGAAAGCCTCCGGCAGGCGGAGGAGCCCGGTCTCGAGCGTTCGGGCCGGGACGAAGAAGCTCGAGGGGAGCTGGTCGGGGGTGATCGGGTCGCCGCCGAAGACGACCAGGCGCTCGGAGAGGTTCCGCAGCTCGCGGACGTTTCCGGGCCAGGCATAGCTCTCCAGCAGCGGATAGACCTCGGGGTCGATCTGACGCGCACGCATCCGGTGGTGGCGGGCATAGCGCTCCAGGAAGCCGTCGAAGAGCAGGCGCACGTCCTGCCGCCGTTCCCGCAGCGCCGGCACCGCGAGCGGCAGATGGGCCAGCCGGAAGTAGAGATCCTCGCGGAAGGCGCCGTCGCGGATCGATTTCTCCAGCTCGCGGTTCGTGGCCGCGATCACCCGCACGTCCACCTGCCGGTCGCGCGTGTCCCCCACCCGCCGCACGCGGCCGTCCTCCAGCACGCGCAGCAGGCGCGACTGAAGCTGGTACTCCATGTCGCCGATCTCATCGAGGAAGAGCGTGCCGCCGTCGGCCTCCTCGAAGAGGCCGGGCTTGGCGACCTTGGCGTCGGTGAACGCGCCGCGGGCGTGGCCGAACAGCTCGTCCTCGATCAGGTTGTCCGGGATCGCCGCACAGTTGATCTTGATGAACGGCCGGTGCGCGCGGGCGCTCTGGCGGTGGAGCGCGCTCGCCACCAGCTCCTTGCCCGTGCCGCTCTCGCCCATGATGAGCACCCGCGCGTCCGTGGCCGCGGCGCGGGCGATCCGCTCGCGCAGGGCGGCGATGGCCGGCGAATCGCCGAGGATCTCCGGCTCCCCCTTGAGCGAAGCCACCTCGCGTTGCAGGGCATGGTGCTCCAGCGCGTTGCGGATCGAGCGCAGCAGCCGCTCGCGGGTGAACGGCTTCTCGATGAAGTCGTGGACTCCCAGCCGCAGCGCCTCCACCGTCTCGCTGATCGAGGCCTCCCCCGAGATGATGATGGTCGGCGGGAAGCGCCGGATCTCGACGAGCCGGCGCACCAGATCCACCCCGCTCATGCCGCGCAGCCGCACGTCGAGCAGCAGGAGATGGGGGAGCGGAGCGGCCGGCTCCTCCAGCAGCGCCAGAGCCTCCTCCGCCGCCGACACCGCGCTGGGGGCGAACCCCTCCTCGCGGAGCTGAAGGAGGAGCCCGGCGCGGATCTTCTCGTCGTCTTCCACGATCAAGAGACGGGTCATGACCTCACCTCATCGCCCCATCGGACCGATCGGTCGGATCCGTCGGATCGGTCTGATGAGGTCTCGGCAGCAGCAGCCGGAACGTCGTCCCCGCCGGAGAGGTCCGCCGCAGCTCCAGATCCCCGCCGTGGTCCAGCAGGATCTTCTTGGCGATCGCGAGGCCGAGCCCCATCCCCTCGCCCGGCTGCCGCGTCGTCACGTACGGCTCGAAGACGCGCGGCCGGACCTCGTCCGGAATGCCCGGACCATCGTCCGCCACGTCGAGCACCACGTCGCGCGGCGTGCCGTCCAGGCGGATCGTCACGATGCCCTTCCCGTCCTTGCGGGCGAGCGAGCTGTTGTCGCACAGATTGACCAGAGCCCTGCGTAGCATCTCGCGGTCCACCTCCACCAGGAACTCGCCGTTCTCCGCGGTATCCGGGCGCAGCTCCAAGTGCAGATCCAGGTTCGGCCATGCCGCGGCGAACGTGCCGGTGAAGTCGCCGACGACCTTCCGCAGGTCGTGCAGCTCGCGGCGCGGGCGAGGGAGGCGGGCGAAGCCGGTGAGGTCCTGGGCGAAGCGGCCGAGGCGGTCGAGCTCCTCGGCTACGCTGCCGGCCAACTGCCGCACCTCGTCCGGCGGCGGCGGCACCTCCCCGCCGGCGAGCTGTTGCAGGCGGACCAGCTCCAGGCGCGCGGCGGTGAGCGGCGTCTTCATCTCGTGCGCATGGCGGCGCGCCGTCTCCTGCCAGCCGGAAAGATTCTGGAGCGCGGCCAGGCGGCGGCGGTCGCGCGCGATGATGCGCGAGGTCTCCTCGATCATCGCGGCAATGCGCCCCAGCACGTCGCGGCCCTGGTCGCCGACCACCACGTCGTCCCGCCCGGAGGAGAGCTGCGAGAGCGCGTCGCGCAGCCGCTCGATCCGCCTCTCCCGCCGTCCCTGGCGCACGAGGTGAGCCGTGCCGGCCATGACGAGCACGCCGCCGACGAGCGTCAGCAGCACCATCTCGTAGCGCTGCAGGATCTCCCGCCGGTTGTGCTCCAGGATCTGGAGGTGTTGCAGGAGCCCGCGGGTCTCCTCGAAGCGCTGGCGGTACTCGGCCCGGCGGTCCGGATCGAGGCGGGCGAGCTGCTTCTGGTCGTCCAGCGAGCGCTCCAGGGTCGTCAGGAGCTCCGGCTGGAGGCCGAGCCGGAACCAGGCGGCCGAGATCTGCCGCTCGAACAGCCAGAGCGCGGCCGCAGCCGCGAGCAGAAGACCGCAGATCGTCACGATGGCGGAGCGCCAGCTCACTTAGGTGCCCCTCCGGTCGAGAAGCCGAGCGTCCACTCCTGCTCGAAGAGAGCCGGCCGGCCGATCGAGGTGGCGACGAGGAGCTGGAGGACCTGCGAGAAGGAGGCCGGGCGGTCCTCCAGAGCTTGCGACACCGCGCCCGCGCTGCCGTCGCCGGCCATCGACTCGCTGAGCCACCGCTGCGTCTCCCGCTGCTCCGCCTGGGAGAAGGGGATGACCCGCAGCCGCACCTCGGCCTGCCAGGGGGCGGGCACGCGGGGGAGCGGCAGGACCGGCAGGCGCGCCTCCCGCCACCAGCGGCCGAGCTTGTCGAACGAATCGAAGCGGAGGCGCTCGCGCTTGCCCGAGGCGTCGATGCGGGTGACCAGATAGACCTCGTCCCACAGCTCATAGCGCACGTCGACCCGGGCGCCGCCCCGCAGCTTCTCCGGCGAGGCGCCGGTCGTCCGCACCTCGAACGCGAGCGTGGCGGTCAGACCGCTGTCGAGCTGCTTGCGCACGTCCGCGCGATCGAGCAGCGGTGGCAGGCCGGCCAGGACGATGAAGGGGCCTTCCGGGTGCAGGGTGGGGCCGGCCGCGAGCAGAGGGGAGGCCCCGAGCAAGGACAACAAAGACGCCAAGGACAACAAGAACAGAAACCAGGAGTCCCTGGTGTCCTTGAAGTCCTTGCCGTCCTTGGACCGGCGCTCCCGGGCGCCCCTCACGGCACCTCCCCCACGTCGAGGTAGGTCAGCATGATCCGGAGTCGGCCCCAGGCGCTGCGGAACACCAGCCCGACGGACGCCTCCAGCCGCTCCAGCGGATTCGGTGCGCGCGAAAGCTGCAAGTCCGGCGAGGTCGATTCAACCCCGATCTCGATCCGGCTCTCCAGGTACGTGTCGCCGAAGCCCCCCTGGCCCCGCGACTGCTTCAGCCGGACCATGTGCCGGAGACCCAGTGAGCCGCCGAAGACGTCCAACTCCACGTCCGTGCCGGCCTCCGTTCCCGCCGTCGGAAGGTTGCGCAGGCGCGATTGGCCGAAGGAGAGGCGGCCCAGGGCGGAGACCGTCTGGCGCGGCGTGATCGACCAGTGGCGGGTTGCCGAGACGACCGCGGCGACCTGCTCCGCGCGCTGGGCCGGCAGAGGCTCCTGGATGACCTCGTTGTCCACAGTGCGGGTGCCCACGAGGGGGCCGGTCGCGAAGGAGGTCCATTCGAGACCGCCGCTCAGCGTGGTCCCGCGCGAGGGCACCACCGGGTCGTCGCTCGTGTCCCGGACCCACTTCAGCTCGGCCCGGTCGAGCGTCAGATCAGACCCCGCGGCCGCATCGACGAGGAAGTCGCTCTGCCGGAAAAATCCCAGGATCTCCTGGCGGCTCGACCCCTGGCCATCGCGGCGGGTCCAGCCGAGCCGGAGCGCGTCCGTCGCATTGAGGGGAATGCCGACCTCCGCCGAGATCCTGTCGGTGGAGCCGCGCCAGCTCCAGGAGACGAACGTGGGATCGAGACCGTACGGCAGGACCTCGGAGGAGCAGCAGAGCTTCGGCAGCAGGCCGGAGTAGCCGACGCTCGCCACGATGCCGCGCCCGAACAGGTCGTAGCGGGAGAATCCCGCCTGGAGCCCCTCTTCGGTGTCCAGGGCCGCGAAGACGACGCCGGAGCGGCCGATGAACTGGCGGTATCCGATCAGGCCGGGGAGCTGTCCGGACCAGTTTTCGCCGCTGCCGATCGACGGGTCGATGTGGAGCGGCTGGTTGAAGGCATAGAGGCCGACCGTGTGCTCGAAAAAGAAGCGGCGGGCCTCCGCGATCTGGATGAGCAGCTCATAGGCGCCGCGCGTGCTCCCCTTGCGCAGGGAGAATTCGGCGTCGAGGACGAACGGCAGCCGGTGGACGCGGGCCACCGCCTGGCCGAGCTCCGCCTCGCTGTAGCTCTCTCCCGGGCGGAGCAGCGTCTCCGTCTCCACGATGCGCCCGGCCGCCTCACGCGCGCCGGCGACCGTGATCCTCTCCAGCAGAAATCGGGGAGGCTCCTCCTGCGCCCGCACAGCCAGAGCCGCCATCAGAAGGATGGCGCCGAGCAGGGCACGCGGCCACACGGAAGGTCGGGCTACAAACCTCATCTGAATACCTCTCCTCGTCCGGAGCGGGCTGGAGACCCGCGACGTCGCCAGCCAGACAGGGCAAACCCGGTGCCGTCGTCTCGCCGAGCGCGTCCCGGCCCTGCAAGCTGCGCCAGCGCCGAGACTTACCCGTCAATCCAGGCGCTGGAAGGACGATCCTCCGGTCGTCAGGAGCGTATGAAGAAGCATACACCCTGTCGAGGAAACCGCACCCTGGACCCGTTGTGCCATGAAGGTCTTCCGCTCAACGAGTGAGGCTTCCCGCTGGACGAGTGAGGCCATCTGCTCCGCAGTCGAGGCTTCCCGCTGAGCGGTCGTCCAGTCTTTGCTCACGCGAGAGGCTTCCCGTTGAACGGGAGAGGCTTCTCGTTCGACAAGAAAGCTTTCCCGCTGGGTGGAAGAGGCTTCCCGTTGAACGGGAGGGCTGTGCCGGCTCACAGGAGAGGGTTCCCATGGCGGACGCCCTACCGCGCAGCGCCAGCGAGAAGATCCCGGCAGTGGTAGAGTCGAAGCATGGACGAGCCGCGGCTTCCCATCGAGCGCGATCCGGTCATCGAGGCCTATAAGAAGGATGTCGACCGGACCCTTCTCCGGGAGAACCTCAAGCTGACGGTCGAGGAACGGCTGCGCAACCTGATGCGGCTGCAGCGCTTTGCAGAGGAGATGAGGCAGGCCGGGCGGCGGGCTTTCCATGGTCGATCTTGAGCAACTCCTCCCAGCACTGAGCAAAGCTGAGGATCTCGAGGCCATCGCCGAGCTAGAGGCTCTGCGCGAGGAGTGAGATTTCCCCCGCCCTACCCCCGCAGCGCCAGCGAGAAAATCCCCGGCAGCTTCGCGAACGACGGCGCCGCCTCGAAGCCGACGAGCTTCGGGGTGATCTTGTGCGCGGTGCGGTGGGTGGCGAACCAGACGGGCTTGGGCCAGACCTTGAACGGCGCGCGGACGACCGTCTTTTGGGGACGGGAGAACATCAGCGTGTTGTGGACGATGCCGGTGCCTGACTGGATATTCTGCCGGGTGTGGCCGGGGAAGGCGCCCCAGGGCGTCACCACCAGGCCGTAGCCGATCGCCGCCCAGTGGTTCACCGTGACCGTTCCATAGTTGAGGTCGGCGATCGCCTGCTCCACTGCCTGGGCGACTTCCGGGTCGCGCAGCGCCGCCGGGTGGACGATCAGGGTGGCGTTGAGCGTGCCCCAGAGCGTCTCGTTGGCGAAGCGCACGGCGCGCCGCAGGTACTCCGCGACGCTCGGCGCCTCGAATCCGGTCTCGGCGAAGACGCCGCAGAATGCCTCGGTGGTGAAGGTGATGTCCTCGGTCTGGCGCGGGTCGACCCCGGGGATCAGGGCCCAGGGAAGCTGATCCCCCTGCCGCTCGCCGAAGCGCTCGGCGTGGGGGTGTGCGGCGAGGAACGCGTCGTAACGGTCGGCGGCGCCGGTGTACCAGGCGCGGCGCGGCGGCGTCTCGCGGAGGACGTCGCGCAGGGCGGCGAGCAGCCGCTGCCGCTCCGGCGACGAGGCGTGCTGGATGACCACCCGTGTTGCATTGCAGTTGAACCCCGCGTTGTTGACCAGCATGGTCGCCAGGTTCTCGGCGTGATAGCGGACGTCGCCGTCGCTCCAGGCGCCCTCCGGCCCGGGGACGACGATCACCGGGCTGACGTTGCCGAGCTCGGCGGTGAAGCGCTTGGCGAGCCGCGGCTCGTCGCGCTCCTTGCGCTGCCGCCCCTCCTCGCCCGTGCCGAAGACGATCGCGTCGTAGGTGCGGTCCGAGCCGGTGACGTGGATCTCGTCCACCCCGGGGTGGCGGCAGAGGAATTCCCCTTCCTCCGCGCCGCCGTGGACGATGCGCAGGAACCCGCGGTCGATCAGCGGGCGCAGCCCCTCCTCCATGAGCGGGCCGAGCCAGGCGTTGAGCGGATGGGTCTTGTAGAGGACCACGAGGTCTTCCACGAAGAGCTTGTAGAGCGCGTCCATCGGACCGATCGACGAGACGTTGCCGGCGCCGAGGACGAGCGCGACGCCCCCCGGCCGCTGAGTCTGGTGGTAGGCCACCGCCTGAGTGGAGGCGAGGCTTTCCACGGTGACGCCGGGCTCCATCCAGACGTCCGCGGTCACGCCCGCGTAGAAGATCCCGTCCCAGACGTCATAGGGGAAGACGCGCGCCGCCACCTGGCCATTGGGGAGCGTGCGCACCGCGCCGGGGATGCGCGGCCGGCCGTGCTTCGCCACGTCCTGGAGCGCGAGGCGGAGCAGCCGCAGGTTGCGCAGCACGAAATAGGGGCCGACGAGCGCCTCCTCGGCCATCCCGTGGACCGGATCGAGCCCTTCGGCATGGATGCAGGCCGCGGCCCAACGGTCGGAGACCTTCAGAAAGCTGTGGATCAGCGCCTCGATCAGCTTGATCCGCTCCCCGACCGGCACGGCGGTCCAGGCGCGCGCCTTGTCGCGCAGGGCCGCGACGGCCGCGTCCAGCAGGGCCTGAGGCGTGGGGGAAACGAGGGCGACAGCCGTGGACCGGGGCTCGGCAGCGATCGTCATGACGTGCTCCTTGAGTCGCCGGGCAACGATAGCACGGCACCCTCGTGGCACTGGACGTGCTGCGGGATTGATCCGTAGAAATGGGTATAATGCTGCTGTGGCATTAAAGGAGACACCCATGGAACGCCGTCGCGTCTCGAGTTGGCTTTTCTTGTTGCTGCTGGCCGTTCTCGTCCCCTGCCTGTCCGCCGCGCCGGCTGCCGCGGCTTCATGGCAGCCGTTGTCCCTATGGGGTGGTGACGTACATCTGGCGGCGGCAGTGGTCGATCCGTCGATCGTCTATGCGGTCACGCCGGCCGCCGGCATTTTCCGGAGCACCAATCGTGGCGCGACCTGGCAGTTCGTCGGCTATCCGCCGGATCGTCTCGAGATCCGGGCGTTCGCCGTCGATCCGCGCAATGAGCAGCGGCTCCTCGCCACTGTCTACGCTCCCTCTCCCGCCTCCAGCTACGTCGGACTCTTCCGCAGCGAGGATGGCGGGCGGCACTGGCAACCGATCGCCCTCCCGGCGCGGGTGACCGTCTCCGACGTGGCGTTCGCCCCGGAGACGCCCGGCCGGGTCTATGCCGCGACCTCGCGGGGGCTCTTCCGCAGCCGCAATGGAGGGGAGACCTGGGTGCGGATCGCGCTTGCCGGAACGATCGTGGAAAAGGTCGCGGTCGCCCTCTCCGACCCGGACGTCCTGCTCGTGTCGGTGTTCGAGGACAACGCCCGGACGACCCGGCGGAGCACCGACGGCGGGCTGACCTTCACCGAGGTCCTCAATCGGGGCATGGCCGGTTTCGTCTTCGATCCGGCACGGCCGCAGCGGGTGGTCGGATTCGACTCCACCGCGACGTTCGTGAGCGACGACCTGGGCGCCACCTGGACCGTCCGGCACGAGATTTTCACGACCCGGACGCTGGGGGTCACCCCCTCCGGAGCCCTGGTCTCCGGAGGCTATGAAGCCGGAGTCCGGCGGAGCACGGACGCGGGGGAGACATGGGTGCCGGCTCTGGGGCTGCCGGCGCGGCCCGAGGACGTCATCAATTCTCTCGTCGTGCTCGGCGGGCGGGTTCTGGCCGGCGGAGCGCGCGGCGTGTGGCGCAGCGAGAGCCAGGGTCAGGGATGGCGGGCGTCCAGCACCGGTCTCCGGGCGCATTTCGTCACCCCGCTGGAGGTGGGCGGCGACTCGACCCTCTGGGTGGGGACCGGGCGCGATGTCTTCCAGAGCCATGACGAGGGCGAGCATTTCCAGCTCCTCCATGGGCTCGGGCCCAACGCGTTCCTGCAGCTCCTTGCCGTGCACCCACGCCAGTCGGACGTCGCCTACGCCTTCGGCTGCTGCGGCGAGAACGAGGAGGGCCTTCTTGTCGGTGGCCTGATCAAGACCGAGGACGGGGGGGCCACCTGGCAGACCCTGCCCTATACCGGCGTAACGCGCGATCCGGCGGTGGTCGAGGTCGACCCCGTGGACCCGGACATCGTCTATGCCGGCGGGTTCATCGAGCCCCATGCCGGCGCCTGCACCGCGGTCCGCTCGACCGATGGCGGCGCGACCTGGAGCTGCATGGAGGCCCTGGGGAGCCGCGATTTCTTCGCGCTCGCGATCGATCCGCGCAATCCGCGCAACCTGTACGCGGAATCGAACGAAGAGCTGTTCCACAGCACGGACCGGGGGGTGACCTGGACCAAGTTGCCGAGGCCGCCCTCCGGGTTCAGCCGTCTGGAGGTCGATCCGTTCCGTTCCGAGCGGCTCTATGCGACCACGGGGAACAGCCTCTTCCGCAGCGACAACGGCGGGCGGACATGGACAGTCAAATTCGCTGCCCAGCCAACCGGGTTGGTGCACGACGTCCTGCTCGATCCGCAGCGGAAGAATCGCATCTGGCTCACCGCCGAGTACGGCGATTTCAA
>DATFPH010000477.1:0-56423 GCA_035264905.1 Thermoanaerobaculia bacterium
TCGAAGTTCCGGCCGGCGCACAGATCGTGCGCTCCGTCGCCGAAGCGGCCACCGCCGTCCTTGGCCGGACGCCGCCCACCGTCGGCCAGACCTTCTGGATGGACGCCTCTCTCTTCGCCGAAGCCGGCGTCGAGACTATCGTGATCGGCGCGCACGGCACCGGCGCCCATGCAGACGAAGAGTGGGTCGACCTCGCCTCGGCCGTCCAGCTCACCGAGATCCTCGCCCGGACCGCCGCCGAGTGGTGCGCGTAGGGTTCGCCCTACCCTGTAGAGTAGGGGACGCAAGAGAGAGGAGGACCGGAATGGACGACATCATCAAGACTCTGACAGAACAGTTGGGAATCGGTGCGGAGCAGGCCCAGGCCGGAGTCGGGGCCATCCTGAAGGTGATCAGCGAGCAGGCGTCCCGCGCCGACTTCCAGCAACTCGTGAATGCGGTGCCTGAGGCCGCGCAGTGGATGGGCCAGGCCACGATGACTGCCACGACGACGGCGGCGGAGGTGGGCGGCAGCTTCCTGGGGCAGGCGGCCCAGCTCATCGGCGGCCTCACCGGCAATGCCAACCTGGCCGACACGATGGCCGCCTTCGCCAAGAGCGGCATCGGCCCGGACATGGCGGCGCGCTTCGTCCCCTCGGTGCTCCAGCTCCTGCAGGCGCAAGCCGGCGCGGACCTCATCGAGCGCCTCGTCGCCCCGATCCCCTTCCTGCGGGAAGCCCTGGGCGGCGGCGCAACCGGGCTGGCCGATGCGCTCGGCAAGATGTTCCGCTGAGCTTGTGGTAACCTCCCGCTTCTTTCGGCGGGACGACCGCTCCCGGAGGACATTCCCGTGCAACTCGGCATACTTGGGCTCCCGAAATCGGGCAAGACGACGCTCTTCAACACGCTGACCGCCTCGCACCAGGCGACCGACAAGTTCGCCTCGTCCGGGCAGACCAACATGGGCACGGCCCAGGTGCGCGATACGCGCCTCGAGCAGCTCCGCGACCTGTTCAAGCCGAAGCGCTACGTGCCGGCCACCGTCCAGTACCTGGACATCCCCGGCCTGAAGCGCGGCGAGGGCGCCGAGAGCGTCGACCTGACCAAGCTGAAGACGGTGGATGCCCTGGTCCACGTGGTCCGCGCCTTCGACGACCCCGACATCCTCCACCCGGAGGGGAGCGTCGACCCGGCGCGCGACGTGGTCAACTTCGACCTCGAGCTCATCCTGGCCGACCACGACCTGGTCGAGCGCCGCCTGGACCGCTTGGAGAAGGCGACCAAGCGGGGCTTGAACCCTGAGGAGGTGCGCGAGCGGGCCTTGCTCGCCGACATCATCCTGCCGGCGCTGGAAGCCGAGAAGCCGCTGCGGGAGGTCGAGCTCGACGCCGACGACGAGCGGCGCCTGCGCGGCTTCCAGCTCCTCTCGGCCAAGCCGATGCTCCTGGTGATCAACGCTGGCGAGGATCGCGCCGCCGCGGACGTCGAGTCTTTCGGGATCGAAGTGCGGCCCGCGGTGCAGGCCCTGGTGGTGAGCGCGCCGATCGAGCAGGAGATCAGCCAGCTCCCGCCCGACGAGCAGAAAGACTTCCTGGCCGACCTCGGCCTGACCGAGCCGAGCCTAGACCGCGTCACCCGGGCGAGCTACGACCTGCTCGGCGTGATCTCGTTTTTCACCGTGGGAGAAGACGAGGTGCGGGCCTGGACCATCCGCCGCGGCACCCCGGCGCGAGGCGCCGCCGGCACCATCCACTCCGACATCGAGCGCGGCTTCATCAAGGCCGAAGTCGTCCGCTGGGACGACCTCCTCCGCCTCAAAACCCTGGCCGCCTGCCGCGAAGCTGCCCTTCTCCGCCTGGAGGGGAAGGAGTACGTGATGCAGGATGGGGATGTGACGAACTTCCGGTTCAATGTGTAGGGGGCGATGAGGGAGTCGCCGCCGGGAGTGTGACGACAACGGCGCGGTGATCCCGATTCAGGTATTTCCGGGCGACGCGCTGAACGTCCCCGGCGGTCATTCCCAGAATCGCTTTCAATTCCCCGTTGATGAGTTCCGGGTTCTGATAGTAGATCGAAAAGCGCGTCAGCGTCTCCGCCTTGCCCCGTGGAGTGGCAAGGATCTGTTTCCAATAATCACGCTCCTGCGTTCTGGCCAAGGCCAGCTCAGCGTCCGTTACACCCTCCCGCTGAATGCGCGCAATCTCCCCATCGAGGACATCTTCCACTTTCTTGATGTCGCCGCCAGGCGGCAGGTTGAACCTGATCCGGAAGAGACTCGGACCCCGCGACTCGGACATTCCTTCCGCGACGTCGAGCACCAACCGGCGCGCGAGCAGCGCCTTGTGCAGCCGCGACGTCTCTCCTTGCCCAAGAATGTCGGCGAGCAGGTTGAGCGCGTACCAGTCGGAATGATCGCTCGGCACGGTCTTGTAGGCGGCCAGATACTGAGGGTTCTTTGCGCGAGCATCTTCGAGAACCATGCGCCGCTCCTTGGCCGGGATCTCCTCTCCCAAGCGCACCGGAGGAAACGGACCGCGGCGCGGGATGGGACCGAAATGCTTATCAATCGCGCGCCTCACCTCGGCCGCGTCGAAATTGCCGACCAGGGCCAACGCGGCATTGTCTGGAGCGAAGTACGTCTGGAAAACCCGCTGTACGTCAGCGACCGTGAGAGCCGCCAGATCGGCCGTCGCACCCTCCACACCATGTTTATAGGCAAAGCCCGTAAAGCTCAGGTCGAGCAGCATCTCGGCGGCTCTGGCGGACGCGTCATCACCCGACCGGCGCCGCTCCAGGAGATCCGCTCGCTGGCTGTCCAGGCTCGCCTGATCGATCTCGAGAGCGCGCATCTGTTCGGCAAGCAGCAACAGAGCGCGCTCCCAGCGATCCGAGGGGACGGACAGAAAGTAGCTGGTGCGCTCCTGGTTGTTGGATCCGCGACAGGCCTCGTCCCGCTCCGCTTCGGGAATGAGCAGCCTGTCCTTGCACCCGCGCCGCAAGTCCCGCAGGAGCATCGCGTGGAGCAGATTGGTGATTCCGGTCTGGCCCGGACGCTCATTGCGTGAGCCGACGTCGTAGGTGAGACTGACAGCTACCGTAGAAGAGCTCTTGTCCGGGGCCAGCAACACGCGCAATCCATTCGCTGCCTGATGCTGCGTGAAATCCACCCGCGGCAAATCCTGGGCTATCGCGACCTGCGCGACAACAAAGATCAGCGGCAGCAGCACGCGCTGGCTCACGGCGGGAAGCCCTTCTTCATCCAAGCCTTGAACGTCGCAATCTGCTCGTCCGAGAGCGGCTGGAAGGGCGGCGGCGGCATCAACTTGTTGGAGATCTGATCCCAGATGAGGGTTGCGTTGGCGCGCACGGCTTCATAGCTGGTCAGGTCGAGACGCCACATCATCGGTCCCTGGAACGGCTGAAAGAGCGGCCGGATATCGCTGGCGAAGGAGACCGCGGGCTGCTGGGCCTTCGCTTGTTGCGCCGCCGCGGAGGCGGACCGGAACTGGACGGGCTGTTTCATGGGCTCTCCTCAAAGGGCGTCCAGCGGGATCTTCCAGAGCGCGCCGCTGCCGGCTCGCGCTTCCACCCCGCCCGGGCCCATCTCGAATTCTCCAAAGTCAAGGATGTAGACGGTCTCTTCGAACGGATGCACCCGCACGTCGATCGGACGCCGCCACGGGCCAGCTGCTACCGGGTGCACGGAGCCATCGGATAGATCGATCCGGGCGAGCGAACGGCCGATCCGCGGGCCGGCCGGGCCGGTCATCGGACGCTCGTCGCCGAACAGGGCGACCAGGAGCTGACCCGGCCAGCGGCTCGCTCCAGTCGGCACAACGTCCATCTTCACAGCGGCCGCGTTCACGGCAAATTCGAGGAGCGGCCGCTCTGGCGACGGCAGCTCTCCATGATTCGTCAGCAGCGGCTCCGGCGCGGGACCACGCTCCGGCCGGAAGCGTGGATCGGTGACGGGCACGCCTCCCATGAAGTCCGGCCAGCCGTACCAGGCCCCGGGCTTCACCTCGAAGAGCAGATCCGGCGCGTTGCCGATCGGGCGGCTGCCGGGTGGCGAGCAGGCGGCCATCCGGCAGGAAGAGGAGGCCGTAGGCATTGCGCAGGCCCCAGGCGACCAGCTCGAGGTCCGAGCCGTCCGGACGGCAGCGCATCATCGCGGCGGTGCAGGGGACCTGCGCGGCGATCCTATGCCCTGGCTGTGTCTCGGTCCCGAACGGGGAGAACGCCCCGGTTCGCGCCCGCTGGTGGCCCTTCGCGCTCAGCGGATTTTCGGTCTCCAGGTTCAGGCCGGCCAGCGTCACGTCGTATCCCGGAACGTCATGGTTGTGCGGCAGCCGTTTCAGCCAGCCGAGCTCATAGGCGTCCAGCCCGATGACGCCGCTGTTGGTCAGCGCTCCCTGCGAGAAGTAGAGCCAACCGTCCGGCCCGGCCACGGCCATGTTGGTGTGGTAGTTGCCGAGGCCCGGCAGGCCGTCGCGGACGGTCTCGCGAGCGCCGCCCGGCGCCCAGCGGCTGATCCGGCCGGGATAGCCGCCTTCGGCGATCAGGAATTGGCCGTCGTGGAAGCAGAGCCCGTTGACCGGGAAGCGCAGGTCGCCGAGGAGCGGCTCGCTTTTTTCGATCGGACCGATCTGTCCGATTCGACCAATCCGCCGGATCCGTCCTCCGGGCGCGGCGCCGGCAAAGGGGAGGCCAGACTCAGCGATCCAGGGGGTTCCGGCCGCATCGAAGGCGAGGCTGGTGGGAAAGTCCAGCCCGTGCGTAACTAGCTGAGGAAGACCGCTCACGAGAGATCCCCCAGCAGCCGGCCAACCGCGAGAATCAGCAGATAGACGCCGCTCCACAGCTCCGCCCGGCGCGGCACCCAGCGCCGGAGCCATCCTCCGGCGAAGAGCCCGGCTGCGCAGAGCGTGCCGCTCACCCCACCGATGATCAGCGCCGAGGCGAGCACCGGGAAACCCAGGGATCCGAGGCCGACGCCGGCCGCGAGGTTGTCGAGCGAGAGCGAAAGCGGCAGGCCGGCCAGGGCCAGGTTGCTCCCGGCCGCCTCCGGCGTCTCCTCTCCGCGCAGCGCCAGGGTGATGATCAAGAGGCCGCAGAGCGCCAGCACGGCGATGCCGATCTCTTCGGCCCAGACTCCGGCGAAGGCGGCCACGCTCCGGCCGAGCGCCAGGCCGGCGAGCGGCATGACGGTTTCGCACAGGGCGAAGGCGGCGGCGAACGCCCAGCGGCGCGCCACGCTCATCCGCAGCAGGCCCAGCCCGGCTCCGACCTGCAGGTTGTCGAGGCCGACGAGCAGCCCCAGCAGCACGACGGTCATCATCCCCAGCCGTCTCCGCCGTCACTCCTGCAGCCGGTAGATCCGCAGGATGCCGCCGTCACGGCCATAGACCAGAGCGCCTGCCACGACGTAATCCTGCCAGACGGCCGGTCCCATACAGTAGCCGTAGCCGCCATTGAAGCCGCCGGTCTCCTGGCCGAGCTGGTCCTGCCAGAGCAGCCGGCCGTCGTCAGCCGCGAAGGCATAGACGCCGATCTGCGTCGTCGCCATCAGGACCACGTCGTTGACCACAGCCGGCACGCTGAGCCCGGACTCGGTCGCGTTGGCGTAGAACGGGGGCCGGCCGTTGACGTAGCGCCGCGGGTTGCCGTCGTCCATCGGCCAGGCGTCCTCCAGCGTCCCCCAATCCATGGCGCGCAGGAACGGCGTGGTGGTGCCGTCGATGCCTGCTGACTGCAGGTCGTAGTTCTTGCCGCCGATGCCGAGGAAGAGACGGCGCAACCCCGAATGGACTGCCGGCGTGCTGTAGGTGCCGGTGTAGTTTTCGTTCTGGTTCTGCGCGTCGTTCGAGACGTCGTTCGTCACGTGTGGATTGAGCTCGTTCTGCTCGTCCACCGGCGGATGCGGATCGATCGCGGGGAACTGCTCCTGCTGGCTGCCGGCGACGTACGGCAGGAGCTGGCGGAGCTTCACGATTTCCAGGGTCTTGGCATCGACTGTCATGAAGCCGCCGTTCTTGCAGCCGAGGGCCACGAGCCGGCGCTCCTGCTCGTCGGTGAAGAGAGTCGGCGCGCCGCCGACGTCGACGTCGACGTCCGAGGGCCGGTAGCTGCTCTCCGGCGGGAATTGGACGAACCCGATGAAATCGCCGGTCGCCGCATCGAGGGCGAGCAGGCCGTTCGAATAGCCGGGGCAGGGCAGAGGCCCGTCCGGCGACGGATTGCCGGTCGGGCAGTAGAGCCGGTTCAGCGTCGCGTCGTAGGCGATGCCGCCCCAGACGGAGCACCCCATGGTCACAGGCGTGCTGTTGATCACCGTGAAGCCGGGCGGCGGCGTGCCGCGGACGACCAGGGCCGGGAGCTGGTTGGGCTGGTTGTCCTTCCCTTCGAGCAGCGGGTTCGTGCAGAAGAGCCAGACGACGTTGCCGGTCGCGGTGTCCAGGCAATAGACGAAGCTGAACGCCTCCGGGTTCTCCCCCTCGCCAACGCCGACGTACAGCCGGTCGTCGATGACAACGGGCGAGGACCAGCCGGCGACCGGGGCGTTGCCCTGGTCCATCCCGCGGATGTTCGCGGCTGGCTGGTTGTGGACCGGGTCGGCGTGCCGCAGATCGGTGATCCAGAGCGCGCTCAGGGTCTGCTGGTCGAGGCAGTAGAGCTTGCCGTTGAAGGCGATGAAGAACACCTTCCCGCCGGAGACGGCCGGCGTGGACCCCATCCCGCAGAAACCATGGGTGTCGCCTTCGCTGGCCAGGATGTCCCAGCGGAAGGTGGCGGCGATGGTCCCGGTCGCGAGCTCGATCTTGTAGAACGCGCCGCCGTTGGAATTCACCGCGCCATGGGAGTTGGCGATCCCGACGTAGATAAAGCCATCGACGATCGCCGGAGTCGAGAGGATCGGGCCGTCGAGCTGCAGCTCCTTGAAGACCTGCAGCTTCGCGGCGTTCGAGCTGTTGATCGGGCTGTCGCTGACGAACCCGGTATGGGCCAAGTCGCCGTGGTACATCCACCAACCGGAAGAGCCGTTCGCGGGCGGGGTCATCTCATTCCTCTCAGTGCGAGAGGAGCAGGGCACCTGGTCTGACGGGCCATGGGTGAATCCCTCCGTGGGCTGCCAGATTGTAACCAGAGCTAGAGCAAACGGCAGCAGATTAGCACGGACTCACCGCATCCTCCCCCTCTACTCAGTAGAGACAGGCGTCGAGAAGCCCTAGCGCTTCATTGAGAACGGCCTCCGGCGCCCTCTCGATGAAGCGTGCCTGCCGGGCCTGAAAATCGATTGCCTTGACCTGCTCGACCATCACAAAGCCAGTGATGGTGCTCTCTTGAGGGAGGGCGACGTGGAGAGGGATGTTTCTCTTCGTGTTGGTGATCGGACACACGATGGCGAGGCCGGTGCGCCGATTGAACAGGTCGTTGCTGATCACCAGGGCCGGACGCCTGCCCCTCTGCTCGTGACCTGACTGGGGGTCGAACGTGACCGTCATCAGATCCCCTTTCGCGGGGACATAGGCGGCCATCAAACCTACCAATCCTCACGGCCGACCGGAGGCCCCCAGTCTTCTTCGGTTGGCGCGTAGTCCTCAGGCATCTGCGCGAGCAGGTCCTCGAGCCGATACCTGCCACGGATCCGCTGCGAGGGCGAAACCACGATACTCCCGTCCTGGATGGTCACATCCACTTCGTCTCCGACAGAGATGTTGACTTCTTCCAGGAGCCTCAAGGGAACGCGAATCCCCTGGCTGTTACCCCACCTCTGGACCTTGGTCAGCATGATGAGCCTCCTCGTGGCGCACTGGAGAGTATATACATGGATAGCCCACGCTAGAAACCTAGCTCTTGAGCCGCCCATGGCTCCGAGGTATCATGGCCCCCACTTTCCGGAGGTTCGAGGATGTCGTCGGAACGCTCTCTGCGGATCCGTGTTTTCTGTTGGAGGCTCAGCCTCCTTTCCGTGTTCGTGTTCTTGCTCGTCGCGGGCTCTCGCGCCCAGGCAGCCCCCGTGGCGGCAGCGGCTTTTCGGGATGTCCACGGGTTGTCTCCGCAGGCGTTCACGGCGGCCCTTGACGCGATCTCGTGCGCTCGCTCCCGCGGCGTCTCCGGGCGGAACGGACTGCTCACCCTGATCGACTACTCCCTCCCCTCTACCCAGCCACGGCTCTGGGTGCTCGACCTCGAGCACGGCCGGGTGCTCTTTCACGAGCTCGTGGCCCATGGAGCCGGCAGCGGCGACAACTACGCCGTCCGCTTCTCGAACGTCGATGCCAGCCGGCAGACGAGCCTCGGCCTCTTTCTCACCGGGAGCACCTACGAAGGGGGCAACGGCTATTCGCTGAGGCTGCGGGGGCTCGACCCCGGGATCAACGACCGGGCCGAGGAGCGGGCCATCGTGATGCATGGCGCCTGGTACGTCAGCGCCGACCAGATCCGCCGCCTCGGCCGCCTCGGGCGGAGCTGGGGCTGCCCGGCTCTGGCGAAGAGCGTCGCGCCGCGCGTGATCGACAGGATCAAAGATGGAACCTTCCTCTTCGCCTGGTCCGACCGCGCGGCAGACTCCCTGCGCCAGGGCTGCGCGGCGCCCGGTGGCATAACCGTCGCTGGGCGCTGAAAGCTCAGGGAGCCGGGTCGCCGATCAGCTCCGGCATCTCCTCCACCTCCCACCCGCCCTTCGGCGTCAGCAGGACGCGGTAGATCCGATCAAAGCCCTCCTCCAGGCGGGGAGGCTCGAGGCGCTTGTGGGTGCCCAGGACTCCCTTGACGGGGATCACCCCTTTGCCGGTGCGGCGGGCGTTGCGCGCGATCGAGGCGCGGACGTCCGGCTCGAAGAAGTAGGCGTGGACGCGGAAGGCGTTCTCCCGCGCCGGCTCGATGAAGCGCGCCCGCTCCTTCGCCAGCACGTTCGTGTTGTCCACCACGAACGGCTGCTTCGCGAGCAGGCAGGCGCTCAGGAGGACCCTCTCCCGGTAGCGCGTCTTCAGCATGTCCAGGTTGATCCGGACGTGCGTGTCGAAGAAGCGCTCGCGGTAGAAGGTGGACTTCCCGGCCCCCTGGATGCCGATGAGGAGGATGGCTTCCACCAGAAGACAGTACTACGCGAAGATCCGCGGCGCCTCCGAGACCTTTGGGGCTTCTTCGGGCTGGAAGACGTTCCCTTCCACATCCTGGTAGCGGCCCTGGCCGACGTCGAGGAGGACGCGGTTGCGGCCGCGGCGCTTGGCTTCGTAGAGGGCCTCGTCGGCGAAAAGGATCAGCTCGGCCGCGGTCTTGGCCAGGATGTCCGGATAGGCAGCGATCCCGGCGCTCATGGTGAGCGCGACGCGCTGCCCGTCGTGCTCGAACGGCAGATCCTGGATGCGCTGGCGCACCTGCTCGGCCACGGCCAGGGCTCCCCCTCCGTCAGTTCCTTCGAGAAGGAGCACGAACTCCTCGCCGCCGTAGCGGCAGCAGAGCGCACCTTCGTGCGCGGCCTTGAAGACTCCCGCCGCCGCCACCAGCGCGGCGTCCCCCGCCGGATGACCGTAGGTATCGTTGATCTTCTTGAAGTGGTCGAGGTCGCAGAGGATGACGGCCATGTCGCCGCCCTCGTCGCGGGCCCGCGTATGGACCTCGTGGAGCCTCTTCTCCAGCACGCGCCGCAGGACGGCGCCGGTCAGGGTGTCCTCGCGCGCCTCGCGGCCGGCCAGGCAGCGCTCCACCGAGGCGCTCATCTGCGGCAGGAGGCGCTCCAGCAGCTCGACTCCCTGCGGATCGAGGCGCCGCGGATCGCACCAGAGGCGCAGACGCGCCAGGAGCTTCCCGTCGACCCGCAGCGGTCGCTCGACGATGGTCCACTGCGCGCGGCGGTGCACGCCCGGCAGCACCGGCGCGTAGCGGTCCGGCTCCGGCACGCCGAGGCGCAGCTCGCTCTCCGGCCCTTTCGGCCCCGCCCACCAGCTCTTGAACTCGCTCCCGGGGGCGAGCAGCTCGAAGTGGTACCAGTGGAACGGCACCACCTTGCCGCACTCGACCTTGATGCGGTCGGCCACGTCGACAATCTCCCGCTCCCCTTTGTCGACCATCCGCTTGCCGGCGCGCCGCAGCCGCTCCAGGTCGAACGCCCGGTGGTGCGAGCGCTCATGGAGGACCCGGTTGCGCGCGGCCTCCAGAGCCAACAGGCCGAGGGCGGCGATCAGCAGGCCGATGAGGGTCCAGCCGGAGGTGCGGCGCACCGCGATCAACACGCTCCCGACGGACCAGCCGAAGGCGTCGAGCACCAGCGGCGGGAGGATGGTCTTCCAGCGCGGGAGCACTGGCTGCTCCGGGCGGCGGATCTTGCCGTCGGCCGCTTCGAGGCCGATCCAGACCACCAGGTAGGTGAGCCCGGCGGTGGTGGCGATCACCCCCAGCGAGGTGCCCACGGGGAAGACGACCCAGGCCATCGCCGCAGCGAGGCTGGCGAGGACAGCGCGGCCGGCACTCTCCAGAGAGCGCCAGAGGCTGCGGCGGTCGGGAGCGCCGTAGACGGTGGTGCGGCGGACCAGGCGCAGCAGGAGCTCGGCCGAGAGGAAGGAGGACGCAGCGAGCCCGGCCGCCGGCAGCCCCCCCACGGCCGCGCAGGCGAGCGGCAGGACCAGGGTTCCCAGACCAACGGTGGAGGCGGCGCGGAACGGACGATGACAGGCCGCGGCGGCACCGACGAGGATCAGGACGAGGAGCAGAACCGGCGGCATCAGCTCGTCGGCTTCGAGCGCCGGCACCCGCGTCGCCACGGCGAGAGCCAGGACGGCGCCGAGGGTCGGCAGCAGCGACGCCCAGAGGTCGCGAGGCGAGCGAGAGCGCTTCATCAGGGGGCGGATCCCGGCAGTTAGCCGGCATGGTACGCGTTCCGCCCGGGGGCTGCAATCGTTTAGAGATCCCGCACCGCCGGAAGCACCCCGAACCCGTCGGCCTCCGCCACCCCGATGAGAATCGCTTCGGCGACCGCCCGCTCGGCGAGGATGCCGATCTGGTGGATGTGCGTGGGACGCTTTCCGCTCGCCAGCGTAACGACCAGATCACCGTCGAAGAGGGTGAGGGCGGGGGAGAGAGCGCGGTAGAAGCCGCCGAAGGCCATCTGGCTGACCTTCAGGGCGCCGGCCTTGGTCAGCACGGCGTCGGTCATCACCACGGCTAGCGTGGTGTTCCCTTCCCAGACGCTCGGAGGTTCCGGCGGCAGAGCGGCGAGGACTCTTTCGGCACTCGCCAGCTCCCGCGAATCGGGCGCGGTGCGGCAGCCGGCCAGCAGGGTGCCGTCGAGCCGGCGGACGTCTCCGAAGGCGTTGACCGCCACGGCGGCGGCCACGGTCGGGCCGTCCGGCACGGTCAGGCTGGCGAAGCCGAAGCCGCCTTTCATCGCGTAGTCCCGGCCGAGGACCTTGCCGACGGTGGCGCCGGTGCCGGCTCCGACGCTGCCCACCGGGACCTCTCCCTGCGCCGCCGACGCCAGCGCCGCCTCGGCTAGCGCCCGGCCCGGCCGCGCCGCCGGATCGCCAAAGCCAAGGTCAAAGAGGATCGCCGTGGGGACGAGCGGCACCGGGACGACTCCGGTCTGGAATCCATGCCCCCGCTGCGCCAGCCACTCGACGACGGCGTCCGCCGAGGACAGGCCGAAGGCGCTGCCTCCCGCGAGCACCACAGCGTGCGCCCGGCTCGAGATGTGCTGCCCGCCGATCAGCGCGTCGAACTGGCGCGTGCCCGTGGCCGTGCCGCGAACCTCGGCGGCGGCGATGGCTCCTTCGGGGCAGAGGATCACGGTGAGGCCGGTCCTGCCGGTCAGGTCGGAGCCATGGCCGATCCGGAACCCGGGGATTTCCAGCCGCCGCGACGGGAGAGGGAGAGGGGGAAAGCTCATGTGGGGATTCTAGAGCGGTGTGCTAGCGTCTCGCCGCAGATGCGACGCGCGCTTCTCCCCGTCCTGCTCACGGCGGCCACGCTGCTCCTGATCTTTCTGATTGGAAGGCACGTGCCGTCCGCCAACGGCCCGGCCGAGTGGCAGTGGCCCTACCGCGCCCCGGGTCTCCAGGGCCTCGGGCTGGTTCTCGCCGCGGCGCTGACGATCCCTCTCATCTATTGGGCGGCGCACGAGCGCCGCACGGACTGGTGGTGGGCTCTCCCCCTGCTGGTGCTCCTCGGCTGGGCGCTCCCGCTCAACCTGGTCCGGGCGCAGCCGGGTGGGTTCCGCCAGGTGCTCGACGCTCTGGCCTCGCGCCACACGTTCGGCTACGTGTTCGACGCCGGGCTCGCTCCGGACACCCGGACGCTCCTCGCCGACTGGCCCGCGGCCTCGGTCGGGCTCAATCAGCACTCGCGGACCCATCCGCCGGGACCGCTGCTCGCCGTGCGGGCGCTCGACCTCATGGGCCGGCGCCTGCCGGCCGATCCGCAGGGGGAGCGCGGACTGATATCGGCCGCGGCCGAGAGCCTGGAGCGCGAGGCGGCCCGCGTGGCGCTCCGCAGCCACAAGACACCGCGGAACCTCCCCTCTCCGGGAACTCTGGTGCTGCTCGCCCTCCTGCTGCCGCTCCTCTCGGCGCTGGCGGCCTGGCCGGTGCATCGGCTCGCCGCGGGGCTCGGGATGGAAACGGGCGCGGCGCTCCTCGCCGCGGCGCTCTGGCTCACCGTGCCGGCGCGCTCGGTGTTCACGCCGTCGCTCGACCAGGCGCTCCCCCTGCTGGTCGTCGCGGCCGCCTGGATGGCGGTCACCGGCCGCCGGTGGCGGGCTCTGCTGGCCGGCGGGCTGCTCGCGCTCTCCGTCTTCTTTTCCTATGGATATCTGGCAGCGGTGCCGCTCGTCGGCCTCCTCGCCCTGACGGCGCAGCGGAGCCCCGAGGATCTTCGGAGGCTCGATTGGCTCGATTGGCTCGATTGGAAGAGGACGATCCTTTGCGCCGCCGGCTTCCTCCTCCCCTGGATCGTCCTCGCCCTCGCCACCGGCTTCGATCCGTGGGCCTCGTTCCGGACGGCGGTGGAGCAGCACCACAAGATCGCGGTGGCATCGCGGAGCTATGGCACCTGGCTGGCCTGGAACCCCTACGACTTCCTTCTGCTCCTCGGTCCCGCGGTGCTGGCGCTCACCGCCGTGAGCCTGTTCGGCCGGAGGAAGGACGAGCGGAGCCCCGCCCACAACGCCCTGGCCTGGGGCTGGTGGGCTCTGCTGCTCGTCCTGCTCGTGTCGGGATCGGTGCGCGGCGAGGTCGGGCGGATCTGGCTCTTCCTGATGCCCTTCGCCTGTGTGCTGGCCGCGGGCGACGCGGTCCGCCGCTGGGGGCCGCGCAGCCTCTGGACCGGTCTGCTGCTGGTTCTGGAGCTCGCGCTGACGCTGGCGCTGGCGGGAAACCTGGTGTTCGTGGGGTGAGCCTGGGGTTGGGGCCCCCAGGCTCACCGACCCACCGGCCCTACTCCATCGGCTCGAACACCGCCTTCAGATTCGAATACTTCCAGCCGATCGGCGGGAAGTAGGCGCCGTCGGCAACACCTGTCTGGCCGAAGTCGACGCGGAAGTTCTTGCCGTTCTTCGACAGGTCCAGGTGGTTGATCGGGCCGGACAGCGTCTCGACGAGAGATCCGCTGCGGATACACCGGAAGGTGAGCTTCCCGGCGACGGTGTCGTATTCGAAGACCAGGTGGTAGTTGGTCCGCTCCTTCCACGGGCCGCTGTTGCCATCCAGGATGTCTTCGCCCACGTCGAGGATCGTCTTCGACCGGGCACCGCGGACGATCAGGCCGTAGTACAGGGTCTTGTCGGTGCGGCGCATGGCGGTGACCCCGGCGAAGATGCCGTTCGGGAACTTGTCGACGTAGAGGTCGAACTCGATCGTGGCCTTCTTGTAGCGCACCCCTTCGACGAGCGGGATGTCGAACTGCTTGAACGAGTCGCCCGGCTTGGCGTTCAGGTAGAGGCCCGGCGCCTCGAAGACCACGGCGCCCGGCGTGTTGCCGACGCCGCTGACCAGGTCGGTGTCCAGCGCGAACGAGGGAGTGACGAAGTTGGTCTCCGGGCCGCCCGGCTTGAAGACCGCCGCATAGGGGAAAAACTGCCTGGTGCAGCTCACCTCGACGCGGGCGTCCGACAGGGAGGTCTCGCCGAGCACGCCGAGGACGTTCTCGAAGTGGCGCTCCGACAGCGGCAGCAAGGAGATGACCGACGTCTGGCTGATCTGGGTCCCATTGGAGCGATAGGCCTTGATCGTGCACTGCGCCGCGGCGTTCGACAGGTTCATGATGCCGAAGTCGCTGATCGTGCCGCGGCCCGTCAGCTCGAGCCCCTGGATGTGCGCGGTGGCGTTCTGCTTGATCACGTTGCCGCCGCCGACGACCGGCACGTTGGCGCTCGACAGGATGCTCCCATTGGGACCGATCGCGTCGATCCGCGCGTTGACCACGAGCTGCGGCGCGCCGCTGATCTCGACCATGCCGAGGGAGCCGCTGGGCGCCACGCTGCCGAGCAGCAGGGTGCCGCCGGCCGGGACGTTGAGCTGGTTGCCGGTATCCGCACCCTGGGTGCCATCCGTATTCTGGCTGATGAACCGCACGTCGAACCGGCGCGCGGCGACGCCTGTGTTGGTGACCCAGACTTTCGTCTGGTAGATGGTGCCGTCGACCGAGCGGTTGCTCGCGAAGGGGACGTAGACCTGGCCGGCCATGGCGGGAACGACCCCGGCGAGCAACGCACAGCTTCCGATGAGCGCCGATTTCCAGCTCTTCATGCTCCTGGACCTCCTGCAGGTGCTGCGTGTTCGTAGGCAGTGGCCCGCTCGTGCCAGGCCGCCTTTCCTCCTGAATTTGCATTGATTGTAAGGCGGGAATCCGCGGCGCGCAACAAAATGCCATTCCGCCATTCCAGGCCGGGGTCTTTTCGTTTAGGATACCGGGCCGCATGTCACCAACACAGAAATTGCCTTCCGCCGTCGTGTGGGACTGGCGCGGCGGAGACAACCAGGAGGCCCGGCGGGCCCGCGAGGCTGCCGCGATCCGGCGGCGCGGCCTGATCGGCGGCGCGGTCGGCCTAGCCGTCGCCGCTCTGGTCTTCTTCCTTTTGAAGAGGCCGGTGCCGGCCGCCGTGATCGCCGCGGTCGCCCTCCTCCTCTCCCTGCCGTCGCTCGTGGCGCCGTTGACGGCCGGCCGGAGTGTGAGCCGCGCCCTCGACCGCTTCGCGCACGCCGTCGGCACGGGCGTCACCTGGGTCCTGATGACTCTCCTCTACTATCTCCTGTTCCTGCCGGCGGGCCTGATCCTGCGCTCGCGCGGCAAGCTGGCGATCACCCGCGGCTTCGATCCGCGCCGGCCGTCCTACTGGACCTCGGTCGAAGAGCGGGAGCGGACGCGGACCCCCGAGTCCTACCGCCGGCAGTTCTGACCATGAAGCTCCTCGGCATCAGCTGCTACTACCACGACTCGGCCGCCTGCCTCATCGACGAGGGGCGGATCGTCGCCGCGGCGCAGGAAGAGCGCTTCACCCGCAAGAAGCACGACGACGGGTTCCCCGCGAACGCGGTGCGCTACTGCCTGGCAGAAGGGGGCGTCGAGACCGCCGCCGATCTGGGCGGCGTCGTCTTCTACGACAAGCCGCTGCTCAAGTTCCACCGCATCCTGGAGACCTACCTGGCGGTGGCGCCGCGCGGCCTGCGCTCGTACGTCCAGGCCGTGCCGCTCTGGCTCCGCGAGAAGCTGTGGATCCCACCCCGCATCCAGGAGGCGATGGAGCGCTGCGGACTCGACGCGGACATCCCGATCTTCTTCACCGAGCACCACGAATCGCACGCCGCGAGCGCCTTCTACCCTTCGCCGTTCGAGGAGGCCGCGGTGCTCACGCTCGACGGCGTCGGCGAGTGGGCCACGACCACGATCGGCGTCGGCGAAGGGAACCGCCTGCGGCTGATCCGCGAGATCGCGTTCCCCCACTCCCTTGGGCTGCTCTACTCGGCGTTCACCTACTTCACCGGGTTCAAGGTGAACTCCGGCGAATATAAGTTGATGGGCCTCGCCCCCTATGGCGAGCCGCGCTACGCCGGCGTCATCCGGGAGAAGCTCATCGACCTCCGCGAGGACGGCTCGTTCCGCCTCGACATGAGCTACTTCGGCTACCTCGACGGCCTGATGATGACGAACGACCGCTTCGCCGCGCTCTTCGGCGGCCCGGCGCGCTCCCCCGAGTCGCAGATCACGCCACGCGAGATGGACCTCGCCCGCTCGATCCAGGTGGTCACCGAGGAGATCGTCCTCAAGCTCGCCCGCCACGCCCGCGAGCTCACCGGCAAACGCAACCTCTGCCTGGCCGGCGGCGTGGCGCTCAACTGCGTGGCGAACGGCGTGCTGCTACGCGAGGGGATCTTCGACGACATCTGGATCCAGCCGGCGGCGGGCGACGCGGGCGGCGCCCTCGGCGCTCCGCTCGCCTACTGGCACAACGCCCTGGACAAGCCGCGCACCGTCGTCCCCGGCCGCGACGCGATGCAGGGCGCGCTCCTCGGTCCGGAGTTCACCCGCGAGCAGATCCGCGAGTTCCTCGACGCCCACGGCTATCCGGCCGAAGAGCTGCCGGAGGAAGATTGGGCGCCGCGCGTCGCCCAGGTGCTGGCCGGCGAGAACGTGGTCGGGCTCTGCCAGGGGCGGATGGAGTTCGGGCCGCGCGCCCTGGGCGGCCGGTCGATCGTCGGCGATCCGCGCTCGCCGAAAATGCAGTCGATCATGAACCTGAAGATCAAGTTCCGCGAGAGCTTCCGGCCGTTCGCGCCGAGCGTGCTGGAGGAGCGGATCGGCGACTATTTCGAGCTCGACCGTCCCTCGCCCTACATGCTGCTGGTGGCGGACGTGGTGGAGCGGCGGCGCATCCCGATGCAGGGGAACGAGCGGAGCGCCAACCTGCTCGAGTGGGTCAACCGCCTGCGCTCGGACATCCCCGCGGTCACCCACGTCGACTACTCGGCGCGCATCCAGTCGGTGAACCGCGAGGTGAGCCCGCGCTACTGGTCGCTCATCGCGGAGTTCGAGAAGCTGACCGGCTACGGGGTGATCGTCAACACCAGCTTCAACGTGCGGGGCGAGCCGATCGTCTGCACTCCGGAGGACGCCTACCGCTGCTTCATGAGGACCGAGATGGACTACCTCGTGCTCGGCCCGTTCCTGCTCGACAAAAAGGCGCAGCCCGCCTGGCAGGAGAAGCGGGACTGGCGTCAGGATTATCAATTGGACTAGCTCCGCGCAATTAGACTAGGCTGCGCACGAAGGAGAAGGCCATGCGCAAGCTCGGGTATCTGGGATCGCTCTTCGGCGAGATCTGGCAGTTCGCCAAGCAGAACAAGGTCTATTGGATCGTGCCGTTCGTGCTGATCCTCGGCCTCGTCATCCTGCTGGTGGTGACCAGCCAGGCCACGGCGCCGTTCATCTACACGCTGTTCTGATCCGGATCTGAAGCACCCTCTTGGGCGCCTCCCGCCGCCGCACCCGACTGATCGCTCTCCTCGTGTCGACCGTGCTGTCCCTGGCGGTCGCCGAGGCGGCGCTGAGGATCGTGGGGGTGTCCTATCCCAACTTCTATGGGCCGGACCCGGACCGCGGCTGGGCGCTGCGGCCGGGCGCCTCTGGGTGGTGGCGTAAGGAGGGGGACGCGCACGTCCGGATCAACAGCGACGGCCTGCGCGACGAGGAGCACCCGGTGGCAAAGCCGGCCGGCGAGATCCGCATCGCCGTGCTCGGCGACTCCTGCGCCGAGGCGCTCCAGGTCCCGGCCGAGAAGACGTTCTGGTCGCTCCTCGAACAGGAGCTGGCGCGCTGCCCGGCGGTCGCCGGACGGCGGGTCGAGGCGCTCGACTTCGGCGTCTCGGGCTACGGCACGGCGCAGGAGCTGCTGACCCTGCGGCACCACGTCTGGAAGTACGACCCCGACCTCGTCCTCCTCGCCTTCTACAGCGGCAACGACGTGCGCAACAACTGGCGCCCGCTGGAGCTCGACCCGGCGCGTCCTTATCTGATGCCGCGGGCCGACGGCTCGCTCGCGCTCGACGACTCGTTCCGGCAGTCCGAGGGCTACCGGTTCCGCCAGACCGCGGCGGCGCGGCTCGTCTACTGGGCGTTCGACCACTCCCGGCTGATGCAGCTCGGCAAGCAGGCGAAGAGCGCCGCGGACGGCTGGATCGGCGCCTGGAAGGCGAGCGGGGTGAAGACCCGGCCCGCGGGCCCCGAGCTGGGGCTCGACGACGCGGTCTACGAGCCGCCCACGGACCCCGAATGGACCGGCGCGTGGAACGCCACCGAGGCGATCCTCTCCGCCGCGCGCGACGAGGCGGCGGCCCATCGCACCCCGTTCGCCGTCGTCTCCCTGACCACCGGGATGCAGGTCCATCCCGACCCGGCGGTCCGGCGGGCCTTCATGAAACGGCTGAAAGTCGATACTCTCTCCTATCCCGACGAGCGGCTCGCCGCTTTCGGGCAGCGCGAAGGGATCCCGGTCCTCGCCCTGGCGCCGGCGCTGCAACGGGTCGCCGAGCGCGAAAACGTCTTCCTGCACGGCTTCCCGAACACCGCGCCGGGCGAGGGGCACTGGAACGAGCGGGGGCACGCCGCGGCGGCGCGGGAGATGGCGGGGTGGGTCTGCGGGATGCTCGGCGGCGGCCGGACCCTTCCGTGATGTATCATCCGAGGTCAAACGATGCGCCGTTTCAAACCGATTCACGGAATCGCCCTGGTCGTCCTCGCCGTCGGAGCGCTGCTCGCCGCTGAGCTTGCGTTCGAGGGGAGGCTCGGCAGCACCCAGCTGCAGCGGGTGGCCCCTGGCCGCGATGGCCAGGTGCGGATCTCCCTGGATGGGCTCCAGCCGCTGCAGGTCCGCTTCTATCAGTTCCTGAACGCCGGCAACCAGGAGGTCCACTTCCTGGTCGGCCGCGACAGCGCGGGCCACGTGGCGGTCGCCTTCGACGCCAACGAGCCCTGTGCGAAAGCCAAGCGCGGGTTCCGGGCGGAGGGGGAATGGCTGGTGTGCAACAAGTGCGACAAAGCGTTCCGGCTGGCCGAGGTCAATGCCGGACACGGTGGATGCAACCCCGTTCCGCTGGAGCACAGAGTGGACGGAGACGAGCTGGTCATCGCAGAGGCCGACATCCTGAAGGGCTGGAGACTGTTCCGCTGAGCCCGGAGCTCCCCGGGACAACTCGCGTGAAATCAAAGCTTTGACGACCCGCCCGCAATGGTGTATCTTCGCGCGGTCCGGAAAGGGTAGCCATGGCCGACTTCGTGCTCTACGAAGAGGAGTTCAAACATCTGGAGGAGGCCCTGCGCCGTCTGCGGCAGGAGGCCAATGCCAAAGCTGTCTTCTTGATCGACAAGAATGGACAGCAGATCGCCTCCGCCGGGGAGATCGAGCAGTTCGACGTCACCTCGCTCGCCTCCCTCACCGCGGGGAACGTGGCTGCCACCGACGGTCTCGCCAAGCTCATCGGCGAGCGCGAGTTCTCAGTGCTCTTCCATGAGGGCCAGCAGGACCACATCCACATCTCCATCGTCGCCAAGCGGGCCATCCTGGTGGTCATCTTCGACGATCGGTCCTCGCTCGGCCTCGTGCGCCTGCGCGTCAAACGCGCCAGCGTCGACCTGGAGAAAATCTTCGACACCATGGCCCAGAAGAGCGACAGGGGAGCCGGTCCGGGCGGTCCCGCGAGCCCCTTCTCCGAAATCACCGACGACGATATCGACGCTCTCTTCGGAGAGTAGTGGAGCCAGGCCTCTCGGCGATCGGGTGAAGGAGCCAGGTACAGATGACTTTCATCAACTACGCCAGCAAGGAGATCAACTGCAAGATCGTCTACTACGGCCCCGGCCTGTGTGGGAAGACGACCAATTTGCAGTACATCTACAACAAGACCGCGCCCGAGTCGAAGGGCAAGATGATTTCGCTGGCCACCGAGGCCGACCGCACGCTGTTCTTCGACTTCCTCCCCCTCGACCTGGGGAGCATCCGCGGCTTCACCACCCGCTTCCATCTCTACACCGTCCCCGGCCAGGTCTTCTACGACGCGAGCCGCAAGCTGATCCTCAAGGGGGTCGACGGCGTGATCTTCGTCGCCGACAGCCAGGAGGCGCGGATGGAAGCCAACATCGAGTCGATCCGCAACCTGGAGGCGAACCTCAAGGAGCATGGGTTCGACCTCTCGACCATTCCGTACGCCCTGCAGTTCAACAAGCGAGACCTTCCCACCGTGGTGCCGGTCGACGAGATGTACCGGATCCTCAACTACAAGCGCGAGCCGACCTTCGAGGCGGTCGCCACCACCGGCGTGGGAGTCTTCGATACGTTGAAGTCCGTGGCCAAACAGATCCTGATCGAGCTCAAGAAGCGCTGAAGAGGGAAGCATGCCCAAAGCCGCCACTCAAGCCACTCAAACTGTCGACCCGGTGCTCGCCACGTTCCACAAGGCTCTCGAGGCCCTGCACGGCCGGAGCTGGGCCAAAGCCGCCCAGCTCTTCGAGAGCGTGATCCAGGAGAGCGACGTCCCCGAGCTCCGCGAGCGGGCGCGCCAGTATCTTTCGGCCTGCCGCTTGCAAGAGCAGAAAGCCCAGGGGGAGAAGCCGTCTCCGGACGAAGACCCCTATCTGCGGGCGGTCTTCGAGAAGAACCGGGGCAACTACGCCGCCGCCCTGGACTTGGTGAAAAAGAACGGCGGCGAGAAGGAGGAGCGCTTCGCGTATCTCGCCGCATCGATCCATGCCGCCGAAGGGCGCAAGGACGAAGCGGCCAAATCTCTGACGCGCGCGGTCGAGCTCAATGCCAAGAATCGCGTCCATGCGTTCCACGACCCCGACTTCGCCGACCTCCGCAGGGACCCCGAACATCGCCAGCTCTTCGGTCTCTCCTGAGCGCGGCTGCGCTCTGGTGGCGATCGGCGGGGGGACCGGCCTCTCGGTCCTCCTGCGCGGCCTCAAGCAGTACGCCGGCTCCGGCCTCCGACAGATCACGGGCGTCGTCACCGTCACCGACGACGGCGGCTCGTCCGGCCGTCTGCGCCGGGAGTTCGGCGTCCTGCCGCCGGGCGACATCCGCAACTGCATCGCCGCGCTCGCCGACGACGAGGACCTGCTGACCCGCCTCTTCCAGTACCGCTTCCCTAACGGCGGCGGCCTGGTCGGCCATTCGTTCGGCAACCTCTTCCTGACGGCGCTCACCGGCATCACCGGCGACTTCCACCAGGCGATCCTGATGGCCGAGGAGATCCTGCGCGTGCGGGGCAAGATCTTCCCGGCGACGCTCCAGGACGTGGTTCTGCGCGGCCGCGGCGTCTCCGGCCGGATCTACGAGGGCGAATCGGCCGTGGGCACCTCTGGCGAGAAGCTCGCCGGCCTGGAGATCGATCCGCCGGCGCCGCCCGTCTTCCCGCCGGCCATGCAGGCGCTGGAGGCGGCGGACCTCATCCTCCTGGGACCTGGATCGCTCTACACCTCGATCATTCCCAACCTGATGATCCCCGGAATCCGCCAGGCGCTGCGCAAGGCGCGGGCGCGGAGGGTCCTGCTGCTCAACCTGATGACCCAGCCGGGAGAGACCGACGGCATGATGGGCACCGACCACCTGCAGGCGATCGAGCGCCTCGCCGGCAAGGGGCTGGTGGACATCGTCCTGGCCAGCTCGTCGCCGATCCCGCCGCACCTCCTGGAGCTCTATTCCGAGACCGGCTCGGAACCGGTCAAGATCCAGCGCGAGGCCCTGGAGGCCATGGGGCTCCAGGTCGACGAGGCGGATCTCCTCGCCGAAGGGGACCTGATCCGCCACGACTCGGCCAAGCTCGGCCGCGCCGTCCTCGATCTCGCCCGGCGCGAAACCGCCGCGGCCGCCTAGGAGATCCACACCCATGACGAACGCTCCGCGCATCGCGGTGGTGCTCGCCGCCGGCAAGGGGACGCGCATGCGCTCCGCCCTTCCCAAGGTGCTCCACGAGGCCGCCGGCCGACCGCTCCTCGCCTGGGTGGTCGACGCCGCGCGCGCCGCCGGCTGCGCGAAGATCCTGGTCGTCGTCGGCCACGGCGCCGAGAAAGTGCGCGAGGCCATCTCCGGCGAAGACGTCGCCTGGGTCCTCCAGGCCGAGCAGCGCGGCACGGGCCACGCCCTCGCCCAGGTGGAGGGAGAGGTGGACTGCGCCGCGACCCTCCTCGTCCTCTCCGGCGACGTTCCCCTGGTGACGCCCGCCACCCTCGACCGGCTGGCCTCGGAGGCCGAAGCCGGCTGGGGATCGATGGCCGTCGCCGAGCTGCCGGACCCCGGTTCCCTTGGCCGCGTGATCACCGGCGCGGACGGCGGTCTCGACCGCATCGTCGAGGCGCGCGACGCCACGCCCGACGAGCTCGACGAGCGACGGATCAACGCCGGCCTTTATGCCCTGCCCGCGCCCGAGATCTTCGGCTACCTCGCGCGCCTGACCACCCACAACACCCAGGGCGAGCTCTACCTGACCGACGCCGTGACGAACGCCGCGCGCGACGGGCGCCCGGTCCGCCTGGTCCGCCTCGACAATCCGGACGAGGCGCTCGGCGTGAACAACCGCGCCGAATTGGCGCTCGTCCACCGCCTCCTGATCCAGCGGCACCTGACGGCGCTGATGGAGTCGGGCGTCACCGTCCTCGACCCGAGCCGGACGACCATTGAGCCGGGCGTGCGCATCGGCGCCGACACGGTGATCCACCCGGACGTGGCGCTCCTCGGCCGGACCGAGGTGGGCGCGGGCTGCGTCCTCCACCAGGGAGCCTGGCTCCGCGACAGCCGGATCGCCGACGGAGTCACCATAGAGCCCTACAGCGTGCTCGACGGCGCCGAGGTGGGCGAGGGCTGCCGGGTGGGCCCGTTCGCCCGGCTGCGCCCGGCATCCCGCTTGCTGCGGAAGGCCCGGGTGGGGAACTTTGTTGAAGTGAAGAGCTCCGTCCTCGGAGAGGGGACGAAGGTGGGGCATCTCGCGTATATCGGAGATGCGACCGTGGGCGACGGAGCGAACGTCGGAGCGGGGGTCGTCACCTGCAACTACGACGGCGTCCGCAAGAGCCCGACCGAGATCGGCCGGGGGGCCTTCATCGGAAGCGATACCATGCTGGTGGCGCCGGTGCGGGTGGGCGACGGCGCGATGACCGCGGCCGGGTCCGTGGTCACCAAGAACGTCCCCGACGGCGCGCTGGCGGTGGCGCGGGTGCGCCAGAAGAACCTGGCCGGCCGCTCCGGCGGCCTGCGCCGCCGCGGCGATACGACCGACAAAAAGACGTCCCGAGAGGAATCCTGATATGTGCGGAATCGTGGGCTACGTGGGGCATCGCGAGGTGGTCCCCCTGCTGATGGACGGCCTGCGGCGGCTGGAGTATCGCGGCTATGACTCGGCCGGCGTCGTCGCCGTGCAGGACGGCACGTTGCAGACCGCCAAAGCCGAAGGCAAGCTCGACCGCCTCAAGGAGAAGCTCGAAAAGCACCCGCTGACCGGCCAGTACGGCCTCGGCCACACCCGCTGGGCGACCCACGGCCCGCCGAGCGAGCGCAACGCCCACCCGATGGTCGACTCGCGCGGGCGCCTGGCGCTGATCCACAACGGGATCATCGAGAACTTCCTGCCGCTCAAGAAGCGGCTGATGTCCGAGGGGTGGACCTTCAACTCGGACACCGACACCGAGGTCGTCGCCAACCTGATCTCGTCCTACCTGAATGGCGACCTGCGCGAGGCCGTGGCGAAAGCCGTCCGCGAGCTCGAAGGGATGTACGCCTTCGCCGTGGTCGCCGTCGAAACCGAGGGGCAGGAGATCGTCGCCGCCCGGCAGGGGCCGCCGCTGGTCATCGGCCTGGCCGACGGGGAGCAGTTCCTCGCCTCGGACCCCTCGGCGCTCCTCGTCCACACCAAGGACGTGATCTTCCTGGAGAACGGCGACCTGGCGCGGCTCGCTCCGGCCGGCGTCGACATCCAGGACCGCGAGGGCAAGCCGGTCCAACGGCCGGTGCACCGCCTGAGCTGGGACCCGATCCAGGCCGAGAAGGGCGGCTACAAGCACTTCATGCTCAAGGAGATCCACGAGCAGACCCAGGCCGTGCAGGACACCTTCGCCGGCCGCGTGGACTTCGAGAACGCCCGCATCCTCTTCGACACCATCAAGATCACGGAAGACGAGCTGCGCCAGATCGAGCGCATCCACATCCTGGCCTGCGGCACCTCCTGGCACGCCGGGCTGATCGGCAAGTTCCTGATCGAGCACATCGCGCGCATCCCGGTCGAGGTCGACTACGGCTCCGAGTACCGCTACCGCGACCCGATCGCGAACGAGAAGGTGCTGGCCGTGGGCATCTCGCAGTCCGGCGAGACGGCGGACACCCTCTCGGCGATGGAAGCGGCGCGCGACTGCGGCGCCCGGCTCTTCACGGTCTGCAACGTCGAGGGGAGCCAGGCGACGCGCATCAGCGAAGGGGTGATCTACACCCACGCCGGCCCCGAGATCGGCGTCGCCTCGACGAAAGCCTTCACCACCCAGCTCGTGGCCCTCTACCTGCTCGCCCTCTACCTGCGCCAGGTCCGCACCGGCGGGGTCGAAAGGCAGTACCTGGACGACCTCGCCCGTCTGCCGCACGCGGTGGACGAGGTGATCCGGCGGCAGGAGAAGCCGATGGCCGAGATGGCCAAGAAATTCCACCGCGCCGAGAACTTCCTCTATCTGGGCCGCGGCATCAACTATCCGATCGCGCTGGAGGGAGCGCTCAAGCTGAAGGAGATCTCCTACATCCACGCCGAGGGCTATCCCGCCGGAGAGATGAAGCACGGCCCGATCGCCCTGATCGACGAAGAGATGCCCGTGGTCGCCATCGCCACTGGCAGCGACCAGATCTTCGAGAAGGTGAAGAGCAACATGCAGGAGGTCAACGCGCGGGACGGCGTGGTGATCGCCCTCTCCGACCGCGACGAAGAAGAGCTGGGAGGCATCGTCGACGAGCTGATCGAAGTCCCCACGGTCTCGCCGCTCTTGCAGCCGATCGTGAACGTGATCCCGCTCCAGCTGCTGGCCTACTTCACCGGGGTCCGGCGGGGGGCGGACGTGGATCAGCCGCGGAACTTGGCGAAGAGTGTGACGGTGGAGTAGGATCTAAGCTCCCAAGGACGTAAAGGACGTAAAGGACGAAAGGACGTAAAGGACATAAAGGACTCAAAGGACGAAAACCATGTCCGGACCGTTCCCGCTGGTTTTGTCGTTTGAGTCCTTTGGGTCCTTTATGTCCTTTACGTCCTTTCAGCCTTTTTTCTTTTTCCCCGGAGGCATCGCATGCTCGACGGCTTCATCCCGAAGCACGGGGGCTACAGAAAGTTGCGCTCCTACCAGAAGGCGGAAATCGTCTACGACGCCACCGTCTCCTTCTGCGACCGCTTCATCGACCGGCGCAGCCGCACACACGACCAGATGGTCCAGGCCGCCCGCTCCGGCAAGCAGAACATCGTCGAGGGCAGCATGGCCTCCGCGACCTCCAAGGAGACCGAGATCAAGCTGACCAGCGTCGCGCGCGCGAGCCTGGAAGAGCTGCTGGCCGACTACCGCGACTTTCTGCGCACGCGCAATCTGGAGGAATGGCCCAAAGATCACGCCTACGCCCTCCGCCTGCGCGAGCTCAACCAGATCCCGAATGCCACCTATGAAGACTTCCGCAAAGGTATCGAAAATCCCGACCCTGCGATCTCCGCGAACGTGATCATCGGCCTGATCCAGGTCACCAACTACCTGCTCGACCGGCAGATCCGGCGTCTCGAGGAGGCATTCCTCCAGGAGGGCGGTCTGCGCGAGCGGATGACCCGTGCCCGGCTCCAGGAGCGGGCCAAGGCCCAATAAGCCACAGAACGCGCCCGCTGGGCGACTCGCTCCCCGGAACACCCTTTCCGCTCCTCGGAGCGAGCCGCCCGCTCCGCGAAATAACCTGCCAATCCGAGCTCTGCGGCCCTCGCTCCGCGGTTTCCCCCACCGCTCCGAGGTCTGCCCCTCTCGCTCCAAGGAGCGGATCACTCGTTCCGCGGAACGGCTTCTCATTCCACGGAGCGGATCGCCCGTTCCGGGGAGCGAGCCTCCCGTTTCTCGGTGGGCATGTAAGATGGCGGGCCATGCCCGACGCCACTCCTGCCAGCACCTACCGCGAGCGCGCCGCGGCCTTCTCCGCCGAGGAGCGGCGGCTGGCGCGGATCTCGTGGCGTTTCTCCCTGGGGCGCGGCGCGCTCTTCTTCGGCTTCGCCGCCACCCTTCTGACGATCATCTTCCGTGCTTCCCTGGGAGAGGCGAGCTTGTGGCTCCTCGCCGGCGGGTGGCTCGTGGCGTTTCTCCTGGTCCTGCCGTGGCACGACCGGATCGTCCAGCGGCAGCGGCGGGCGGCGGCGTTGCGCAATCTTAATGAGGAAGCTCTCCGCCGCCTGGCTCGCGACTGGGATGAGCTGCCGATTCCTCGCGTGCCGGAGGACTTGACCGGCGACCATCGGGCGCGCGATCTCGATCTGTTCGGCCGCGCGTCGATGCTTCAGCTCCTGGGGACGGCGCATACCCCGGCGGGACGGCTCCGCCTCGCGGGCTGGCTCCTCCGGCCGGCCGAGCCGGCGGAAATCGCGCTCCGGCAGGAGGCGGTGGCGGAGCTGGCTCCCGAGGTCGACTTCCGGCAGCAGCTGGAGGTGCGGACGCGGCCGATGGAAGGCGCTCCTCCGGACGTCGAGCCGTTCCTCCGCTGGGCCGAAGGCGAGCCCTGGCTGCTGAAGCGGCCGGGGCTGGTCTGGCTCACGCGCCTCCTGCCGCCGGTCACGGTCACGTTCGTTCTCGCCGCGTTCCTGACCCCTTTTCCCGCCTCCCCCGCGTGGCTGATGATCGCCGTGAGCTTCGTTTTGATGTACCGCTTCGGCGAGCGGCTGGAGGGAACATTCAACCGGATCGAGGCGCGCGAGCGGGAGCTCCGCACGTATGCAGAGGCCATGGAACTCGCGGTCTCCAGAGGCTCCTCCTCCCCGGCCTTGCAGGGGATCGGCGCAACTCTCGCGACGGAAGGGCGGCCCGCCCACGCCTGGATGGCGCTCCTCGACAGCCGGATCGGCATCGCCGACGCCCGGCGCAATCCCATCCTCCGTCTGCCGATCGAGCTGCTGTTCCTCTGGGATTTCCACGCCCTCTTCCTCTTGGAGCGGTGGCAGCAGGCGGTGGGGAAGCAGACCCGCGGCTGGCTCGAAGCCCTCGGTGAGCTGGAGGCCCTCTCGGCGTTCGCCGGCCTGCGCCACGACAATCCGGATTGGGCCTTCCCCACCGTGGCGTCCGCGGAGGACCGCTTCGCCGCCCGCTCCCTCGGCCATCCCCTGATCCGGGAGGACCGGCGGGTGCCGAACGACGTGGAGGTCGGCCCTCCCGGCTCGTTCCTCCTGGTCACCGGCTCGAACATGTCGGGCAAGAGCACGCTGCTGCGGGCGATCGGCTTGAACGCGGTGCTCGCGCAGGCGGGTGGGCCGGTGTGCGCCGCGGCGCTCCGCATGCCGCCGGTCGAGCTGGCGACCAGCATCCTGGTCGAGGACTCGCTGGCCGGCGGCGTCTCGTTCTTCATGGCTGAGCTGCTGCGCATCCGCGGCGTGGTCGAGGCGGCGGACCGCACGCGGGCCGAGGGGCGCGTCCTCCTCTATCTGCTCGACGAGATCCTGCGCGGCACCAACAGCTCGGAGCGGCAGGTGGCGGTGCGGCGCGTCCTCCTCCACCTGCTGCGCAGCGGCGCGATCGGCGCGGTCTCTTCGCACGACCTGCAGGTCGCCGAGATCCCGGAGCTGCGCGCGGCCAGCCGGCCGGTGCACTTCCAGGAGACGCTCCACCCGGGAGGGGAGACGGCGATGACATTTGATTATAAAATGCACCCAGGTGTTGCGACGACCACGAACGCACTGAAGCTGATGGAGCTGGTCGGCCTCGCGCCGGAGGATCTCGACGTCTGACGCTTCACGGGAGCTCGCCGGATGAAGAGGGTTTTGGCCGCCCCTGTCTTTCTCGGTGTCTCGTCTCTGCTCGCCCTGGTGGCGGGGGAATTCAGCCTCCGCCTCGCCTCGGAGCACTGGCTGCGCATTCTCGACGTGGAGATGTGGCGCTACGCCCGGCTGGTCAAGATGGTTTCGGACAGGCCCGGCGTAATCGAGGAGCACCGGCCTGACGCCGAAGCCTTCCTGATGGGCGCGCGGGTGCGGACGGACGAGCACGGCTTCCGGCGGCCCGATCCGGCGACCGAAGCACGCCGCCAGACAGGGAGCCGCACGAGCCGGACAGTCATCGCCCTCGGCGACTCGCTGACGTTCGGCTGGGGCGTTCCCGAGGGGCGGACCTACGCGGACCAGCTCGAGCGACTCCTCCCGGCCCGCTGCCCAGGGGTCCCCCCGGCCCTCGTCGACAACGCCGGCATCGGCAACTCCAACACGTCGATGCAGCTCGCCCGTTACCGGCAGAGCCTCCGCCCCCTCCATCCGAGCTGGCTGATCCTGGGCGTCTTCATCAACGACGCCGAGCCCGACCCGGTCCCGTCGCACAACTGGCTGATCTGGCAGTCTTCGCTGGCCGGCCTTTTGTCCACCCGTTTTCTGGAGAAGCGGGAGGTGCAGCTCCGCGACTACCGGTTGTACTACTCCGGTCTCTATCGGGATGGCCAGCCTGGATGGGAGCGGCAGAAAGAGGCGATCCGCGAGCTCGGGCGTGTGCTCCACGAGGACGGCGTGCCGGCGACGGCGATCCTCCTGCCGGAGCTGCACGAGCCGCACGCCTTTGGCAGCTTCGCTCCGGTCTACGCCCGCCTGGCCGCCATCGCCCGCGCCAGCGGCTTCGAGGTGATCGATCCCTCGGACGCGTTCCCGCCGGGCTCGGGGCAGGCCTTCTGGGTGAGCCCGACGGACGCCCACCCGGACGCCCGGGCGCAGGCGATCTTCGCGGAAGCGCTGGCGCGGTCGCGCTACGCCTGCGGGCGTTAGGGAGCCAGCTCGCGCCGCGGCGGCCGGACCTTTTCCAGAATCACCCGCGCCATCGCCTCGGCGGCGCAGCGGTGGCCGGCGGCCGAGGGGTGATAGTTGTCGGCGCCGATCGGCTCGGGGGAGGCTTCCCGGCAGCGGGCGAATTCCGGCAGCAGGTCGAGGTGAAAGAAGCCGTGGACCCTGGAAAGGTTCCGCACATACCTGTGCTGGTCCGCGAACCGGTACGACTCGAAGTTGCGCACGATGCGCGGGAAGACCGCGATCATCACGCGGAAGCCCTCGCGGCTGCCGAGGTCGCCGAGCGTCGCGAAATACCGAGCCACGGTGTCGCCCGAGATCAGGTCGGTGAGCTTCTGGAGCTCGGCGTCCGAGGCCTGGACCGGGCGCGGCGGCGCGACACGGTAGCGGACGAAGCGATAGAGGGCGCTCTGGAGCAGCCAGGGGTGAACCCGCCGCGCGCTCCCTCCCCCCTGCGACCGTTCGGCTTCGAGGAGCGTCTTCAGGATGTCGCCGTCGACCCTCTCGCGATCGGTCAGCGAGTAGGCGACGAGGACGAGGTCCGGCCGGTACCGTAACCCCTTCTCCACGAGCGTCTCGACCTCTTGCTGGGTGTTGTAGCCGGAGACCGAGAGGTTGATCACCTCGGAGTTCACCCCCTGCTCGCGCAGCCGGCGTTCGAGGACCGCCGGGAAGGTGTCCTCGAAGCGCTCGACCCGCAGCCCGGCGCCGATGCTGTCGCCGAGGACGACGATCCGCCAGACCCCGGCCGGCTTCGCGATCTCGTGATCGCGGTCGCGGTAGCCGAGCCGGTTGCTGGCGCCCTCATAGTCATAGAAGGAGAGGTCCTCCCCCTCGTAGCGGAGCCCCGGGACGGGCTCGAAGCCGATCTTCGGATTGCGGGAAAGCTGGAAGCGCCCCTTGCGGATGACGCTGACCTCGGGCGCCGCGCCCGCGATCCGGATCAGCAGCTCGGCGGCGAGCAGCGCGATCAGGAGTGAGGCGCAGCTGAGAGAGAGCTTGCGGAGCATCCGAGATCCCTCGAAGGGAGAGGGGCGGGCGCCGCGGGTGCGGCGCCCCTGCGGAGCCGATCAGCGCTTGGCGTGGGCCGGCGCCTCGACCGGGATGCGCATCCCGTAGAACGAGCGCCAGACGAAGAAGGCGGAGATCAGGAAGAACGCCACCGCCAGGCCGACCCGCAGGGTCGGGTCCATCTCGATCGCCAGCTCGACGGCGAGGAGGCCGAAGAGCGTGGTGAACTTGATGATCGGGTTCATCGCCACCGAGGAGGTGTCCTTGAACGGATCGCCCACGGTGTCGCCGACCACGGTGGCGGCGTGCAGGTCGCTCCCCTTCTCCTTCAAGTCGACCTCCACGATCTTCTTGGCGTTGTCCCAGGCGCCGCCGGCATTGGCCATGAAGATCGCCTGGTAAAGGCCGAAAATCGCGATGGAGATCAGGTAGCCGATGAAGAAGTACGGCTCCAGGCAGGCGAAGGCGAGCGTCGCGAAGAACACCACCAGGAAGATGTTGAACATCCCCTTCTGGGCGTAGGTGGTACAGATCTCGACTACCTTCTTGGAGTCGGCGATCGACGCCCGCCCGGCGCCGCTGTCGAGGCGGATGTTCTTCTTGATGAACTCGACCGCGCGGTAGGCGCCGGTGGACACCGCCTGGATGGACGCGCCGGTGAACCAGTAGATGATCGCGCCGCCGGTCACCAGGCCGAGCAGGAACGGCGGATGCAGCACCGACAGGTTGGTGATCAGCTCCGGCTGCAACCCCTTGGTCAGGAGCACGATGATCGAGAAGATGAGGGTCGTGGCGCCCACCACCGCGGTGCCGATGAGCACTGGCTTGGCTGTCGCCTTGAAGGTGTTGCCGGCGCCGTCGTTGGCCTCCAGGTGGTGCTTGGCGCGCTCGAAGTCCGGGTCGAAGCCGAAGTCCTTCTTGAGCTCCTGCCGGATGTTCGGCAGGGTCTCGATGGTCGACAGCTCGTAGACCGACTGCGCGTTGTCGGTGACCGGGCCGTAGGAGTCGACGGCGATGGTCACCGGGCCCATGCCGAGGAAGCCGAACGCCACCAGGCCGAAGGCGAAGATGGCCGGGGCCAGCATCAGGTTCCCCAGGCCGGCGGTGCTCACGCCGTAGGCAGCGCCCATCAGAGCGACGATGGTCAGGCCCATCCAGTAGGCGCTGAAGTTGCCCGCGACCAGGCCGGCGAGGATGTTGAGCGACGCGCCGCCCTCGCGGGAGGCGGTCACCACTTCCTTGACGTGCGCCGACTCGACCGAAGTGAAGACCTTGACGAACTCGGGGATGAGCGCGCCGGCGAGCGTGCCGCACGAGATGATCGTCGACAGCTTCCACCAGAGCGTCGGGTCACCGCCGAGGTTCGGGATCAGCAGGTAGGAGGCGATGTAGGTGACGGCCACCGAAAGGAGCGAGGTGAGCCAGACCAGCATGGTCAGCGGCGCCTCGAAGTTCATCACGTCGGCGTTGGCGTACCGGCCCCGGGCGAGGACCTGGTTGATGCCATAGGCGACGCCGCTGGTGACGATCATCATGACGCGCATGGCGAAGATCCAGACGAGGAGCTGGACCTGGATCGCGGCGAAGCCCGGACCCGCCGCCGCCTGATTGACCGCCAGGAGGATGAAGGTGATCAGCGCGACGCCGGTGACGCCGTAGGTCTCGAAGCCGTCCGCCGTGGGACCGACCGAGTCGCCCGCGTTGTCGCCCGTGCAGTCGGCGATCACGCCGGGGTTGCGGACGTCGTCCTCCTTGATGTTGAAGACGATCTTCATCAGGTCGGAGCCGATGTCGGCGATCTTGGTGAAGATGCCGCCCGCGATGCGCAGGGCCGCGGCGCCGAGCGACTCGCCGATCGCAAAGCCGATGAAGCAGGGGCCGGCGTAGTCGCGCGGGATGAACAGGAGGATGGCGAGCATGATGACCAGCTCGACGCTGATCAGCAGCATGCCGATGCTGATCCCGGACTTGAGCGGGATCGCATAGGTCGGGTAGGGCTTGCCCTGCAGGCTGGCGAACGCGCTGCGCGAGTTGGCGAAGGTGTTGACCCGGATGCCGAACCAGGCCACGCCGTAGCTGCCGGCGATGCCGATCAGGCTGAACAGCAGGATCACCGCCACCTTGACGGTGGAGAAGTGGAGCAGCCCCCAGAAGTAGAAGACCATCACGATCCCGATGAAGACCTCCAGGAGCAGGATGAACTTGCCCTGGGTGATCAGATAGGTCTTGCAGGTCTCGAAGATCAGCTCGGAGATCTCCCGCATCGAGCGGTGGACCGGCAGATTCTTGAGCTGGGTGTACATGATCAGCCCGAAGATCATCCCGCCGATGCAGACGACGAGACCGGCGAGGAGCAGGTTGTGGCCATTGATCCCGAGGAACAACTGGCTCCCGAGATCCGGGAGGACCAGCTCCGCCTCGCTGGCCGACGCCGGCGAGACCCCGAGCAGCGAGAGCAGCCCCACGATCGCGAGGAGCAGCAGGCTCTTGCGGGCGCGGTTGGCCCGGTCGAGGCGACATTGAATCGACATAGATTTCCTCCGCATCCGAAAAACGGACATTCACAGCGCGGTCCGGGGCCGCGCGGCCTCGTCAGGCCGGGCCCGGGGTGCGCCGACTGAGCTGGAACCCAACAGGTTCGTCCCGCCGGACCGCCGCCGCCTTCCGCGCGAAGAAGGGGCTCCCCGGTCCGGCTCGTTTAGATCCGGGGGAAGGTATCACAAATGGACGGGTCAAGGCACGAACGCATTCGTGTCCCCCTTGCCACAGAGGTTGCCCGCCGGGTTGCGGTAGCGCTTGCGGACCCCGGTCACCGTGTCGGCCACGGTGATCGTGTATTGGACGTCGGAGAGCGCTCCGTAGAAGAACCAGTACCGGTTGTTGAGCGCCCGGCCGTCCAGCGCCTTGACCACCAGCTCGACGTTCTCCGGGCCGAAGAACCAGAAGGTGCCGGAGACGCCGGACTGCGGCACGGCCATGCCCTTGCCGGTCGTGCCGTCGCGGAGCTGCCACTCGACCGAGACGCGGAAGCGGTCGTTCAAGAGGCAGAGGGTCTGGGCGTCTGCCACGCAGCTCGCGGTCGCCGCGGCACCCCCGGAGGTGACCGGGGACTCCATGGGCAGCTCGAGGAGTCCGGCCGGCGCGCCGACCATCACGGAGGAGGAGGCCCCGCTCGCCGAGAAGGCCGAGGTGTCGCCTTTGCCGCACAGGCTGCCCGGCGGATTGTGGTAGCGCTTCGTCCGGCCGGTGCGGGTCTCGGTGACATCCACCCAGTACTCGACGTTCGAGAGGGCGCCGTAGAACAGCCAGTAGTGGTTGTTGAGCGGCCGGCCGTCGAGCGCCTTGACCACCAGCTCGAGATTCGAGTCGTCGAAGAACCAGAAATATCCGGTGGGATCGACGCCGGCCACGGCGCGCCCGAAGCCGGCGCGGCCACTGCCGGGATCGCGCCAGCTCACCTCGACGCGGAACTTGTCGCCCATCAGACGCAGGGTGCGCTCCGCGGGCGACGGCGCGGCGACCACCCGGATCTCCTTCTCGAACGGGGTGCCGAAGCGGTCGTGCCCCTCGCGCAGCATCTGCCAGCGGAGGCGGTAGGTGCCCTGGACCTCCGGGGCCTTGATCTCGAAGACGAAGGTCTTCTCCTTGTTCGGCGCGATGCTCTCGCCCGGAGCCAGGAGCTGCCGCGGCTCGGTGAACGGGTCGAGATCCTCGGCCGCGGCCAGGCGGTAGCCGTCGGCATCCGTCCAGGCGGTCGTTCCGGTGTTGCGGAAGGTGAGGCGCACCACCACCGGCTGGCCGGCCTCCATGGTGTCGGGGAAGGTGGCGCCGGCCGGCGCGGCGTCATCCTGCTGCGGCGTATGCGCGGCGATGAAGGCGCGGTAGGTGTCGTAGGCCGGCTTGGGTACGCGGTCCGACCGCAGGATGCCCCAGCCGGGTCCCGGTGGCGGACCGTCCGCCAGCTCATAGAAGAAGATCTTCTGCAGCCAGCTCCGGTCCGGATTCCCGGTCAGCCAGTCGTTCAGCAGCCCGCCGTACCAGGCGGCCTGCTGGCTCTCCCCCACGTTCGCCGAATCCCACCCGGTTTCGGTGAGCCAGACCGGCTTGCCCCACCAGCCCGCGTTCTTGAGCACCTCCTCGACGGACGGATTGACCACGTCCCACAGCGACGGGCGGCTGCCGAACACGGTCGAGCCGTCGAGGCGGTCGCCCACGTCGCGGTGGCCGTCGCTGTCGTAGACGTGATGGGTGACGAAGTCGAGCTTGCCTCCCGCGTCCACCAGGATGTCGCGCAGCCAGACGTACCAGTCGGTGTCGCCGGAGGTCAGGTGCGCGAGGTCGGGCCCGCCGACCTTGGCCGCCGGATTGGCCGCGTGGATCGCGTCCGCGCATGGCTTCAGGAGAACGTCCACGTACTGCTGCTGGCTGCCGGCCCAGAACTTGTCCAGGTTGGGCTCGTTCCACACTCCCCAGTGGCGGATGCTGCCCCGGTAGCGCTTGGCGGCTTCCGAGCAGACCTCGGCCCACTCGGCCGGATCGTTCGGAACGCCGGTCACCGCCGCGCCGGAGGTGGCCCAGGCCGGCGTGTAGGCGATATTGGCGAAGACCTCGATCCCGCGGGCCTTGGCGGCGGCGGCGATGGCGTCGTAGACCCGCCAGTCATACTGATCGCGCGCCGGCTCCACCCAATACCAGATGAAGTCGATCCGCACCCAGCCGATGCCGGCGGCCTGCACGCGGTCGAGGAGGGCGCTCAGCTCGTCCCCCTGAGGGGCGTGGATGTTGATGCCGTACGGCGTCGCTTCGACCGCGGCGGCGGGAGACGCGGGCGCGATCGCCAGCGCACAAAGCAGAGGGATCCAACGGAAGGTCTTCAAGATCGCTTGCTGCATACCAGGGGCTCCGCTGCGTGGAAGTCGGCGCGCGCCGTTTTTATTCCCCCGGGAGACGGCCCGGATAGCTCCTCGTCTATACTGGGGAGGACCGCCATGACCCACTTTCGTGAGCTGACCGACCGCTACACGCTGGAGAAGATCCTGCGATCGACCCGCGCGGGGACCATCCTGCGGGCGATCGACAACCGCACGGGGCAGCCCGTGGCGATCAAGCTGATCACCGTGGCCTCGCCCCCGCTGCTGGTGCAGAAGGCGCCGGAGCTGGAGAAGCTGGGGGCAGCCCTGGAGGGGCTGCGCGAGCCGAGCCTGCCGGCCGTGAAGGACTTCGGGTTCACCACGGACGGCAGCGCCTTCCTGGTGATTGAGCTGCTCGACGGGAAGACGCTCGACGCGCTGGCCGGTCCGCCGCAGCGCCTGCTCGGCCTCCTGATCCAGGCGCTGGACGGGCTGGAGGCGCTGGCGCGCCGCGGCATCACCCACGGCAGCCTGTCGGCGGACAACATCCTGGTCGTCGGCACGCCGCCGGCGGAGCGGGTCAAGCTGCTCGGCCTCGGAGGCGCCCTGTTCCGCGCGCCCGAGCCGGGCTTGGAGCCTCCGGTCGAGCCGGTGGACTGGCGCGCCGATCTGGCCGCTTTCGCTGCGACGACCTGCCAGGTGCTGGGGATGACCGTCACCCAGAGCGAGCCGCCGTCCGTGCAGATGCCGTTCGCCTTGAGCCTGGAGCTGGAGAACGCGGAGGCCCTCCGGCGGATGCTGGAGCAGTGCCTGCGGCGCAATCCGGCCGAACGCCCGTCGCACCAGGAGGTCCGCGACGCCTTCCGTCTGGGGCTCGGAGCTCTCCCCACGCCGCCGCACGCCGCGCCGAAGCTGGTCGTCGTGCCTCCCCTCCCGGCAGCTCCGAAGCCGAGATCAGAGCCGGTGCCGGAGCTCCCGGGAGACGGGGAGCTGCTCTCGGCCGTGGACGACGACGTCCTGGACGCGCTGGCTACCGCTCCCCCGGCTCCGGCCGATCCCGCGCCGCCGCCGCCGGCCCGGGTCGTCCCCTTCCGTGGGGCCGGGAGCGCCGTCGCAGCGCCGCCTCCGGCGAAGCCCAACCCGCTGCTGCGGCCGGCCGTGCTGATCGCGGTGGCTGCGGTCCTGGTACTTGCCGCGGTAGGCCTCTTCTGGTGGCTCGACCGGGATACGCCCCCGCCGGAAGCGCCGCCGATGGCCGGCCCGGTGGTGCCACCGCCGCCCCCCCGGCGTCCTGCCGCCGAAGTCCTGGCCGAGGCCCAGGAGGCGATGGCCGACGAGCGCTGGGACACCGCGATGGAGACGCTCGCCGCTTTGACCGCCGCCGACCAGGCGGCCCTCTCGCCCGCGGACTGCCGCGCGCTGTCGGCCACCCAGGAGTCGCTCGCCCGGATCGGCGCCGACCGCCTCCCGACGATCCTCGATCAAGGGCTGAAGCGGGGAGACCTGGGCCGGGTCCGCTTCGCCGTCTGGTCCGCGGAGACGCAGGGGGAGGCGCTGCCCGAGGAGCTGCAAGCCGAGCTGATGCGCGGCCGCGGCCTCCTCGACCTTTACGCCGCGATCGAAGAGGCGGCCGCCCGCAAGTCCGACACCGAGGTGCTCGAGCGGTTCGCCACCCTGGAGAAGGATTTCCCGGGAGTCAGCGATCCCCAGGGGATCCGCGAGCGGGCGGCCTCCACGCTGGAGGCGCAGGCGGAGGAGCTGGCGCGCGAGGGCAAGTACGAGGACGCGCTGGCCCGGCTCGACTCGGTGCAGCGCAACTGGCCGCAGCGCGAGGTGGCGCGCGAGAGGTCCAAGCTCTACCTGCAGGCGCGCCAGCGCACGGCCGAGCAGGAGGCGCTCCTGGAGGTGCTGTCCGCCGCGCTGCGCCGGAAGAAGCCGGACGAGGGGCTGCAGATGCTCGCAGGAATCGAGCCGGTCCCGCACCTGGCGGCGCAGATCGCCGGCCTCCGCAAGCAGCTGGAGGATCAGCTCGCCGTCCTCGATCAGCAGCCGCCCCAGATCGCCCTCCGGGACGGCTTCTTCCTCGACTACGACCGCGGGCAGGTCGTCGAGCTGAGCTTCCGGGTGACGGACGACTACGTGGTGCAGAGCGTCAAGCTGATGGCACGGCCGGAGGGGGGCCGGATGCGCGAGATGCGCCTGGAGAAGTCCACCTTGGGCTACACCGCGGAGTTTCCGCCCGACTTCCATCGCAACGGCACGGTGGAGATCTATCTGGTCGCCACGGACCCCTCGGGCCACGAAGGGTTCTTCGGCACGCCCAACCAGCCGAAGCTGATGCAGCGGCGGCGGGGGTTCGACCGGCTGGTGAACTAGCCCACGGGCAGCAGCGGCAACCTCCCGGCCCGCCCGCCGGCCACCTCCGCGTCCGCGGCGGCCTTCGGCTTCTCTTCCGGCTCCTCCTCGGGCTCGCTCTCGCCGGGGTTGCGGAAGAGGTTCGACTCCAGGTTGTACTGCCGGGTGTAGAGGGCGTGATAGCGGCCGCCGAGGGCGAGCAGCTCCTCGTGCCGCCCCCGCTCCACGACCTGCCCCTGCTCCAGGACCAGGATGGTGTCCGCCCTCCGGATGGTCGACAGGCGGTGGGCGATGACGAACGTGGTCCGCCCCTTCATCAGCTCGGTCAGTCCCTCCTGGATCAACGCCTCGCTTTCGCTGTCGAGCGACGAGGTCGCCTCGTCGAGGATCAGGATGCGCGGATCGGCCAGGATGGCGCGGGCGATGGCCACCCGCTGGCGCTCGCCGCCCGAGAGCTTGACCCCGCGCTCGCCGACGATCGTCTCGTAGCCGTCGGGCAGCCGCTGCACGAAGTCGTCGCAGCGGGCGATGCGGGCGGCCTCCAGCACTTCCTCGTCCGACGCGTAGGGGCGCGCGTAGGCGATGTTCTCGTAGACCGTGCCGTCGAACAGGAAGTTGTCCTGGAAGACCACCCCGAGGTGCGAGCGGTAGTCGTGGAGCTTGACGCCGGAGAGATCCTGCCCGTCCACCAGGACGCTACCCGCGGTCGGACGGTGGAAGGCGGCGATCAGGCCGATCAGCGTGCTCTTGCCCGAGCCCGAGGGGCCGACCAGCGCCGTCGACGTCCCCGGCTCGGCCACGAACGAGACGCCGCGCAGCACCGGCGCATCCTGCTGGTACTCGAACCAGACGTCGCGCAGCTCGACGCGCCCGTCGATCCGCTCCAGGCGGCGCCGGGAGACCTCGTCCGCGTCCTCCGCGATCTCGCTGCGGATCTCCCGGATGCGCTCCAGGCCGGCGAACGCCTCGGTGATCTGGCTGCCGATGTTGACCACCTGCACCACCGGGCCGACCAGGAGGCCGAGGAAGAGAGTGAAGGAGAAGAACGAGCCCACAGTCATCCGGCCCGACAGCACCTCGTTGGCGCCGACCGCCATCATGGCCACGCCGATCACGCCGAGCAGGAGGGTCGACGCGGAGCCGATCGCCGAGAAGCTGGTGATCGTCCTGGCGACATTGCGGAAGAGCCGGTGCGCCCCCTTGGCGAAGACCAGAGCCTCGCGCCGCTCCGCCCCGTAGGCCTTGACCACGCGGACCCCCGAGAACGATTCGGTCAGCCGGCCCGAGAGGTCGGCGTTGATCCGCGAACGTTCGCGGAAGAGCGGCCGCAGGGTCTTGAAGGCGCGCTGCATGATGAAGCCGAAAAGCAAGAGGACGCTCAAGGCGATCACTGTGAGCTTCACGTTCAGGTAGAAGAGGTAGCCCAAAGCGAAGACCGCCGTCACCATGCCACCGACCACCTCGACGAGTCCGTTGCCCACCAGGTTGCGCAGCCCCTCGGCGTCGTTCATGACGCGCGACAGGAGGGCGCCCGATTTGGTCTGCTCGAAGTAGCGGACCGGCAGGCGCCCGACGTGCCGCTGCACGGTGCGGCGCATTTCGGTGATGGAGCGCTGGGCGGCTTTGCCCAGGACCTGCGACAGGGCGAAGCCGGTGAGCGCCTGGAGGATGGTCGCGGCGCCGGCGGCGAAGATGAGCAGGGTCAACATCTCGCGGTTGCCCTTGCCGATGACGTCGTCGAGCAGGTATTTGGTGGTCCCGGGCAGGACGAGCCCGCTCAGCCGGTTGATCGTCATCAAACCGAGCCCCAGCAGGAGACGCAAGCGGTGGGCGCGCACCAAGTCGGCGGCGTCGCCCAGGACGATGCGCAGGGCGAGGGGCTTCTTCGGCGGCGCCCCCGGGGCTTCCCCGGGCTCGCGCGCCGGGGTGCGCTGCTTGGAAGAGACGAGACCCCCATAAAGGCCGGCGCGGGCCGGGCGGCGGGGGAGAGAGGAAACGGGCTCGCTCACGCTCATGAGCGTGGAAACAACGCGAGCGCGAAAAGAATTCGAGGGAGGTGCCTTCGCTGTGCCTTAGCGCCGCGGCCGGATCTCCACCGGATTATCGAGCTTCAGGTCGACCACCGCGCCCTCGTCGATGATGACCTCCTCGCCGGGGGTGCGCGAGGCGACCGCGGTGCCAACCACAGCGCCGAGGATCGCGCCGATCACGGCCCCCTTCGAGCGGTCCCCCTTGTTGAGGACGCGCCCGAGGATGGCGCCGCCGGCCGCCGCGCCGCCGATCGTGGCCGCGTCACGGCCGGTCTCGCTCTTCCCCTGCCCGACGAACGAGGCGTCGATCGGGACCGAGGAGCCCGTGGGGAGGATCAGGTCCGAGAAGCGCACGGCGAGCTTCGCCCGGCCGCCCACCTTGCGGAGCGGCACGGCCTCGGTCACCTCGCCCACCACCTCGGAGCCTGCCGGGATGACCACGCGGCCATCCTGCCGGACGTCGCCGGTGATCCGCGCCCGGAAGATCTCGCCCGGCCGGCTGGTCGCGCTGGACAGCCGCTCGAGCATCTCGACCGAGAAGACGGTGCCGCTCTCGACGGTGACCGGCTCCGGCCGGGACGCCTCGGCACGCACCTCCTCACGAGGCTCTTCGCGGGAATCTTCCTGAGGCTGGGGAGCCGGCGCCGTCTCGCGAGGCTCCGCCACCTCCTCCGCCGGCTCTTCGCGGGCGGGCGCCGGTGCGGGCGCGGGACGCTCCCGGGCGGTGGTCTCCCGCCGCTCGATCTCGCGCTCGGCGGTGCTCAGCTCGCGCTCGCGGCGCTGGAGGTCGCGCACGCGCCGGGCGCGCGCTTCGAGCTCGGCCTCGCGCCGGTCGAGCTCGCGCTCATGGGCATCCAGGTCGTCGCGCTCCGCCGCGGCCACCTGGTCGCGGGCCTCTACCGAGCGATCCTCCTGGACCTCGGCGTCGGCGGGCGGCAGGATCTCCTCCGGTGCGGGCTCCGGTGCGGGCGAGGCTTCCGGCTGGGCCGGGACGGTCTCCTGCACGGTGGCGGAGGGCTCGAGGTCCGCGGTCCGCGGCTCCTCAGTGTCGCGGTTGCAGGCAAAGGCGAACAGCGCGGAAGCGCAAAGCAGCGCTGTCAGGGCGCTGGGAAATTTCGCTGTGAACGTGCGCATGGTAAAGCTCCTTCCCCTTCTAGAAACAGCAAAGGTGATGCCATCCCCGGAACGAGGGCCGGACGTGGGAGAAGGACGCAAAAATTAGCTGCGCGAGGACGCGGGCGTCCCGCCGGCAGGACGCCCGGCGGCGGATTACTTGCGGCGGGAGGGATCGAAGCGGAGAACCTCCGCGGAATGCGCCAGGGCCCCCTCCCCCTCCTCGGAGAGCTGGGCCTCGACCTCGGGATCGGGGACGGGGACCGGGCGGGCGGGCGCCTGCCCGGGAGATTCGAAGCGGAGCATGAGCTCCACCGAAGGATCGACGAACGCGGTGACCGCGGAGAACGGGACGAACAGCGATTGGCGCGCCGCGTTGAAGCTCAGCGTCACCGAAAACGCCTCCTCGTCGACCACCAGGTCCCAGAACTGGTGCTGGAGCATGATCTTGATCTCGTCCGGATACAGGTCGCGGAGGAACTGCGGCACCCGAACCCCTGGGTCCTCGGTCCGGAACGCGATCAGGAAGTGGTGCTCGCCCGGCAGGCCGTGCTCTGCGACCTGCTCGAGCACCCGCCGCACCACGCCGCGCAACGCATCCTGGATGATTTTGGGATAGTTGATCCGCTCCGTGTCCACGCACTCCCTCCGTCTCCGAGCATGGGCAATCTCGCCCCGGTTTGTCAACCTGGGGTCAAATTAGGGAAGATCCACCGTCCCCGCCGGGGTCCAGGGGCCGCAGCGCGCGATCCGCCAAGCCGTCTTCAAGCTCCCCACGTACGTCCCGTACTTGCGGATCGCCATCTCGCCGTAGTGGCTGCAGGTCGGCTGGAACCGGCAGCGGACGCCGGCCTTGCCGAGGACGGGCGAGAGCGTCGCCTGATAGAGATCGATCGCGCCGAGGAGGAGCCGGGCGCTGAGTTGGCGCTCCGGGGGGAGGACGAAGTCCACGGCGAGGAGAGCGAGGACGATCCCCGCGGCGATCCAGCGCCGGTGCCGCCTCACCAGGGGAGCGTCCCCGTCGACACCCGGCCGAGCCAGAAGGCGACCAGCACGGCCAGATGCGCCACCACCAGCCGCTCGAATCCGGCCGGCATGCGGACCGGCCGGCGGCGGACCAGGGCCGCGCCCCAGAGCAGCCAGGCGCCCCCGAGCTCCGCCGCGATCCCGAACGCCAGGAGGTGGTCCGAGGCCGCGGCGGCCCATTCGCCTTTCGCCAGATGGGCGAACGCGCGGGTCATGCCGCACCCGGGGCAGGGAAGGCCGGAGAGCCGGCGCATCAGGCAGACGGTGTTCTGACTGCCCGGCGCCGGCACCCAGACGCGGAAGAGGAGGAAGCCCCCGGCGGCCAGGAGCCCGGCCAGGACCCAGAGGCCGAAGCTGGACCGCCTCCCCATGCGTCACCTAAAACCGCTTCACGTACTCGGAGATCCCCGGAATGATCAGGCGCTGGCCGTTGACGCCCTTCATGATGGCGGCGATCCGCAGGGCCAGGAACCCGAGCCAGACAAACGTGCCGAGGAGGCCCAGGCCGCAGCCGAAGCCGCCCCAGATGTTGTTGAGGACCATCGAGACCACCCAGAGGACCGCTTGCAGGATGATCTCGGCGAGGAAGATCACCAGGCCATGCTTCGCGTGCCACTGCACCTCGGGATCGTCCTTTTCGACGAGGAGGGGGACGAGGAAGAGGATCCAGAGATAGGAGAGAACGATCATCAGGGTCCGGTTCGGGCTGACCGTGGGGGCCGCGCCGGACGGAGGCGGTGGCGGCGGAGGATTGTAGGGCGGTGGAGGCGGAACGCCGGGTTCGCTCATCAGATATCTCCTTTGTCCTGTTGGGCAGTGTACACAACGGTCGCCTGCGTCTCAACGAAAAGGACGTGGCGGATCCCGAGATCCGCCAGTGATGCCCGCAACGCGGCCACCCGCTCCTTGTGCACGACGAGGACCAGGCGCGCCTCCTCGCCATACTCCTCGGTCTCCAGCTCGACCGCGGGCGGATGGACCAGGCGCTTCACCGCGCCGACCCTCTCATAAGGAAGGCGCAGCGCGAGCCGGGCCGTGGGCACGCGCAGCGCGACGGGCAGCCCGGGAGCGCCGCGCAGCACCTGGAGCATCGGCACGCCCGCCGTGCCCGCCGGCTCGCCGGCGTCCGAGCTGCGCTCGCGCGGCGGATCGCCGAGCCGCCAGGCCCAGCAATGATGGGTCGCGTCCGGAAGCTCGCGCTCCAGCGCGGCGAGCCACGCCTTGGCCGCCTCCTCGCCCGCGGCAGGACCGAGGATGGCGAGGAACCGCGACCCCTTCTCGCGGATCTCGGCGCGGGCCTCGCCGGCGGGGCTCGGGTACGACGGCATTCACGCGCGCCCGCTGACCCGCTCGTAGAGCCCGCGATACCGCGCCACGACGGCATCCTGGCTGAACACTTCCACGGCCCGGCGGCGTCCCGCCTCCCCGAAAGCGCGCCGCATCGGCTCGTCGCCGAGCAGGCGCAGCGCTCCCTCGGCCATGCCGTCGACGTCGCCCACCGGGCAGAGGAAGCCGCACCGGCCGTCCTCCACGACCTCGGGCACGCCGCCGGCGTTCGTGGCGATCACCGGCACCTCGCAGGACATCGCCTCCAGCGCGGCCAGACCGAACGACTCCGACTCCGACGGGAGCAGGAAGAGGTCCGCCCCCACCAGCACCTCCTCGATGAGCGGCAGGCTGCCGACGAAGGTGATGGCATGGCAGAGGCCGTTCTCCCGGCAGTGCTGCTCCACCCGGCCGCGCTCCGGGCCGTCGCCCACCATGAGGAGGCGGGTCGAGGGGATGCGGCGGTAGACCCGGCGGAAGGTCTCGACCACGTCGAGGACGCGCTTGACCGGCCGGAAGTTCGAGATGTGGACCAGCAGCCGCTCGCCGGGCTCGGCCCAGCGCCGCGCCCCCGGACCGTTCTTCGCCTGCTCGTAGCGCGCCGGATCGATGAAGTTGGGGATCACCTCGATGTCCCGCTCGATTCCGAGCTGCTCGACCGTCTGCCGGCGCAGCGACTCGGAGACCACGGAGACCGCGTCGCTCTGCGTGATCCCCCAGCGCGTCGTCTCCAGATAGTTCGGGTCGACCCCCACCAGGGTCACGTCCGTGCCATGGAGGGTGGTCACGATCTGGAGCGGCTGCGGCGCCACGATCTGCCGGGCGACCACCGCCGCCACCGCGTTCGGGATCGCATAGTGCACGTGCAGCACGTCCAGATGCTGGTGGCGGGCCACCTCGACCATTTTGGTCGTCAGGGCGAGCGAGTAGGGCGGGTACTGGTCGAACAGGGGATAGCTCGGCGTCACCACCTCGTGGAAGTAGATCCGCGGATTGAACAGCGTGAGGCGCGACGGCAGCGCGTAGCTGATGACGTGCACCTCGTCGCCGCCCTCGGCCAGCGCCATGGCCAGCTCGGTCGCCACGATCCCCGATCCGCCGTAGGTCGGATAGCAGCTGATCCCGATCCTCACCGCAGACCTCCCGGAAGAATTGAAAAGAGGTCTCCGACGGCCAGCGGGAGCCGGCTCCAGAAGACCTCGCCCATCTCGGCACCGATCATCAGGCCGAAGTGGCGGGCCCGCCCCTCAACCGCCAGGCGGAACTCCCGGCTCGCCACTTTGGTCATCGGCTGGTCGTCCTCCTGCTTGGCCTCCTCCTTGTCCGTCTCCCCGGGCTGAAAGAGCTGGGTGCGGTAGGCGGCGAGGGATTCCATCTTCCGCTCCCAGACGGAGGTCACGTCCACGATGAAGGTCGGCTCGAACGGGTCGTGCTGCATGTAGGAGAAGACCGCGGCCGGCCGGTGCGGCGGCCCGCCGGGCCCCCGGTTCGCCAGCCCCGCGTAGAAGCAGGAGGCGGCCACCAGCCGGTGGGCCCGCTCGTGGTCCGGATGGCGGTCGTGCGGCGTCGGTCCGAGGACGACCTCGGGGCGCCAGCGGCGGAGGACCTCGATGAGCGCGTCCTCCTCGGCCTCGCCGGCGCGCAGGGTGCCGTCGCCGCAGTCGAGGAAGGCGAGATCCGCCGCGCCGAGCGCCGCGGCCGCGCGCTCCGCCTCCTTCTCCCGCTGCTCGGGCGTGCCGCGCGTGCCGCGCTCGCCGCGGGTCAGGTGGAGGATGCCGACCTTCCGTCCCTGGCCGGCCAGGAGCGCCAGCGTGCCGCCGCACCCCAGCTCCACGTCGTCCGGATGCGAGCCGATCGCGAGGACGTCTAGCGTCATGACCACCCCTCCTTGCGCGCCGGAGAGACCACTTGAAGGACGGCGGGGTCCAGCCCCATCTGCTCCCAGAAGCTCTCGGCGAACCGCTCCCCGTACTTGCCCTGGAAGTGCGCCGCGGCGACAACCCGCTCCTGGAGCCGCCCCAGCGGGAGGCACGTTTCGCGGAGCTGGTCGGCCCGCCGGGCGCGCACCTCGTTGCGCCGCGCCGCCGCGGCGATCGCCTTCTCGCCGAATGTGTCCAGCGCCCGGAGAATCTGCTCGCACGTCTTCTCGTACGGCCGCTCCAGGTTCGGATCGGCGGCCAGCGCGGAGCCGCGGAGCTCGCCCAGGGCCGCTTCGACGCGGGCGCGGATCGGAGCCACGAAGTCGCCGTCGCCTCCCGCGGCCAGGGCGCGGTCGAGCCGCTGCCGGCTCCCCAGCAGATCGGCGAGCCCGATCCCCAGCTCTTCCAGCTTCTCGATCTGATGCCCTTCGAGGACGAGGCTCTGCGGGCGCAGCGCCACCCAGGGGGCCTCGACCTCCAGAACCGGATAGACCGCGGAGACCTGCGCCATGTAGGAGAGCTCGCCTGGGCCGAGGACCTGGAGGAAGGTGCCGAGCACGGCATCCTGGATGGCCCCGCGGGCAAGGACGCCGGGCGACACCACGCCGGGATTCTCGTCGACGATCCGCAACAGCTCATCGACGCTGCCGCCGCTGTCCTCGCGGCCGCGCAGGGTCCACTCGCCGGCGCCGCGCCACTCGATGCGCCGCCGCTCGCCGCGGGAAAGGAGGAAGAGGGGGCTGGCGCCGCGCTGCGGGCTCACCTGGAGGGAGTGGCCGCGGCGCTCGACTTCGGCGTCCTGCCGTTCGAGAGCCTCCTCGATCGCCATCCGCCGCTCGACGACGCGCCGCAGCCAGGGGCGCTGCGCCGCCTTGAGCGCCGGGTGCATGGCGTCGAGGAGGAGAGGACATCGGGGTCCCAGCAGGGCGGCCATCAGACGGGCGAAGGCTTCGCCGAAGCGCGCGTCGGGACGGTACCAGCGGCCCACCTGCTCGATCCATTCGCCGTAGCGCTCGCCGGGCATCGCCGCGGAGAGCTCGCGCAGCACCTCCGCGACCAGGGGACCCAGGGCGCGCATGCCGGCGGGCGCCAGGGGCTCCAGATCGGGACCGAGATCGAACGTGCGGGGGCCGTCCGGCGTGGGCACGACCGCTGCCGAGACCTCGGCCCAGTCGTGGTCCTCCGTGGCGATCCAGAACACAGAGACCGCCGGCTCGCCCGCGGTCTCCAGCTCCGCGGCCCAGCGCGCCGCGGCCACGGCCTTGGCCACTGAATACAGAGGTCCGCCGAGGAGGCCGGGCTGCTGCCCGGTCACCACCACCCGGGTCGCCGGATCCGCCAGCTTGCGGGCGAGCGCGTCGGCCTCCGGATGTCCGTAGCTGCGGTTGGCCACCGCCAGCTCCGCGGCGAGCTCGCGGCGGTCTCCGGCGCGGGCGGGGCCGGACGGCCGCGTATCGCGGGCGACGAACCGCAGCGGCGCGAGCAGATCTTGATCGCGACCGGCCAGGAAGGCGGCCGGCAGCGAGGGGAGCAGCCCGTTGGCCGCCAGATCGACCCGCAGCGTTTCAGGCCGGCTTGGAGCCGACGAGGATAAGGCGTTCGCTGTCACGCTCGTAAGAGTCTCCATGGAAGTTCCCGAAGAGGTGGTCGACCTCGAGGCCGGCCCAGCGCAGGCCGATGACCACCTCGTCAGGCTGATAAACACGCACGCTCTCGAGAAACATGCGCTGGGGGTGGCCGGGATCGGCGACGGCAATTCGCTTGTTGACCCGCTTCTTGTCGGCGTCGAACCAGCGGTCGATCTCGACGCGGCGCCCGTCCTCCAGATCCTGGACCTCGCGGGGCTTCAGCTCCGCAAGCATCGGCCCAGGGCTCATGATGTCGATGAGGAACCGACCGCCCGGGGCGAGGACGCGCACGATCTCTTCGAGAACGCGGAAGTTCTCCCGCTCGGTCGCGAAGTAGCCGAACGAGGTGAAGAAGTTGAGCACCCAGTCGAAGCTCTCGTCGGCGAACGGCAGGCGGCGCATGTCGCCGGCCACCTTCGGTCCGCACATATGGGCGAGGAGGGTCAGCGACAGGTCGACGCCGAGCGCCCGGTATCCGCGGCGGCGCAGAGCGAGGGTGTGGCGTCCCGCTCCGCAGGCGAGGTCGAGGACGGCGCGCGGCCGGGGGCCGCCGAGGCAGCGCTCGACGAAATCGACATGGGCCTCGGCCTCCGACGCGTCGCGGTGCGAGTACAGCTCCAGGTACACTTCGCCGAACCACTCCTTGAACCACGTCATGGGCGCGATCATATAGATATGCTTGCGGTCATGGAGTGGATCACGGTCCCAGGTGGAAGCTTCTGGATGGGCGGCGGTCCGCGGGAGAACGAGAACCCCCGCCACCGGGTGCGCGTGCGGCCGTTCCGGCTCGCCCGCACCCAGGTGACGCGCGAGGACTACCAGCGCTTCCTCGACGCCACGCACCATCCGGCGCCGCCGTTCTGGGACGAGCCGGCGTTCACCGACCCGCGCCTGCCGGCGGTGGGCCCCTCCTGGGACGACGTCCAGGCCTTCTGCGCCTGGCTGAGCGAACGGCTCAGATTCGCCGTCCGCCTCCCCACGGAGGCGGAATGGGAGCACGCCGCCAAGGCCGGCCGCGAGGTCGTCTGGCCCTGGGGGGACGAGCCGCCCGAATCGCTGCCCGACTATGCCCGGCGCTGGCGGACGGGTCCGGAGCCGGTCGATGCCTATCCGTCGCTTCATCCTTGGGGGTTCCTGGGTCTCGGCGAGAACGTCCACGAGTGGTGCCTGGACTGGTACGACGCGCACTACTACGAAGTTTCTCCGGAGGAGGACCCGCGCGGACCCGGCCAGGGCACCCGGCGCGCTTCGCGCGGCGGCTCGTGGCGGCACGACGTGAAGGCCAGCCGCTGCGCCGCCCGCTCGGCGATCGCCCCGGGGCTGCGCTACAGCGATTACGGTTTCCGGCTGGCCGCGGATTCCCCTGGAGACACCGAATGAGGTCCACCCGGCGCGCCGCCGCCGAAGCCGCGGTGATCGGCTTCCTCCTCCATACCGTGACCTCTCTCTGGATCTGGAAGACCTGGGGATTTTTCGGGCGCGGCAACGTCATCGCCTGGCTCGACTTCCCCGCCTCGCTCGGCTTCATGCAGCTCGACGGCGGCTGGCTGCTCTTCTGGAGCCTCCTCGCCGGCGGTCTCCAATGGGCCGCCATCGCGGCCGTCCTGGCGACCCTCATCGGCCGGGCGGCGCGGCGCCGAACGGGCTAGACGGGGCTCGGCGGGGAGGACCCGGGAAGGTCCCGCCAGCTCTCCGCGTTACAATGCGCCGTATGGTGCAGGTCGGGAACATCCGCGTCGATCCTCCTCTCTGGCTTGCCCCGATGGCCGGGGTGACCGATCGCGACTTCCGTCTGATCGTCCGGCGGATCGGCGGCGTCGGCGTCGTGTCCATGGAGTTCATCTCCTCCAAGGCCATCGTCAACGGGAACAAGAAGACCCGCGAGCTGATGTACTTCAGCCCCGAGGAGCGCCCGCTCGCCATCCAGATCTACGGCTCCGACCCGGTCGCCATGCGCGAGGCCGCCGTCCTCGTCCAGGAATTAGGCGCCGACATCTGCGACATCAACATGGGATGCCCGGCGAACAAAGTCCTCAAGGGGTGCGCCGGCGCCGCGCTGATGGGCGACCCGAAGCTCGCCGAGACGATCATCCGCACCGTGCGGGACGCCATCTCCATCCCGCTCACCGTGAAGTTCCGCCTCGGCCTCGACGACGGCCGGCGCAACTATCTGGAGCTGGGGAGGATCTGCGAGGCGAACGGCGTCCAGGCGGTCGCTATGCACGCGCGCACTGCCCGCGAAATGTTCTCCGGCCAGGCTGATAGCTCGTGGCACCACCTCGCGCGGCTCAAGGAGGCGCTGTCCATTCCGGTGATCGGCAACGGCGACGTGCGCGAGCCCGAGGATGCCCTGCGCCTCCTCGCCGAGACCGGCTGCGACGGCGTCATGGTCGGCCGCGGAGCGACCCGCAATCCGTGGATCTTCCGGCAGATCGCTGCGCGCATGGGAGGACCATTGGGCAGCGGCGTGACCGAGCCCACCTTGGAAGAGCGGCGTGAGCTGGTCCTCGGCCACTTCCGGATGGTCGCCGAGCGCGAGCCCTCCACCTACGCGCTCCACAAGCTCCGCAAGTTCACCGGCTGGTACACCCATGGGCTGCCCAACGGCCGCCGTCTGCGCCAGGACATCAACCAGATCCCCGACGTCGAAAGCTTCCTCACGACTGTGGAGGCATTCTTCGACGAGGTTCTGGTCGAGAAGGCCGCCTAGCGCATGGCGCAGGAGATCCGGGAGCACGATATCGAGCTCGGGGAGCCGCCGGACCTGGTGATGGCCGCAGTGGCGCGGGCGGCGGAGGCCTGGGGGGCGGATTTCGAGCGGGAGGGGGACGGCGGCGGGCGGCTGTACCTGCCGTTCGTTGCCGGACTGCGGCGGGGCCTTGTGTCAGGGCCGCTCTCCGTGGAGGCGATCCCCGAGGGCTCACGGGTGGTCTTCCGGGCCGAGGAGTCCGCCCACTACATCCAGACCTCCTCGGTGGCATTCCTGCTGATCGCCGCGGCCGGCGGCCTGCTCAGCATCGTCTGGCCGTTCTACCCGCAGATGCTGCCCGTCGCTCCGTTCGGCGCAATCCTCGCCATCGGCGGCTGGTTCCTGGTGGTCTCCCGCCTGCGCGCCAGCGGACCCGACGAGTTCCTCGCCGCCGTGGCCGCCGAGGCCGGCGGCGCTCCACCGGCGCGCTGAAACGGAATGCTCCGGAACCTAAAAGCGTTTATACTGGTGTCGGTCAGTGGTTCTTTGGCAACTCGGGGGTGTACCGGTTTCGACGGGGAACAAAGCGGAACGTGGGTCGCGTGTCGAGTTTCTGCTCGTTAAAACGGAAAAAACACAACTGCGAACGATAACTTCGCTCTCGCGGCCTAAAAAACGGCCGTGACGTCCCCCAGAGTGCCCTGATCTGCGGCGCTCTGATGGGATGCCACTTAAAGTAGATCAAAGGGTGCGGGACGCCCGGTACCGCACCTGGCTTGGACTGGGCTGGCTGCTCGCGTTGGTTGCCTTCTTCCAAAGCGCGGGCGGCGAGACAAAAATAGAGGGCTACGCACGTAGAAGCTCTCGGACGCGTTTCTCGGACGTGGGTTCGACTCCCACCACCTCCACCACCATCCATCCTTCGCCAAAGGACAATCCGAATCCCTCTTCAGCTCTGTCGTGCGAATGCCGCGGCAATGCTCTCCGCGTACGGCGGCTTCAGCACGCCCGCCTCGGTGATGATCGCGGTGATCAGGTCGTTCGGCGTGACGTCGAAGGCGTAGTTGAGCGCCTCCGTCCCCTCCGGCGCGATCCTCCGGCCGAAGACATCGGTCACCTCGCCGGCCTGCCGCTCCTCGATCGGGATCGCCGCGCCGTCCGGCGTGGCCCGGTCGATTGTCGACAGCGGGGCCGCCACGTAGAACGGGACGCCGTGCCGGTGCGCCAGCACCGCGACCGTGTAGGTGCCGATCTTGTTCGCCGTGTCGCCGTTCGCCGCGATGCGGTCCGCTCCCACCACGATTCGATCGACCATCCCTCGCGCCATGAGCGGCCCGGCGCTCGAATCGGTCACCAGCCGGAAGGGGATGCCGAGCTGCTTGAGCTCCCAGGCAGTGAGCCGCGCGCCTTGGAGCAGCGGCCGCGTCTCATCGACCCAGACCATCCCGACCTTGCCCCCCGCCCATGCGGACTGGATCACCCCGAGCGCCGTGCCATAGCCGGCGGTGGCGAGCGCTCCGGCGTTGCAGTGGGTCAGCACCCGCGACCCCGGCGCGAACAGGGCGGCTCCGTGCTCGCCCATCTTCCGGTTGACCCGGATGTCCTCGGCATGCAGGGCGTCGGCCCAGGCGAGGAGAGCCCGCGCCGCCTCCTCCCGGCCGCCAGCGGCGCTCCGCTCGAACACCTCGCGCCCGCGCTCCAGCGCCCATTGCAGGTTGACCGCCGTCGGCCGGGTCTTCCGGAGGAGCTCGGAGACCTCGGCGAAGCGGGCGGCGAGGTCCTGGCCCTCGCGGGCCGTCCGTACACCGAGAACCAGGCCATAGCCGGCGGCGACGCCGATCGCCGGCGCGCCCCGTACAGCCAGGCGCCGGATGGCATCGGCAACCTGCTCCGGCTCCTCGCAGTCGAGCCAGGCCTCGGTCTCGGGCAGGCGCGTCTGATCCAGAAGTCTCAGGTGGTCCTCCTCCCAGCGGATCGGGGAGAACGGGGCGGCGGTTTCGGGAGTGGCGCTCATGGGAGCCGTATCTTAGCGCGCCCCGCTGATACAATCCCGGCGGCAGTTGATCCCTGCCTCCACAGACAACTTTCGACCTGATGAGGATTTCCCAGTGAAAGGTGATCCCTCGAAGCTCGGTTTCGCGACCCGCGCCATCCACGCCGGCCAGCCCCCCGAATCCCGCACCGGCGCCGTGGCGGTTCCCATCTTCCAGACCTCCACGTACGTCCAGCACGCCCTGGGCGAGCCGGCGGAGTTCGAGTATGCCCGCGTGCAGAACCCAACGCGCTTCGCCCTGGAGGCGAACGTCGCCTCGCTCGAGGGGGGCGCCACGGGCCATGCCTTCGCGTCCGGCATGTCGGCGATCGCCTGCCTCATGACCCTGCTCAAGAGCGGCGACCACGCCGTGGTCTCGCGCAACGTCTACGGCGGCACCTACCGCTTCTTCACCCGTCTGCTGGAGCCCTACGGTCTCACCTTCACCTGGGTCGACACGACCGACCTCGCGAAAGTCGAGGCGGCGATGCGCCCCGAGACGAAGATGGTCTATCTGGAAACCCCCACGAACCCGGTGATGGACATCTGCGACATCGCGGTCATCGCCCGTCTCGCCCACGACCGCGGCGCCCTGGTGGCGGTGGACAATACCTTTCTCAGCCCCTACCTGCAGCGTCCGCTCGAGCTGGGCGCCGACTTCGTGCTCCACTCCACCACCAAATACCTCAACGGGCACAGCGACTCGATCGGCGGCGTGCTGATCCCGGCGAGCGCCGAGCACGGCGAGCACTTCTATTTCGTGCAGAAGTCGGAAGGGGCGATCCTCTCGCCCTTCGATTCCTTCCTCACCATGCGGGGCATCAAGACCCTGCCGATCCGCATGGAGCGGCACGAAAAGAACGCCCGGGTGATCGTGGACTACCTGGTGAAGCACCCGAAGGTGCCACGGGTGCTCTGGCCGGGCCTGCCCGACCATCCCGGGCACGAGATCCAGAAGCGGCAGGCCTCTGGCTTCGGCGCGATGATCTCGCTGGAGATGGGGAGCTTCGCGGCGGCCAAGGCCATGCTCGACCGTGTGCGGCTGATGGCGTTCGCCGAGAGCCTCGGCGGAGTCGAGACGCTGATCTCCCACCCGGCTTCGATGACGCACGCGTCGGTGCCGGCGGAGCGGCGCGCCGCTCTCGGGCTGACCGAGGGGATGGTGCGGATCTCGGTGGGGATCGAGGACGTGGACGATCTGCTCGAAGATCTGGATCAGGCGCTGGCGGCAGTCTGAAGCGGAGGTGGAGAGGGGCGCGGCTCGGTGCCCCTCTCTAGAAGTCGGTGTCGGTGTCGGTGTCAGATTCAGCGTACTCGACGAGATCGTCGTCCTCTTCGTCCGAGAACTCCGCCTCCTTGTCGACGCTGCCAGCGATCCAGCCCAGGAACCTCTCCTCGCCGTGGTCCACGTGGAAGGAGAGGATCTCCGGCAACTCGTAGCTGTGCAGCTCCCGAATCGTCGCGGTGACCCCCTCCAGCTCCCCTTCCAAGGTCTTGACGATGAGCAGGAGCTCCCCGTCCTTGCAGATCTTCCCCTTCCAACGGTAGATCGAGCGGATCCCGGGAACGATGTTGACACAGGCGGCCTGGCGGCGCGCCACGATCTCGCGCGCAATCAGATTCGCCTGCTCTTCGGTCCCGACGGTGGTCATGACAACAACTGGCTGCATGCCAGCCAAACTACAGCACGGCTTGGGAGCAGTCAATCAGCGCCACACCTCCTCCTCGAAGTCGTACACGATGATCCGCATCCTCCCCGTGCGGCCGGTGACCCGCACGGCCATCAGCCGGCTTTTGCCGTCCGTGAGGTAGACGGAGCCTGGGGTCGAGGTACCCAGGGGGCCGAAGGAGGCCAGGTCCGAGTTATTGAAGCGGATCGGGTCCTGGACCCCCAGCCACTGCCGCGGCGAGCCGGGGTCGCGCACCCGGCGGCCGGGTGGAAAGCCGAAGTGCATGCGGCTGCCGAGATACTGGAGCGGGCGCGGCAGGCTGAGCGCCGGGTCTGCTCCGGCATCGATGTCCCGGTTGAGGACGCCGTTCCCATTGCCGTCGCGATACAGCGTGTAGGTGGTGCCACCCGCCGTCCCGGGACGGAACTTGACCGCCACATTGAAGCCGCGGCGCGCCGCCTCGGCGCGGGCGAGATGCAACGTCCCTCCCAGCTCCTGCGCCGCCAGATGCAACCGCAGGCCGCTCGCCAGCTCCAGCGCCGGCGGCACGCCGACGGCTGCGATCAGGGTGACGAGGGTCAAGACCACGACGAGCTCCGCGAGACTGAAACCCTTCTCGGTCCATGGCATGGCTCCCTCCCGCGAGCGCGAGGGGCGGAGCGGCGGCGCAGGGCACCAGCCGCTCCGCCTCCCGGCGCTCAGCGCGTTTCCCCCTTGGTCTCGGCAGGCTTTTTCTTCTCCGGCTCCGGCTTCTCCGAGCCTCCGGCTGGCCGCGACGCCTTGACCTTCTCCTTGAGCGTCGTCTCCCCCGAGACAGCCAGGTAGGGCTTGAGGAGCTGGTACGTCTTCTCGCCGATCCCCTGCACCAGCATCAGGTCTTCCGGCGACTTGAAGGGGCCGTTCTCCTTGCGGAAGTCCACAATCCTCTGCGCCACGCTCGGCCCCACCCGGGGCAGCAGCGCGAGCTGCTCGGCGTTCGCCGAGTTGATGTTGACTACCCGCCTCCCCTCCGCGGCGAAGCCGGGGAGCGCGGTGAAGGTGACGAGGAGGGCTGCGAAAATCCAGAGTCCGGCGATGCGATGCGTGCGATTCATGTTTCTCTTCCTTTCATCTCAGTGATTTGCGTTGGTTCGAATCAATCCGGGCCCCGCGCGGGGCCCGGTCCCTTGCCGTGGGTTGCTTGTCCGTCGGGTCTGTCTGCGCCGCCACCTCCTCTCCAGTTGTTGACGAGCCCCGGAGAGATCAAACGGCGGGCCAACCTGGCCCGTCTTCGCAAGTCACTGATCAGTAATGACTTAGCTGTTTCGGCCGGCGCACGGGCGCGGCGGCCGTGTCCGGCGTCCGAGACACGGAGCCCGAGGGGAGCTCGCGTGGAGCCCGGCCGGGATTGGTTTTCAGGGGTGTGTCAGGAACCCAGGACAATGTCCTGGACTTTTGCGGGGGAGGGCTTTCCGGTACAGTAGGCCGGCCATGGAACGTTCCGTCTTTCGCGAGTACGCTGAGGCGTTCATCATCGCGATCATCTTTCTGCGCTTCACCCAGATCTTCATCCTTCAAACGTTCTACATCCCCAGCGGCTCGATGGAGGACACTCTCCTCGTCGGGGATCACCTGTTCGTCAACCGGTTCATCTACGGACCGGCCGTCACCGGGCTCGAAAAGGCCCTCCCGTCGCGCGGCATCCAGCGGGGGGACATCGTCGTCTTCCGCGCCCCCGAGAACCCGAACCTCGACCTGGTCAAGCGCTGCGTCGGCGTTCCGGGCGACACGATTACCGTCCAGGCCAAGCAGCTCTACATCAACGGCAAGGCGGTCGACGATGCGAGCTACGCGGTCCACAAGGACCCGATCACCTTCTCGGAGCTCTCCTTCTCGGACCAGGGGCGGCTGCGCGACAACTTCGGACCCGTGACCGTGCCCCCGGACCACTTCTTCTGCATGGGCGACAACCGCGACAACTCGAACGACTCACGCTACTGGGGGATGCTGCCCCGCCACCTCGTCAAGGGGCGGGCGCTCTTCATCTACTGGTCGAACGGCGGGCCCACGGACGATGGCGAATGGCGCGGGCTCGGCTCCAAGCTCCGGCAGCTCGGCCGCACGGCGGCAGGCTTCTTCACCCACACCCGGTGGGAGCGCACCTTCCGCCTGATCCGCTGAGCCCCTCGCTGATGGATTCCGAGAAATCGCTCGCCCGGGAGTACCTGGAGGCGCTCCTCATCGCGGTCGTCTTCGCGACGTTCGCCCGCACCTGGATCGTCCAGGCGTTCAAGATCCCCTCCGGGTCGATGGAGCAGAACCTGCTGATCGGCGATCACATCCTGGTCAACAAGTTCGTCTACGGCCCCACCGCCAGCGAGCTCGAGCGGAAGATCCTGCCCGTCCGCGACATCCGGCGCGGCGATATCGTGGTGTTCAAGTTTCCCGAGGACCCCACGCGCGATTTCATCAAGCGCTGCATGGCCCTGCCGGGCGACACGATCGTCAGCGAGGAGAAGGTCCTCTCGATCAACGGCCGGGAGGTCGACGACTCGGGGTATGTCTTCCACACCGATCCCGAGATCCTGTCGCGCCGCGACTACTTCCAGCGCGGCGCGCGCGACACGTTCGGCCCGGAGGTCGTCCCCAAGGGGCAGTACTTCTGCATGGGGGACAACCGCGACAACTCGAACGACTCGCGCTTCTGGGGGCCGGTCCCGCGGGAGAACGTGAAGGGCCGGGCCTTCATGATCTACTGGTCGTACGCCAGCGACGAGCCGTACGAGTGGCCGGGGGTGACCAGCAAGCTCCGCCAGATCGGCCGCATGCTCTCAACTTTCTTTACGAAGACGCGATGGGAGCGCACCTTCCGCGTGGTGCGGTAGACTAGGCGCACAACAACCCGCTGCGCCGAAGTGCGCCAAGGAGTCGTCATGCGACAGAGAGCTGCCCAACGCGGTGAGGGCAATCTGGGGTGCATCTTCTGGTTGCTGGCTCTCGCCATCGCCGTCCTGATTTCCTGGAAGCTGATCCCGGTGAAGGTGAACAGCGCGGAGCTGGCCGACTACATGGTCGAGGTCGCGCAGTTCCAGTCCGCCAACAAGCCGCCCGAGGAGCTGAAGAAGATGATCATCTTCCGCGCCGGCGAGCTCGGGATCCCGCTCACCAAAGAAAACGTCACGGTGGTGCGCAACGGAGACCGCATCCGCATGACGGTGGATTACACCGTCCCAGTGGATTTCCCGGGGTACACCTACAACTGGCACTTCCGCCACGAGCTGGACCGGCCAATCTTCATCATCTGACCTGGATGTTCGAGCCCGCGGATGACGCCCGCTCCGCCCAGCCGGCGCGACGCGGGCGCCGGCCCGGCTGGCTCTACGTCCTCGCCGGCGGGCTTGCGCCGGGAGCCCTCGCCGGCGCCCAGCTCGCCGGGCTGATCTTCTTCCTCAATCCGGCGCTGCCGTTCCAGCCCGTGCCGGTGCTGCGCGGCATCCTGATCTATGGCGGGCTGGCCGGCCTCGCCAGCCTCCTGCTCCATCTCCCGTTCACCTGGGGCCAGCCGCTCCGCGCCCGGCGCTGGCTCCCATGGGCGCTGACGCTCTCTCTCCTCTTCGCCGCCGTGCTCGACAGCACGCACGCTTCCTACTACGCCTGGTATCTCCCCTCGGGAATCAACGACCGGCTCATCCGGACCTCCCTCTGGCTGGCTCTCGCGGCGCTGATCTTCTTTTACACGGCCCTGCTCCATACCCTGCACCGGCGGCGCTACGGCATCCGCAGCCGCGCCGGGCTCACGCTGCTGGCCCTGGTCTCCAT
>DATFPH010000478.1:0-15375 GCA_035264905.1 Thermoanaerobaculia bacterium
TCAGTCCTTCCCCGGCGCGCGGGTGATGGCGCTCGGCGGCGCCACCGAGGCGACGGTGTGGTCCAACTGGTTCCCGGTGGGCGTGGTCGATCCCGACTGGCCGAGCATCCCCTACGGCCGGCCGATGGCGAACGCCCGCTATCACGTGCTGGACGCGGGGCTGGCGCCGTGTCCGATCGGCGTGCCGGGCGACCTCTACATCGGCGGCGACTGCCTGTGCTCGGGTTATGCGCGGCGGCCGGAGCTGACCGCGCAGGCTTTCCTACCGGACCCGTTCTCGGTCATGCCGGGAGCCCGCCTCTACCGCACCGGCGACCGCGCCCGGACCTTCGCCGACGGCAACCTGGAGTTCCTGGGGCGGCTGGACCAGCAGGTCAAGGTGCGGGGCTACCGCATCGAGCTGGGCGAGATCGAGGTCGCGCTCGCCCGCCATCCCGGAGTGCGCGAGGCGGTCGTGCTGGCGCGCGAGGACGAGCCGGGGGGCAAGCGCCTGGTCGCCTACGTGGTCCTGGATCCGACCGATCCGTCGGATTTAAAGTCCGAGCTCGCCGCATGGCTCCGCGCGAGGCTCCCCGAGTACATGATCCCGTCGGCGTTCGTGACCCTGCCGGAGCTGCCGGTGACGGCCAACGGCAAGCTCGACCGCCGCGCGCTCCCCGCTCCCCAGTACAGCGCCGCCGCCGGATTCGTGGCGGCGCAGACTCCCACCGAGGAGGAGCTCGCGGCGATCTGGTCGTCCATCCTGGGCGTGCCCCAGGTGGGCCGGGACGACGGGTTCTTCGATCTGGGCGGGCACTCCCTGCTCGCGACGCAGATGCTGTCGCGGGTGCGCGAAGCCTTCGGGGTGGAGCTGTCGCTGCGCATGCTGTTCGACAAGCCGCGGCTGGCGGATCTGGCCGAGGCCGTGGACACTGCCCGCGCGGCCGGCGAGCGGCCGACCGTCCCGAGGCTCCGGCCGATGGCTCGCGGCGAGCTGATGGCCGGGCAGGGCCTTCCCCTCTCCTTCGCCCAGCAGCGGCTCTGGTTCCTGGAGCAGCTGGAGCCGGGGAGCCCGGCCTACAACATTCCGATGGCGATCCGCCTGGACGGGCGGCTGGACCGGGCGGCGCTGGCGGCGGCGTTCGCCGAGGTGGTGCGGCGACACGAGGTGCTGCGGACGACGTTTCGGGCGGTCGGGGGCGAGCCGGTGCAGGACCTCACGCCCGGCCAGGGCTTCCTGCCGCTGGTCGACCTGCAAGGGTTCGAGGCGGAGGCGGACCGGTTGGCTTTCGAGGAGGCGCGGCGGCCGTTCGATCTCGGCGCCGGTCCGCTCCTGCGGCTCTTGCTGCTGCGCTTGGGAGCCGAGCGGCATACGGCTCTGGTGACGATGCATCACATGGTGAGCGACGGCTGGTCGATGGGAGTGCTGGTGCGGGAGCTGGGGACGCTCTACGAGGCCCAGGTCGACCTGGAACCGGCGGCGGGCCGGCCGAGCCCGCTGCCGGAGCTGCCGATCCAGTACGCGGAATTTGCCGCCTGGCAGCGCCAGCTCCTGTCGGGCGAGCGTCTGGAGGCGGAGCTCTCCTGGTGGCGCGAGCGGCTCGCGGGGATGCCGCAGGTGCTCGACCTTCCCACGGACCATCCACGGCCGGCGCAGCGCGGACTGCGCGGGGCGGTCCACCCCTTCACGATCGACGGCGAAGGGCTCGCCGGGCTGACGGAGCTTTCACGGCGGCACGGGACGACGCTCTTCATGACGCTGCTCGCCGGGTTCGCGGCGCTCCTGCACCGCGCGACGGGTGTGGACGACCTGGCGGTGGGGACGCCGATCGCGGGGCGTACCCGGGCCGAGACCGAGGCTCTGATCGGCCTCTTCGTCAACACGCTGGTGCTGCGGACCGGCCTCGCGGGGGATCCGGAGGTCGCGGGGCTGCTGGACCGGGTGCGCGAGACGACGCTCTCCGCCTATGCCCATCAGGAGGTGCCGTTCGAGCGTCTGGTCGAGGATCTGGCGCCGGAGCGGGATCTGAGCCGTCCGCCGCTGGTGCAGGTGCTGCTCGTCCTGCACAACGCTCCCGCGGTCCCGCTGGAGCTGCCCGGGCTCGCGCTCACGGTCTCCGCTTTGGAGACCGGCACGGCGAAGCTCGATCTGGCGTGCGCGTTCATCGAGACCGGCCAAGGTCTCGCGGGGACGTTCGAGTACAGCCCGGACCTGTTCGAAGCGGCGACGATCGAGCGGTGGGCGGGGCATCTCACGCGGCTGCTCGCCGGAGCCGCGGCCGACCCCCACCAACGGCTGTCGGAGCTGCCGATGCTGTCCGCGGAGGAGCGCCGGCAGCTCCTGGTCGCGTGGAACGAGGCGGGCACGCGGACGTTCACGGACGGCACGCTGCACGGACTGTTCGAAGCGCAGGCGGCGCTCACACCGGAGGCGGTGGCCCTCGTCGACGGTCGCACGGGTGAGCGCTGGACGTACCGCGCACTCGACCTCTGGGCCGACTCCCTGGCGCGCGAGCTGGTGGATCTTGGTGTCGGGCCGGAGGTGCGAGTCGCCATCCGCCTTCTCAGGACGCCGCACCTCGTCGCCTCCCTCCTGGCGGTCCTCAAGGCTGGCGGTGCCTATGTGCCCCTCGATCCAACCTACCCGCAGGACCGTCTCGATTTCCTGCTGGAAGACAGTGGCGCAGCGGTCCTGATCACCGAGGAGAGAGCAGAGCTGCTGCGCGAGCCGGCCCGGAGCGCGACCCCGGCGGCCCACCCCGACAACCTCGCCTACCTGATCTACACCTCCGGCTCGACCGGCCGCCCGAAAGCCGTAGCGATCGAGCACCGCAGCGCCGTCGCCTTCGCCCACTGGGCGCGCGCCGTCTTCTCCCCGGAAGACCTTGCCGGAGTCCTCGCCGCGACCTCGATCTCCTTCGATCTCTCGGTGTTCGAGCTCTTCGTCACCCTCGCCTGGGGAGGCAAGGTCATCCTGGCTGCCAACGCCCTGGAGCTGCCGCACCTCCTCGCAGCCGGCGAGGTGACCCTGATTAACACCGTCCCGTCCGCGATGACGGAGCTGGTCCGCCAGCGTGCCGTTCCGCCCTCCGTGCGCACCATCAACCTCGCCGGAGAGCCGCTCAAGAGATCCCTGGTCGACGCGATCTACGCCTCCACCTCTGTCTCCCAGGTGCTCGACCTCTATGGCCCCTCGGAGTCCACGACCTACTCGACCTGGGCGCCCGCGCTCCGCGACGAGCTGCGCGAGCCCACGATCGGCCAGCCGATCGCGGGCACCCGGGCTTTCCTTCTCGGCCGCCACGGCGAGCTGGTCCCGGTGGGGATTGCGGGCGAGCTCTTCCTGGGCGGCGCAGGCCTCGCGCGCGGCTACCTGAACCGGCCGGACCTCACGGCCGAGCGCTTCGTCCCCGATCCTTTCTCTCCGGAGCCGGGCAGCCGCCTCTACCGCACCGGCGACCTGGCGCGACGGCTGCCGGACGGGCGGCTCGACTACCTGGGACGGATCGACCAGCAGGTCAAGGTGCGGGGCTTCCGCATCGAGCCCGGAGAGATCGAGGCTGCGCTGACCGGCTTCCCCGGGGTACGCGAGGCGGCCGTGCTGGCGCGCGAGGATCTGCCGGGGGGAGCGGGCCTGGTGGCTTATGTGATTCTGAATCCGACCGATCCGTCGGATCCGTCGGATCGGTCCGATCTAAAGTCGGTGCTTGCCGCTTGGCTCCGGGCGAGGCTCCCCGAGCACATGATCCCAGGCGCCTTCGTGACCCTCCAGGCGCTGCCGCTGACCCCCAACGGCAAGCTCGACCGCCGGGCTCTGCCCGCGCCCGACCCTACCCCGGGCACCGTCTACGCGCCGCCGCAGACGCCCGTCGAGACGGCCCTCGCGGCGATCTGGTCGGACATGCTGCGCGTGCCCCGGGTGGGCCGGGAGGACAGGTTCTTCGACCTCGGCGGCCACTCGCTCCTCGCGACGCAGATGATCTCGCGGGTGCAGGAGGCCTGCGGAGCCGAGCTGCCGCTGCGCGCGGTGTTCGAGGCGCCGAAGCTGGCGGACCTGGCCCGGGCCGTGGAAGCGGCGCAGGCGGCCGGCAACGGCTCCGCGCTGCGGAGGCTCCGGCCGGCGGCCCGGATGGAGCTGAAGGAGGGGGTGGGCCTGCCCCTCTCCTTCGCCCAGCAGCGGCTCTGGCTGCTCCAGCAGCTCGAGCCCGGCTCGGCCACCTACAACATCCCGGTCGCGGTGGAGCTCTCCGGGAAGCTGGACGTGCGCGCCATGGGGGCGGCGCTGGCCGAGGTCGTGCGCCGCCACGAGTCGCTGCGCACCACCTTCACCGTGGCCGGCAGCGCTCCCCTCCAGCGGATCTCCCCGGTTGGCCCGTTCAGCCGCGCCGCTCTGCCGCTGGTCGACCTTGCGGCGGTGCCGGCCGCGGCCGCCGAGGCCGCGGCGGAGCGCCTGGCGCGGGAGCAGGCGGGCCAGGGCTTCGATCTGGAGCGCGGGCCGCTGGTGGCCGGCCTCCTGGCGCGCCTGGCGGAGGAGCGCCACCAGTTCCTGCTGACCCTCCACCACATCATCTCGGACGGCTGGTCGATCGGCGTGCTGATCCACGAGCTGGGGGCCCTGTACGCCGCGTTCGTGGAGGGGAGGCCTTCGTCGCTTCCCGAGCTGCCGATCCAGTACGCGGATTTCGCGGTCTGGCAGCGCGAGCAGCTCGCGGAGAAGCAGGCCGCGGAGCTCGCCTACTGGGAGACCCGCCTGGGCGGAGAGGTCGCCACGGTCGAGCTGCCCACGGACCGGCCGCGTCCGGCGGTCCAGACGTTCCGCGGTGGCCGGCGGCAGCTCGCGCTGTCTGCGGAGCTGACCGCGCGGCTCAAGCGCTTCGGCCGCGGCGAGGGCTCGACGCTGTTCATGACGCTCCTCGCCGCCACGCAGGCGCTCCTCTCCCGCCAGAGCGGCGAGCAGGACGTGCCGGTGGGCGCTCCGGTCGCCGGCCGCCAGCAGGGCGCCACCGAAGGTCTGATCGGCTGCTTCCTGAACACGCTCGTGCTGCGCACCGACCTCTCCGGCGCGCCGAGCTTCCGCGAGCTGGTGGCGCGCGTGCGGACCGTCACTCTGGAGGCCTACTCGAATCAGGACGTGCCCTTCGAGGCGGTCCTCGCCCGCCTGCGCCTCGATCGCGATCTGTCCCGCTCTCCGCTGTTCCAGGTCCTGTTCAACCTGCTGAACCTGCCGGCGCGGGATCTCTCGCTGCCCGGGCTGGACCTGCGGGTTTTGACTCTCGCCGAGGTCCCGTCGAAGCTCGACATGACCTTCTACGTCTCGGAGGCGGAGTCGAGGGTCTGGATCGATCTGGTCTACAACGCGGACCTGTTCGACGAAGCCCGGATGGCCGACGTGCTCGCGCAGCTCGAGGGTCTCCTGGTGCAGGCGGTCGAGCGGCCCGATGAGCCGGTCGAGCGCCTCTCGCTGGTGACCGCGGCGGCGCGCGCTCTGCTGCCCGATCCCGGCGTGGAGCTGCCGGTGCCGGGCTTCCCGCCGGTCGCGCGGCTGTTCCTCGACCGCGCGCGGGAGCTGCCGGAGCAACCCGCGCTCGCCTGGAGCGATGGCGTCTGGACGTACGCGCAGCTCGGGGCACGGGCGCGGGAGATCGCCCGGGCCGCGGTCGCCGCCGGCGCCGGGCCGGGGACGGTCGTGGCGGTCGCCGGCTCGCGGTCCCCCGAGCTGATCGCCGGCCTGCTGGGGGTCTTCCTGTCGGGCGGGGTCCTGCTGATCCTCGACCGCAAGCTCCCCGCGGCGCGGCTGCGCGTGATGGTGGAGGAGGCGAAGCCCGGCTGTCTCATCTGCGTCGGGGAGCCGCAGCCGGACGACGCGTGGCTCTGGGAGGAGCGGTCGCTCCCGGTCCTCACCGTCCAGCCCGCGCCGGAGAGCTCGCCGGACGCGCCGGAGGACACGTTCCCCTGCGCCGCGCCGGACGATCCGGCGTACGTCTTCTTCACCTCCGGGACGACCGGCAGGCCGAAGGCGGTGCTCGGCCGCCAGAAGGGATTGAGCCACTTCCTCACCTGGCAGCGCTCCACGTTCGGGATCGGCCCCGGCGACCGCGCCGCGCAGCTCACCGGCCTCTCCTTCGACGTGGTGCTGCGCGACATCTTCCTGCCGCTGACCAGCGGGGCCACGCTCGTCCTGCCGGACGAGGACGACGTCAGCCCGGAGCGCATCCTCCTCTGGCTCCAGGAGAGCGCGATCAGCGTCGTCCACACGGTGCCGTCGCTCGCCAGCGCCTGGCTCGGTGCGGCGCCTTCGGGGTTCCAGGCGGAGACGCTGCGCTGGACGTTCTTCGCCGGCGAGCCCTTGCTGGCCCAGGTCGTGACGCGGTGGCGCACGGCGTTCCCGCGGACGGACGTGGTCAACCTCTATGGCCCCACGGAGACGACGCTCGCCAAGTGCTTCTACCGCGTCCCCGATCCGCCGGTCCAGGACGTGCAGCCGGTCGGCACGCCGCTGCCGCAGACCCAGGCGCTGATTCTTCTCGGCAGTGGCGGCGGCGGCGAGCGGCTTTGCGGTCTGGGCGAGGTCGGCGAGATCGTGGTGCGGACGCCGTTCCGCAGCCTCGGGTATCTCAACAATCCGGAAGAGAACCGCCGGTTCCGCCCCAATCCGTTCCGCGACGATCCCGACGATCTGCTCTATGTCTCGGGCGACCGCGGCCGTTACCGGCTCGACGGGACGGTGGAGATCCTGGGGCGGCTCGACGAGCAGGTGAAGATCCGGGGCGTGCGCGTCGAGCCGGCGGAGATCCGGGCGGCGCTGGGCCGGCATCCGGCGGTGTGGGAGAGCGCCATCCTCGTCCATGAGCACCGTCCGGGAGATCAGCGGCTGGTCGCTTACGTCGTGCTCCGGCCGGGCGCCGCGCTCGACCTGGAGGCCCTGCGCCGCCATCTGCGCCAGGAGCTGCCGGAGGCCATGGTCCCCTCGACGTTCGTGACTGTGGACGCGCTGCCGCTCACGCCGAACGGCAAGCTCGACCGCCGGGCCCTGGCCAAGTACGAGCCCCGCTTCGACCAGGACACCCAGGCCGGCGGCAACGAGCCGCGCGTCCTGCGCACCCCGGTCGAGGAGATCGTCGCCGGGGTCGCCGCCGAGGTGCTCGGGCTCCCGCAGGTTGGTCCGGACGACAGCTTCTTCCAGCTCGGCGGGCATTCCCTCTCCGGCGCCCAGCTGGTCTCGCGCCTGCGCCAGGCGCTCCAGGTCGACCTGCCGCTGCGGGTGCTGTTCGAGGCGCCGACGGTGGCCGGCCTGGCCGCCGAGATCGAGCGGCGGCGGCGGGCCGGCGCTCCGGAGCGGCCGGCGATCTCCGCCTTCCGGCAGGACCGGAGCGCGCCGCCGCCCCTGTCCTTCGCCCAGGAGCGCTTCTGGGCGGAACGGCAGCTCGAAAGCCGCACGGTCGCCTCCACGCTCCCGACGCTCGTGCTGCTGGAAGGCCCGCTCGACGTGGGCTGCCTGCGGCGGGCCGTGCGGGAGATCGTCGAGCGCCACGAGGTGCTGCGGACGACGTTCCGGGAGGATGTGGACAGGCCGGTCCAGGTCGTCCACGCCGCGCTGCCGGTCCGTCTCCCGGTCATCGATCTGCAGGAGATCGCGCGCCCCGTCCAGCGAGCGGAGATCCAGCGGTTGAGCATCGCCGACGGGCGGTCGCCGTTCGACTACGAGCGCGGACCGCTGTTCCGGATGACTCTCTTCCGCTGCTCGGAGCGCGAGCACGCGATGCTCTTCACCATCCATCACGTCGCGTTCGACGGCTGGTCGCGCTCCGTGCTGGTGGGGGAGCTGGCGGCTCTCTACAACGCCTTCCGGGAGGGGCGGCCGTCGCCGTTGCGCCCGCTCGCCGCCCAATATCAGGACTTCGCGCGCTGGCAGCGGCAGATTCTCCAGGGGGAAACCCTGGAGCGCGAGGTGGGCTTCTGGCGCGAGCATCTGCGCGGCGCGACGCCGGTCCGGCTCGGTCGCGACCTTCCGCGGCACTCTACCTATGCGGCTGGACTCGAAGCCTTCACTGTTTCCGAAGAGCTCGAACAAAAGCTGGAAGCCTTCGCCGCGGAGCATTGTGTGACTCTCTTCATGACCCTCCTCGCGGCGTTCAAGGCGCTCCTCCACCTCGAATCGGGGAGGGAGGACGTCGTGGTCACCAGCCTGTTCGCCAACCGCAACCAGCTGGAGACCGAGGGGCTGATCGGCAACTTCTTCGCCGGCCTGCCGCTGCGCACGCGGCTCGACGGGGCGCGCACGTTCCGCGATCTCCTGGAGCGGGTGCGCGACGTGACGCTCGCGGCGCATGAGCATCCGGACATCCTGTACGAGCAGGCCCTGGAGGGCTCGAGCTTCCTCGCGCCGGGGGAGCGCGGCGGAATCGCGACGTTCCGGATCATGTTCCAGCTCGCCAAGCTGCCGCGCGCCCGGCAGGTCCTGTCGGACCTGAATCTCGTCCACGTGCCGTTCGACACCGGCAAGATCCGTCAGGACCTGACCCTGTTCTTCACCCAGGCGGACCGGCTCGGCGGACGCTTCAAGTACAACCGCGACGTGCTCGACGAGGAGACGGTCGCCGGCCTGCGCGACCGCCTCCTCCGGATCCTCGCAACCATCGTCGCCGATCCGGACCGCCCGCTCGCGGAGCTGCTGGTGGAGAGCTCTCACCCGGAAATTCCGGCGGTCCTGGAGGGAGCCCTGTGAAGAAAGTCGCCCTGGTGACCGGCGCGAACCGCGGGATCGGGCTGGAGATCTGCAAACAGCTCGGCCATGCCGGTTGCACGGTGGTGCTGACCGCCCGGAATCCGGAGAAGGGAGCCCGGGCTGCCGGGATCTTGTGCCGGGACGGCCTGGACGTTCGCTTCCAGGCGCTGGACGTGACCGATCCGGCCGCGGTCCGGGAGGCCGCCGCCTTCGTCGAAGGCGAGCTCGGCCGGCTGGACGCGCTGGTCAACAACGCCGCCATCTCGCTCGATCCCACGGGCTCGCTGGAAACGGTGGACCTCGACGTGATGCGGCGGACGCTCGACGCCAACCTGGTGGGCGCGCTCGCCTGCTGCCAGGCGTTCCTGCCGATGATGCGGCGGCAGGAGTATGGGCGCATCGTCAACGTCTCCAGCGGGCGGGGCTCCTTCTCCAAGCTGGCCGCCGGGGGGGCCTGCTACCGCATCTCGAAAACTGCGCTCAACGCGCTCACCGTCATCCTCGCCGACGAGGTGAAGGAGACCAACATCCTGGTCAACGCGATGACGCCCGGCTGGGTGCGCACCCGCTTGGGCGGGATCAAGGCCCCACGGACGACCGCCCAAGGCGCCGAGACCGCCGTCTGGCTGGCCCTGCTGCCGGACCACGGCCCGCGCGGCAGGTTCTTCCGGGACCGGAAGGAGTTTCCTTGGTAGACGGCAAGATGGGCGAGCTGGTGCGCGCCGCGCGCATGACCCGGGAGCTCGAGCGGGTGTGCCACGATCCGCGCGAGCCGATCGCGCGCAAGGTCCGGCGCATGCAGCGCGTGCGGTCTCCCGAGCTGCCGCCGCGGGTGCGCGCCCTGCGCTCCAACGATCCCTCCTGGCCGGAGCTCTTCCGGAGCGAGGAGCAGAAGATCCGCGCCGCCCTGGGCGATGCCGTCGCGCGGATCGAGCACTTCGGGAGCACCGCGATCCCGGATCCCTCCCTCTCGGCGAAAAACGTCGTCGACTTCCTGGTGGCGTTGCGCGATCCGTCCGTGGCGCCGGAGGCCGAGGCCGTCCTCGGCGCGCTCGGCTACGTCTCCTACGGCGACGGCCCCTGCGATCCGGAGACCGTGTGGTGGTGGCGGATCGACGACGAGGCGGCGTTCGTCGCGCACCTCTGCGACGCCGGCAATCCCTGGATCGACACGGTTGTCAACTACCGCGACTACATGCGCGCTCATCCCGAGGAGTGCGCCCGCTATGAAGCGGTGAAGCGGGGCCTCGCGGCGGAGCCGGACCGCAGCCTCTTCGAGTACAGCCTCGGCAAGCTCCGCCTGTTCTACGAGATCAGCGGCAAGGCGGACGCCTGGAAAGCACGGCAAGCCTCATGAACGAGACCTCCTCCCCCAGGGACCGCCTCACCGTCGTCAAGGTCGGCGGCAGCCTGCTCGCGGGCCCGGCCGACCTCCGGAAGGCCGCCTCCGCCATCGCGGAGAAACGCCGCGAGGAGGGGGCTCTCCTGGTGGTCGCGTCGGCGCTCAAGGGGGTGACCGACCTGCTCGACCTGGCGGCGAGCCAGGCGCTCGACCGCACGCAGAACGGCCATCTCGGCGAGACCCTGGACGACCTGCGCCAACGCCACCTCGACGCCTCGCGAGAGGTCGCCGGCGGCGGCGCCGCCGTGGCGCGGATCGAGGAAGCTCTCGGCGAGGTGGAGACGCTGGTCCGCGGCATCCGCGCGAGCGGCGAGCTGCCGGACGCGACCTATGCCCGGGTCCTGTCCTCCGGTGAACGGCTGAGCGCCATCCTTCTGGCCTCGGCCGTCGAGGCGGCCGGTCCCGAGGCGCAGCCGGTCACCGCCGAGACGGCAGGGCTGCGGGCCACGGGGCCCGCCCGCGCCGGAGCCTGCGACATTCCGGCGAGCGCCGCGGGATTCCAGTGGATGCGGCGCCAGCTGGGCGCGCGCACCCTGGTGCTGACCGGCTTCTATGGGATCGGCGCCGACGGCGAGGTCGTGCTCTTCGGGCGCGGCGGCAGCGACGACACCGCGTGCGCCGTGGCGGCGGGGCTCGGCGCCGGCCGCCTGGAGCTGTGGAAGGACGTGCCGGGGTTGATGTCCGCCGATCCGCACGAGGTGGAAGGCGCGCGCGTCATCCCAGAGGTCTCGTTCGACGAGGTGGCCCAGCTCGGCGCCTTCGGCTCGCGCGTCGTGCACCACGGCTGCCTCGAGCCTCTGCGCGGACGCGCCATCGACATCTGCATCTCGTCCGTCCCGGAGACCGATTCCCCCGGCGGGACGCGGCTGGTCGAACGGCTCCATCGCGACACCCCCCGGGTCGTGGCCCTGGCGTCCCGCCGGCATGCTCCGGCGCTGGTCGGCCTGGTCGGCGACGGGGTGGCCGGCGATCCGGAGATCCGTTCGCGCATGTTGTCCTGTCTGACTGCCGCGGAGGCCCGCGGCGAGCTGGTGGCCCAACCTTCCGGGCGCTCCGGCCTGAGCTGTACCGTGCACCCGGACGATCTCGTCCGGGTGCTGAGCGGCCTTCACGAGAGCTTCTTTCCCTCGTCGGGGAGGCCGCAGTCATGAAGAAACCGCAATCGGAGATTTCGATGATACCGCTGGCACAGTCGAGCGCTCCCGTCAGGAATCTGGTCGACTACTGGAACGAGGCGCGCCTGCACGCCGCGTCCGCGAAGTCCTCCTCCGTCCGTCCGGCGCCGGGGATCGTCCCCTGGCGGGCCGCTCTCGAAGACGTCCTCAAGGTTGGATATGGCGTGCAGGCCCAGCCGCGCTTCCTGGCCGGCGCCTGGCAGCAGGTCCGGTGGCGCACCACGCCGTCGGCGGGCGCGCTCTACCCGTTCGAGGTGATCGTGAGCATCGTCGGCGAGGGGACCTATCTCTGGGAGATCGAGAGAGGCCACCTCGTCCCCTACGACGCGCGGCCGCTGACGCGGGAGGGCCTCGCCGCGGCCGGTCTCGCCACCCGGCCCGGACATCGCGTCGAGGCCCTGGTCAGCTTCGTCGCCCGCCCCTGGCTGAGCATGAAGAAATACCTCCTGCGCGGCTACGCCTACTGCCATCTCGACGTGGGGCATACGGCCACCAACCTGGCGCTCTACACCGCCGCGCTGGGCCACGACTCGGTCCTCCACCTGCGGTTCTCCCGCGCGTTCCTGGCGGAGCACCTGCGGCTGGAGGGCCTCTGCCGCGAGCCGCTCGCGGTGCTCTCGTTCACCTCCGTCGAGACGGGCACCGAGCTGGCGGCTCCGGTGCCGGACCCCGACGCCGGCATCCCGCCCATCGGCCTGGACCTGCCCGGGGAGCAGGAGATCCGGAGTTGGGAAGCGCTCCAGGGCATCCTCTCGTACGACCTTTCGCTCCAGCCCCCCGGCGAGCCTGCCAGCGCGGCGCTCCTGGCGGCTGGCCCGGAGGTCCCCCGGGACGCTCTCCTGCCGCTTCCGGAGGGACGTCCGCCGTTCGGCCCGGCCGCGGAGTGGCGCTCGGCGATCCTTCACCGGCGCTCGGCCAAGGGCTTCCGCCCGGAGCCCGTGGGCGTGGAGGAGATCGGCGAGCTGCTCGCGGCGCTCCGGGGTACCGGCCTCCCGTCGGACTGCTCTCTGAACAGCTTGGGGCAGATCGGTCTGCGCGTCGTGGCAAGGAACGTCGACGGCCTGTCCGGCATCTATGCGTACGCGCCGTGGGAGCATGCGCTCCAGCAGATCGACCCGCGGGCGGACGACCCCCGGCCCGCCTGCATGCAGCAGGGGCTCGCCGGCAATGCCGCGGCCCTGCTAATCTTCCATACGCCGCTCTGCGGGCTGATCGAGCGGCACGGGTTCTCGCCGTTCACCGAGCTGCACTTCCGGGCCGCGGAGCTCGGCCAGCGCCTCCATCTTGTAGCCACGCGGCTCGGCCTCCTGGGGATCACCTGCATCGGCGGCTTCGATGGCGAGGAGTGCGCGGCGCTGGCGCGGCTCGGCGCGGACGAGGAGACCATCTACGTCATCCTGGTTGGCATCCGCGATGAATCGGTGTTCAAGCACGACCAGCTGAACGTGGCGTTCAGCCATGGGCACACCACGACTCTGGAAGACTGATGAGCCGCTCCGTCCTCGATCACCCCGCTTTCGAACGGCTCTTCACGCCCGGGCACCGGGAGCTGCGCGAGCGCGCCCGGAGCTATTTCGACCCCGCGCGGCTGCCTGCATGGGTCGGCGCGCCCGGCGGCCATCTCACCCGGGCGCAATGGGAGGAATTCGGCCGCGCCGGATTCCTCGGCGTCTCGCTGCCGCGCGAGCTGGGCGGCCAGGGGCTCGGCCTCCTGGGCGCGCTCATCCTCAGCGAGGCGGCGTCCCGGCTCGGCGACCTCGGAATCTCCCTCGGCCTGCACTGCCAGACCGAGATTACCGCGCAGTGGCTGGCGACCGCCCACGCCGCGGAGGTGCGCGACCGCTACCTGCCCGAGATGATCGCCGGCCGGCTCGTCGGCTGCGCCTGCGACACCGAGCCGGGCGGCCCGATGGCGTCGACCGCCGTGCGCGACGGCGACGAGCTGGTGGTCAACGCCCGCAAGCTCTACGTCGTCAACGGCGCCAACGCCGGCCTCTGCTTCGTCACGCTGCGGGTCGACGGCGAGATGGCGACCGTCCTGGTGGAGAAGGAGCGCCCCGGCGTCCGCGTGCTCAAGGTCTTCGACAAGCTCGGCACCCGGTCGATCGATTCCGCGATGATCGACTTCCACGAGGTGCGGGTGCCGGCCGGCCATCTGGCCACGAAACGCGGTGTGCGGCAGTTGATGCACTGGAACAAGGTGATGACGTTCGCCCGCTTCCTGATGTGCGCCGACGCCAGCTTCCTCCACGGCCTCCTGCTCGCCCGCATGCTGGAGTACGGCCGGGAGCGGATCGTCGACGGCCGGCCGCTGGCGAGCTGGCCGGTCAACCGGCACGCCCTCGCCCGCGCCGCCGCCGACCAGGAGCTGATGCGGGCCGGGCTCATCGACTGCTTCGGGCAGCTGGAGAGCCAGCGCAACGCGGTGGCCGAGGTCGCCGCGCTCAAGTGGTTCTGCGTCGACCGCACGTCCCGCTTCGCCGCCCTCTGCGCCGAGATGCAGGGGGGCGCCGGCTATATGTGGGACAGCGAGTTCCTGCGCGGCCAGGCGCAGGTCCTCGGCCTCAAGATGGCCGGAGGGAGCCTGACCACGATGAAGTCGATCGCCGGCCAGGCGCTCGCCTACCGCGAAGAGCTGGGAGCGCTGGAATGAGCGGGACCTCCGCACTGATCTGGAATGCGATGAGCGACTGCCTGGAGCGCCACCGCTGGCGCCGGGCGGTGGCTGGCGGCGCCGAGGTCCTCACCTACGAGGATCTCGGCGGCCGCATCCATACCGCCGCCGGCCTGCTGCGCGCCCGTCTGCCGGAGGGGGCGCACGTCGGGTTCTGCCTCGGCAACCGCACCGAGTACGTGGTCCTCTACTTCGCGGCGCTCGCCGCGGGCTGCCTGCCGCTCCTCCTCGACGCCAACTTCAACACCGGCGAGATCGAGGCGATCCGCAGCGACTGCGGCCTCGACGCCCTGGTCATCGAGCGGGCGAAGGTGGACGCGCTCGGGCTTCCCGGGAAGGGCGAGCCGGTGCCGTTCGGCGGCGACGTCGCCATCCTGCCGCTCGCCCGGCCGAGCGAGCCTTTCTATCAGCCGCGGCCGGAGACCGAGGTCTGCCGCTTCACCTCGGGCACCACGGGGCGGCCGAAGTGCCTGGAGTTCAGCGGGCACGCCGTGGTCTCCGCGGCGAGCAACTGGGTCCTGGGGACCGGGATGACGGGCGACGACCGGACGCTCTGCCTGGCCGCCCTCTCGAACGGCCTGGCGTTCAACACCTCGCTCCTCTCGACCTTCCTGGCCGGCGGCGAGCTGGGCTTCCTCAAAGGGGCGCCGCTGACCCGCCCGGTGGCGCGGCGGATCGCCGAGTCCGGGATCACCCGCCTCGTCGCGTTCCCCACGCTCTACCGCAACTTCGTGGCCCCCGGCGGCCCGGACCGCGCGATGATGGCGGGCCTGAAGCACGCGATCTCCGCCGGCGCGCCGCTCTGGCCCGACGTGCGCGAGGAGTTCCGCGCCGCCTACGGCCTCGACGTCTCCGACTACTACGGGATCGCCGAGACCGGCCCCTGCACGTTCGAGCGGCACGCCGGCCATCACACCGGCCTCGGCGAGCCGCTGCCCGGCGTGGAGATCCGGATCGCGCCCCCTCATCCGGACAACCCCGAAGATCCGGAGGGCGCGGGAGAGGTCCTGGTTCGCACCTCGTCGATGGCCAGCGGGTATCTCAACCATCCGGGGCTGTTCGAGGCGCGCGTCGACGCCGAGGGCTTCTACCACTCCGGAGACCGGGGGCGGATCGTCGACGGACGGCTGCATCTGGTCGGCCGCACCCAGGACCACATCAACGTCGCGTGACGCAAGATCGATCCCACCGAGATCGTCGCCGTCGTCACCGCGCTCGACGGGGTGGCGGACGCCGTCGCCTTCCCCGACGAGGATCTGAACCGCGAGGCGCTGGTGCACCTCGTGATCGTCGCCGCGAACAGAGAATCAAATAACGAGCTGACCAAGGCCTCCGTGGCGGAGGCCTGCCGCTCGCGGCTCGCCCCCTACAAAGTCCCGGGCCGCATCAGCTTCGTCGACGAGATCCCGCGCACCGGGAT
>DATFPH010000479.1:0-1882 GCA_035264905.1 Thermoanaerobaculia bacterium
CAAGTCCCCGACCTCCCGCTCCTGAACGAGGGGATGCCGCAGGGGAAGCTCAGGCTTGACCTGGTAGCGGTTCCGCCGGCCCTGTCGCTCACGCAGCACGTAGCCCTCTTCGACCAGCTCGGACAGAATGCGGTGGGCTGCACGCTCGGTGATGCCTACCGCAGCGGCAATATCGCGCAGGCGGATGCCCGCGTCATTGGCCACGCATACAAGGACGTGGGCGTGGTTTGTCAGAAAGTCCCAGCGCGGGACCATTGCCTGAGAATTATGTATCAAAATTCTAGAAGATTGTTTCATGAATCGATGATACATTGTAGTTCGACATCGCCTTTAGAGCACGCGGCCGCCCGTTGCCCCGCAGCGCCAAAGGCAAAGCGAAAGATGGCCCATCGGTGAAGGCCGGGGGCCGAGGAGGTCAGCCATGGCCGGAACCGCCACCCCGACGAGCTCCCGGGTACGGCTGCCGCCGTCGGATCGGTCAGAGGCCTGGCTCGCGGCCCCGGAGCACCAGTCCGAGTCCAACCCCGCAGGGTCACTGATCTCACCACACGACGACGCGCTAGGGCGGTTGGAGGGGGCGCTTGCAGAGCAGGCCCGCCGTCGCCGCCAGTATGACGCGGCACCCGAAACCTCGGACGAGCCTAACGCACACGCCCGGCTGTCCGAGGCAAACGAGCTCGTTGCGACGCGCGTGAGGTGGCTTCAGTGGATCGACCAGCGCTGCGACCGAGGGAGATCGGCCGCACTAGCGAGAAGGCCGAGATGAGCACCAGCAAGCAATCCCAGCCGGCAGCACGACGGCGCGGCGAGCTTCATCGCGCCGATGGCAATCGCCAGGTTGGCCACGCGCTCGGAGCCCCGAGGCGCATCGCCCGAGGAATGCAAGCGGGGGATCGCCGCTTCCACGGGGAGCAGTCAGGGCGATGACCTCTCTGCGTAGCCTGGACGAGCTGAGAGCGGATGCCCGCTACCACCGCGATTGCCGTGACCGCTGCCAGGCCGAGATGTACGGTCCGCGGCCAGCGAGTCTTGTCCAACTGAAAGAGTTGGAGCGGGATTGCGTCTTGTCCGAAGCACGTCTCCGGAGGGCCGAGCAAGAAGTCCAAGCGGAGGCGGTACGGCTACGGGCGCTGGCTGAGTGAGGGCCTAGAGCAGCGGTTCGACCAAGGCTTGCCGACGCGCCGTTGACGCCACGGATGGCGTCGGCATGAATGCGAGGAAGTCCCTGACTCGGACGCCGGGGGCTTCTTTGCGTCCGTAGGAGCCCAAGAGATTCGCTTTGGAGCGCTGCCTTTCGTCCCGAGCGGTGTCTTGAAGCACGGCATCTGCCGCGAACACCTCCACGGCGCCATCAAAATCTCCGCGGTTGAGAGCTGCATTGGCCCGCTTCGTCGCCTCGACGTTCTCCTGCGACATCGCCTACTCCCGCAGCCCGGCGGCCTCGAGCGCTGCCGCTCGATCGTCACCGAAGTACTTGAACCCGACTGGTTTCCCGGCGCGGAAGGTCCACAGATTCCAGACGTACGCCTCTACCTCGACCCCACTCCCCTTCCCCCGAGCGGCCGTGCGGATGAAGGCGACCACCTGGTCGTCTGCGTCGATCAGTTCCTGCGGCTCCCAGGCAGGCCATTCGTCCCATGTCTCGCCCGACTGGCTCAGGAAAAAAGCAAGCGCCTCGTCGACACCGTGCAGAACGAACGGGTCCACGAGTCGGCGCGAGAAGTCAACGACGAGCTCAGGAGAAGTCAGGTCGCGGAGCGCGTCCGTGTCACCTCTCGTGAGCGCGGCATAGGCGCGGCGCACGACCTCAACGTTCTCCTCAGACATGGCCGTCAAGTATCCCGCGAGGATCCCGCTTCCCATCCAACCCGCCGCTTCTCGT
>DATFPH010000480.1:0-8945 GCA_035264905.1 Thermoanaerobaculia bacterium
GGCCACGCTGGCGAAGAGCGTCGAGGCGATGCGGACGCGGAGCCTCGTCGCGCTCGGATTGGGCGGGGGCGGCTTCGCGCTGGGGCTGGTCGCGTTGATCCTGGCGCTGCGGTAAGTGGGCCCCTCACCCGCTTGCCGGGAGAGGGGCTGGGGGTGAGGGCTCACGCGGCGGCGCTGACGGAGGACGTGGCGGAGTATGCCGCGGCGGGCGCGGCAACCGCCGGCCGGCGCTCCAGCTGCGGCATGGCCCCGAGCTGACGGAGCATCCCGAGCGCGTCCCAGCGGTTCCAGGTCTCGGCGATCTGGCCGCCGACGATCCGGTCGATGCGGATCCCCTCGACGCTGATGAAGCGATGGCTGGCCTCGATCCCCATCAAACGGTTCTTCTGCGTGCCCTCCATCTTCCAGCGGGTGACCACGCGCTCGCCGTCGCCCATCTGATCGATCACCGTCACCCGCAGATCGGGGAAGGCGGACCGGAAGACCCGGAGGAACTGGCGGACGGCCTCGGGCCCGCGAACCGCGGAGGGGCCGAAGATCTCCAGCTCATGGTTGATTGCATCGGGAGCGATCAGCAAATCGAGCAGATCCAGCTCCCCTTCATTGAAGACCTTCTCGACCATGAAGTGGCAGATGAGCTGGTGGCTGGTAGCGCTGGTAGACATTGGAGACCTCCTCGCAGGGCTTGTTGGTGTAGCAAAAGAATAGAGGGAGGCCGGCCTGCCGCGGAATGCCTGCGAAGGTGGTCTTGCGGCATCGAAGGGTGGGCTTAAGGACCTACCCCAAAGGGTGGCAGGCGCGTGTTAGCATCCCGCCCCATGATCTCCGCCCTTCTCGTTGCTTCCTTGTTGAGCGCCGCCGCTGCCAACCCCGCGTCTGCCGCTACGCCGCGCACGCTGCGGGTCGATTACTACCATTCGGGGGATGCCACCCAGGAGCGCTTCAGCCTCGACCGGATCGTTCTCGAGCCGGGCGTCTGGCCAGGCAATCCGGCAAGGCCGGTGGATGACACGAACCTGGGCAAGTACCTGTTTGAGGTCGTCGACCGGCAGACCAACCGCGTCGTCTATTCGCGCGGGTTCGCGTCGGTCTATGGCGAGTGGGAGACCACGGAAGAAGCGCGGGAGGCGTGGCGGACGTTCCACGAATCTCTCCGCTTTCCGGCCCCGAGCACGCCCGTGCAGGTGGTGCTCAAGAAGCGGGACGCCAGGAATGCGTTCCGGGAAATCTGGTCCCTGCTGGTCGTTCCGGCCGACCGGACGATCGATCCTTCCGTGCCGCCGAGCCCGGGGGCGCTCCTGGAGATCGAGCGCCATGGCCCGTCCGCGGAGAAGGTCGACTTCCTGATCCTGGGAGATGGCTACACGGCGGCGGAGCGGGACAAGTTCGAGAAGGACGCGCGGCGCCTCGCGGAGATCCTCTTCACCACGTCGCCGTTCAAGGAGCGCCGGAACGACTTCAACGTCTGGGGGCTCTGCCCGCCCGCTGCGGAATCCGGCATCTCGCGCCCGTCGACCGGCATCTACCGCCGCTCGCCCGTGGGGGCCGCCTATGACACGTTCGGCTCGGAGCGCTACGTCCTGACCTTCGAAAACCGCGCTCTCCGCGACATCGCCGCCTTCGCCCCGTATGAGCTCATCGAGATCCTGACCAACAGCCGCACCTATGGCGGCGGCGGCATCTTCGGTCAGTATTCGACGGTCGCGGCGGACAGCCTGTGGTCGCCCTACCTCTTCATCCACGAATTCGCCCATCACTTCGCGGGCCTGGCCGATGAGTACTACACCTCGGACGTGGCCTACGAGCCGGCCGCTGAGATCGTCGAGCCCTGGGAAATGAACGTGACCGCGCACCCCGATCGCGACACCCTCAAGTGGCGCGACCTGGTCGCCCCAGGCACGCCGCTGCCCACCCCCTGGTCGAAAGAAGAGTTCGAGAAGCAGTCCGCGGCCTTCCAGAAGCGCCGAAGGGAGATCCGCGCCCAGAACCGCTCCGAGGATGAGATGGACGCCCTCTTCCGCGAGCAGCAGAAGGCGGACACGAAGCTTTTGGGATCCGAGAAGTACGCCGGGAAAGTGGGGGCTTTCGAAGGAGCCAACTACGCGGCCAAAGGCTACTACCGCCCGCAGGTGGACTGCGTCATGTTCACCCGCGACGAGGTGGGGTTCTGCCAGGTGTGCCGGCGGGCTCTGGAGCAAGTGATCGACTTGTACGCGGGGCGGTAGGGGCGTGCATCCCTACTCGTAATGTGTCCACATTCGTAGCACCTTGACAATCCTCTCACCCTCGATGATCTGATACACGAGCCGGTGCTGGATGTTGATGCGTCGCGAGTATGCGCCCACCAAATCCCCGAGGAGCTTCTCGTAAGGAGGCGGCGTACGGTAAGGATTTTCCGCTAGGATGTCGAGCAGGTCTTGTGCTCTCGTTTTGAGGCCGGCCGCCGCCAGGTTCTTCGCATCCTTCTTCGCCTGCTTCGTGAAGACGAGCTTCCACGTCACCAGTCGAGATCCTCCGCACACTCCTCAACGGGAGTCTTCATGCCCTCGACGATGGACTCCCTCATCCCGGGGACGGAGAGGAGGTAGAGCGTCTCCTGGACGGCCCGCCAGTCTTCCTCGGCGAGGAGGACTGCGTTGCCTCGCTTGCCGGTGATCTGGATTGGCTCGTGCGAGTCCGCCACATCGTCCAACAGCTTGTAGAGGAGCTTGCGTGCTTCGGTGGCAGTGATCGTCGTCATGGGCCGGCCTCCTGGTCCGTACGCAAAAGCGTACGCGCACGGCAAGTTTTCGTCAACCACGGCTGGAGCGATCTTGGGCAGCCCTCAGAACGTCTCGCTCGAAGACACCAGCCACTGCATGCTTTTGATGTTTTCGGGCCCGTCCAGCGGAAACGCCACGTCGAGGTGGATCATGGCGGCTTTCGAGGAGCGGCTGGAGCCGACGCGGAGGCCGAGGCCGACGTCGCGAAGGGTGTCTTTCTCGACTTTGAGGCCTCGCGGGGGATCGTTGTACCAGGCGCGGCCCATGTCGAAGAAGACCGCGGCTCCGAAGTGGAGCAGGTGGAAAAACTCCCGGTTGCTGAAGAAGCGCTGCTCGACCGAGGCCAGCCAGCGCCGGTCTCCCGATTGCAACCGGATCGGGTAGCCCCGCAGGCCCGTGTCGCCGCCGAGCAGGAGCTGGTTCTCCAGGTCCGCATTGTCCACCAGATCGCCGTCGAATCCCACGTAGAAGACGTTCTCGCGGAAGTTTCTGGCGTAGTACTGGAGGGTTCCGCCCACCTGCATGTTCTCGGTCCCGTGACGCCAGCGCGTCGCGCCCCGTGCCGTGGCGAGCAGGAGCTGCCGCGGGGACGGACGCCAGCCGGTGGTCCAGGCCGTATCGAAGATCATCCGCGATGTGTCCGCGCCGAGGGCCTCCGGGGACCAGCCCAGACGCCAATGGAATTGCGTTCCAAGGTTCAGGTCCTCCGTGGTCTGCAGACGGTCGAGACCGCGCTCCGTCACGAAGCCGTCCTCGACGAACTGATAGCCCAGCCAGACGTAGGACAGCTCGCGGCTCTGCGGGATCAGCGAGTCGGAGTCGAGCCCGCCGAACGGGCCGAACGTCTGGTGATCGTAGGTGTAGCCGATCCGCCAGCGGTGCGCGCCGTCGCCTGAAAGGCCCCGCGAGAAGCCGAGATAGACCTCGGCGAACTCCTGCTCCCGGGTGTACTCCTGGAACTTGAAGCCCTCGTCGTACAGGGGCTCCACCCGCTCGTCGAACATCACCCGGAGGCCCGCCGCGTGCCGCGTATCGAGCGAATAGAAGGGGTTCTCGATCTCCAGGCGCTTGCGCCCGCCGTCGGTGTTGTCCGCGTACGACAGCTCGAGCCGCGTGCGGCTCCCCCCCAGATTCGGATCGCGGTAGCGCAGCACGTCCGACGTCCGGTCGATGCCCGCCACCCGCAGCAGCGTGACCTCCTTGCCCGTGCCGAGGAAGTTGGAATCCTCCAGATTGAACCCGTACATGTTCTCGCCGCCGGCCCGGCTGAACGAGACGCCGCCGCGGAGAGTCCAGACGTCGCGGGTCTCCACCTCCAGGTCGACCCGCCCGTCGCCGGCCGGGATGGGGCGGATCTTGGCCTCGTAGAGGTATGGATTCGAGCGGAGGATCCGCTCCGACTCCTTCAAGGCCTCGACCGAGAAGGCCTCCCCGGGCTGCAACAGGATCTGCTGGGTGACGACGTTCGGGCGGGTCGTGCGGTGCAGCCGGTTGGCCATCCGGAAGACGAGCTTGTCCTCGCCCGGCTTGTTCGGATCGAACAGGCTCTTGTTGAGGACGCGGATCTCGCGGACCACCTCCCCCTCGAAAGCGGAGTAGTCGGGCTCGCCCGCGGTCTCTTCCGTGGGAGGGGGTGGCCCGGCGGTGCCGGGAGCCACGACCTCGGCGGACGCGGGCGGAACCGGCGTGGCCTCGGGAGGCGGGGCTTCCTGGGCCAAGGAGGTGCGGGAGCAGAACCCCAGCAGCAGCGCGGCCAGGACGAGACAGGGGCGGTCGGCACGGGAGGTACGGCAACGGCCGTGGAGGAACTTCATATCATCGCTCTTCGCTCTTGTAGGGCGGATGATATACGCAGGACGGGTCTGAGCGGGAGCGGGGGCGGGAGCCTCTCCCGCGGGGTATGATGCCCGCGCCCATGACCCTCACCCTCGGCGCCTTGCTCCTCGTCCTCGCCTGCAGCTTCGCCTGGGGAGGATGCGACCTCTCCCGCAAGCTCCTGGCCGGGAAGATCCGGCCCCAGCCGCTGGTCGTCCTGATCACCACGGCGGCGGTTCCCATCTTCCTGGGCTGGACTCTGATCGACGGCCTGCCCGAGGTCCAGATCTCCTACTGGGCGCCGGCTCTCGCCTCGGTCGCGCTCAACGTCGGCGCCAATCTCGCCTTCTTCGGGGCCCTGCGCAGCTCTGCCCTGAGCGTCGCGATCCCGCTCCTGTCGCTGACGCCAGTGTTCACGACCCTGCTGGCCATTCCGATGCTCGGGCAGCAGCCCTCGGGCCTCCAGATGGCCGGCATTCTTCTGGTGGTGGCCGGAGCGTTCGCCCTCAGCCTGCCGGAGGATGATCCGCTCTCGCCGGCCGGGGCCTGGCAGGCCTGGCGCACCGACCGGAGCGCGCTCTGGATGGTGCTCGTGGCGTTCTGCTGGTCCCTGACCGTGCCGCTGGACAAGCTCGCCATGGACCGGGCCAGCGGTCCGCTGCACGGCCTGGTGCTCAACTTCGGGGTCGGGCTCGTGGTGGCGCTGGTGCTGGTGGCCCAGCGCCGGACCGGCGACCTGGCGGATGTGCGCAAGGCACCGCTCGTCTTCCTCTTTGGCGTTGTGATCAGCGCCGTCGCCTTGGGGCTGCAGCTCATCGCCATCCAGACGGTCTGGGTGAGCCTGGTGGAGACCCTGAAGCGGGGGATCGGCAACGGGATGGCGGTCCTCCTCGGCCGGCTGGTCTTCCAAGAGGCGATCACCTTCCGCAAGATCGCCGCGGTGGGGCTGATGGTGGTGGGAGTGGCGCTGATCTTGATGTAAGGAGGGGAGGTTGGTGGCGCCCCCTCTCCCGGGGGCAGGGGGCGACGGGAGAGGGGGCGGGGGGTGAGGTCAGCTCTTCGCGGCCGCGCAAGCCCGCTGCACGTACCCGAAGATCTCCGAATCCAGACCGGTCGTCTCGCGGACGGCCGGCTCCTCGCGGTACAACGTCCGCAGCGACTGCGTGATCCCCGGGTCGCCGCCGGTGAAGGCCTGGACCAGCTCCATCCAGCGCTTTGCGAGGGCCTGCATGGTCTCGCTGGCCGGATCGGTCCCTTTCTCCATCTCCGCGCGGACCTTGGCGATCAACTGCGGCCACTCGGCCTCGACGGCGCGGATGGCTTCGGGGCCGAGCTGGCGGGCCCGCTCGGCGAGTTGCTGGCGCTGCTCTTCGGTGTAGTACTTGTCATACATGGCAATCATCTCCATCGTGGTCAGGAAGTCCTCGGCGGAGACCTCCTCCGCCGTTCGCAGCCGCTCCGCGATCGCCTCCAGGCGACGGTAGAGCGCCTGCTGCTCATCGATCCGCTGCCGCAGACGGGCGAGGTGGAGCTCGAGGACGCTCTGCGCCGAGGTGCCGGGACGGGCCAGCCACTCGCCGATCTCGCGGAGGGGGAGGTCGAGCTGCCGCAGCGAAACGATCATCTGCAACCGCTTGACGTCGTCCGCCGTGTACAGCCGGTGTCCCGACCCCGTCCGGTAGGACGGCGAGAGCAGGCCGATGTCGTCGTAGTGGTGGAGCGTGCGGACGGTCAGTCCCGTCCGCCGCGCCAGCTCTCCGATCTTCCAGGTCCGCATCGCATCTCTCCTTCCACAGGAGATACCGTACGACCTCACGTTACGTGAGGTGCAAGAGGGAGATGACCTGCGATCTTGCGGGGCCCGTTCAGCGGCCGATCAGCGCCTTGTAGCTCTTGAAATGGCGGAAGGCGGCCTGGCGCTCGCCGAGGGATTCGTAGACGGTGGCCAGGTTGTAATGGGCGTCGGCGAAGGAGTCGTCGAGCGCGAGGGCCTGCTCGTAGACCGCGGCGGCTTCTGCGAAGCGCTCCTGGTCCTGGAGCGCGACGCCGAGATCGAAGAAGGACACCGGCTCGTCGGGATCGATCTCCACAGCCTGGCGATAGCAGCGCTCCGCCTCGGCCAGCTCCCCTCGTTCGTGGAGCAGGCGCCCGAGGTTCAGCCAGATCTCCGGCAGGTCGGGCTCGAGGTCGAGGGCGCGGCGATAGGCGTCGATGGCGCCGTCGGGGTCCTCTTCTTCCAGCTCCAAGCCCTGCTCGAACCAGGCTTCGGCCGTGGAGGGCTCCTTCTTCTTTCGGGCCCGGCTGTCGGTGACCGGCACCAGGGTCGCCGCCTTCCGCTGGAGCTCGGCCACGTCGAAGTCCATGAGGATCTGGCCCGACGCGGGGTCCCAGAGCTCGTGGCCGTCGCGGACCACGACCTGATGATCCTGGGCCGTGATGCGGACGCCGGTCAGCGGCTTTCCTTCGGGGAGCTGCTGCTGGAGCTTCTGGAGAGCGAGGCGGATGCGCCGGCGCGGCACCTTGGCGGCGAGGAGCCCCTTGGCCGTGCGCAGCAGGATCAGGTCCTGGAATGAGAAGCGGTATTCCCCCCGCGGCCCCTGGGCCGGGGCGAGGAAACCGTCGCGGATGTAGGAGCGGACCTGCGAGGCAGAGAGGCCAAGAAGGGCCGCGACATCGCGCGTCGCATACCCGGAGACCGGCTCCGGGCGTTCCGCGGCGCCCGGAGGACGGAGAGATACGGCCTGACTCATCCCTCCTATCTTACTGCGAAGCTACCTTTTCGCGCCGGTCTTTTTGCGGACTTCCGTGCTCGTTGTTTCACCCGCGGTGCGCGGCGAGGGCTTGGGGCCCTTTCGCGCGGTGGAGATCGGAACGGCTTTCGCCGCGGGCTGAGCCGGCTGCACGGCGGAGAGGCTCGCCTTGAGAGCCTCCATGAGGTCGATGATCTGCGCCTTCGGCGCCTCGACCGGCGCCGCGGTGATCTCCTGCCCCTGGATCTTCTGCTCGATGAGGTCGCGGGTGCTCTGCCGCACCGTGTCCTCGTACTGGTCGGGCTGGAACTTGTCGCTCGCGATCTGCTCGATGAGCTGCATGGCGAGGCGCAGCTCCGGCTCCTTGACGTCGGCCGGCGCGACCGGGATCTCGGTGAAGGGGCGGATCTCGTCGGCATAGCGGAGATGCTGCATGATCAGCCCCTCGTCGAACGGCCGCAGGAGCACCAGGTAGTCCTTGCCGCGCGCGCGGTAGCGGGCGAGGGCGGCGCGGCCGGTCTGCCGCATCGCTTCCGAGATCAGGCGGTACGGACGGTCGCCGCCGCGGTCCGGTCCCAGGTAGGTCGATTTTTCGAAATAGATCGGATCGACCTGCTCCAGAGGGACGAACTCGGAGATCTCGATCGCGTTGGTGGCTTCGGGCGTGAGGGCTTTGAGCTCCTCTTCCGTGAAGAGGACATATTGCCCCTTCGCGTATTCATAACCCTTGACCATGTCCTCCCGACCCACCACTTCGTTATCGGTCGGACAGATGTATTGTTGCTTCAGCCGGCTACCGCACTTCTTGTGAAGCATGTTGAGCTGTATCCCGACCGAGCTTTCGCCGGTGGAATAGAGCTTCACGGGGATCGTCACGAGTCCGAAAGAGATGGTTCCGGAGGCGAAGGATCGAGCGGTCATTGCCATAATATATCATCCCTCTGCAACGATCGTGCAACGCTCTGCCACATCCGCCATCACCGCCGATCTGAAGCGGCTCGGCGCTCCTCGAGAGAAGATCGATTTCACGCAACTCGCGGTGATGAAACCCGAAACCGCCGAGCGGCCATTCAGCCGCTCCGGGTGGATCTTCGAGCTGAAATATGACGGATTTCGTGCTCTGATCGAAAGAAAAAACGGCGAGGCGCGGATCTCCTATCGCAGCGGTCGCGGCGTCACGGCAATTTTTCCGGAAATCGCGGCGGAGGTCGCGGCTTTGCCTTTCGATCTGATCCTCGACGGCGAAATCGTGATCGTCGACGAGAACGGACGTCCCGACTTCAATGCCTTGCAGCGCCGGGCGCAGCGCACCCGGCAGATCGACGTTGCGCGGGCCGTCGCGGCCACGCCGGCGACCTTTTTCGCCTTCGATCTGCTGGCTCTCGACGGCTATGACCTGCGGCGGCTGCCGCTCTCGACGCGCAAAGACCTCCTGCGCCGGGTGCTTGCTGCGGCCGGTCCCGGCCTCCTCCGCTACACCGACGAGGTGGCCGAGCGGGGCGAGGACCTGTTCGCCGCGGTCTCCCAGCTCGGGCTCGAAGGGGTCGTGGCCAAGCGCGCCGACTCGCCGTACCGCCCGGGATACTCATCGGACTGGCTGAAGATCCGGGTGGACCGC
>DATFPH010000481.1:0-8899 GCA_035264905.1 Thermoanaerobaculia bacterium
CGATGTGGACCGCCAGCTCCTCCAGCGTCGGCGCCTCGAAGAGCGCGCGCAGCGGCAGATCCACGTTCAGGACATCTCGCACTCGTGCCACGACCTGGGTTCCGAGGAGAGAGTGGCCGCCCAGATCGAAGAAATGATCCGCCACACTGACGCGCTCGACTCCCAGGACCCCAGCCCAGATGCGGGCGAGAGCCTCCTCGGTCGCGGTGCGCGGCGCGATGAGCCCCGCGGCGCTCTCGGCCGGCACGCCCGGCGCACGGCGCGCCAGGGCGCGGCGGTCCACCTTGCCGCTGGGCGTCAGAGGGAAGGATGCGATCGGCACGATCGCGGAGGGGATCATGAAGTCCGGCAGCCGGCCGGCCAGGAAGCTCCGCAGCTCGCGTGGATCGACCTCCGTCCCTTCGACCGGGACCACCCAGGCGATCAGCCGCCGGCCGCCGGGGTGCTCTTCGCGCGGGACGACGACGGCCGCAGCCACCTCCGGGTGCGCCGCGAACGCGGCTTCGATCTCGCCGGGCTCGACCCGGTAACCGCGGATCTTCACCTGGGCGTCGATGCGGCCGAGGAACTCCAGGGTGCCGTCGGGCCGCCAGCGCGCCAGGTCGCCGCTCCGGTAGAGGCGCGCGCCGGGCGCCGCCGCGAAGGGATCGGGCACGAAGCGCTCGGCCGTGAGGCGCTGGCGGTCCAGGTAGCCGCGGGCGAGCAGCGCTCCCCCCAGGAGAAGCTCGCCAGGGGCACCCACCGCCGCCGGCCGGCCGTCGAGGTCGGCGACGTACACGCAGGCACCGGCCACCGGCCGGCCGATCGAGGGGAGCGCGGGCCAGGCCGCGGGGTCGCCGTCCAGCGTGAGGGCGGTGACCACGTGGGTTTCGGACGGTCCGTAGTGGTTGTGGAGGCGGGCTCCCGGGAGGCGCGCGAAGAGCTCGGAGATCGCCGGAGTGATGCGGAGCTGCTCCCCGGCCGTGACGACCTCGCGCAGGCTTTCGGGCAGCGCAGCGCCACGCGCGGCCTCGGCGAGCTGCTGCAGGGCCACGAAGGGGAGGAACAGACGCTCGACCTTCGCGTCGCGCAGGCGCGCCAGGAGCGCCGCGGGATCGCGCCGCGCCTCGTCCGAGATCAGCACCAGGGTGCCGCCCGCGGCCCAGGTCGAGGCGATCTCCTGAAAAGAGACGTCGAAGCTCGGCGAGGTGTACTGGAGCGTCCGCCCAGCACCGGGAAGGCTCGCGACCTGCCAGGCGATGAGCTGGGCCAGGGCGCCGTGGCGCATGGCCACGCCCTTGGGCCGGCCGGTCGAGCCGGAGGTGTAGAGCACGTAGGCGAGATCGTCGGGGGAAATCGGAAGCCGCGGGAGAGGCGGCGCCTCCATCCGCGCGAGCCGTTCCAGACCGTCCCGCGACAGCACGGTCCGGACCCGCGCGTCCTCCAGCATCAGATTGAGCCGCTCCTCCGGCCAGGACGGATCCAGAGGCACGTAGGCCGCTCCAGCTTCGAGGATGCCGAGCACGGTGACGGGCAGCTCCAGTGAACGGTCGAGCGCGAAGGCGACCCGGTCGCCCGGAGCGACTCCCATCTTCCGGAGGTGGTGCGCAAGCTGGCTCGCCCGCTCGCGCAGCTCCCGGTAGGTCAGGATCTCGCCGTCGACGCCGACGACCGCCTCAGCCTCCGGTGTGCGCTCGGCCTGGGCGTCGATCAGGTCCAGCACGGACGGCGGCGCGGGCAGGGACGGCCCGGCGGCCCACTCCTCCGCGACCAGCCGCAGCTCCGCCTCGGGGAGAACGGAAAATTCCGAGAGACGCCGGTCGGGCGCGGCGGCGAAGGCCTCCAGCACGCGGCCGAAGCGCTCCGCGAGGCGCTCGATGGTGGCGGGCTCGAAGAGGTCGGTGTTGTACTCGAAGGCGCCGCGCAGGCCGCCTTCCATCTCGGTCAGATCGAGCATCAGGTCGAACTTGGAGACTCCCGGATCGAAGTCCGGGCTGCGCAGCGTCAGCCGGCTCAGCTCGGCGCGCGCCGGAGGGGCGTTCTGAAGCACGGCGAGGACCTGGAAGAGCGGAGAGCGCGCGAGGTCGCGCTCAGGGTGCAGCTCCTCCACCAGCTTTTCGAAGGGGAGGTCCTGGTGCGCGTAGGCGCCATGGGCGATCTCGCGGACGCGGCCGAGCAGCTCGCGGACCGTGGGATCGCCGGAGAGGTCGACCCGCAGCACCAGGGTGTTGGCGAAGAACCCGATGATCTCTTCCAGCTCGGAGCGGCGCCGGTTGGCCACGGGCGTGCCGACCACGAGGTCCTCCTGGCCCGTCCAGCCCCGCAGCAGGACGTCGAACGCGGCGAGGAGGACCATGAAGAGCGTCGCGCTCTCGTCCCGCGCCAGCCGGTGCAGCGCCGCGGTCCGCGCCGGCGAAATCCACAGGGGATTGCGGGCGCCGGCGAACGTCTGGACGGGCGGGCGCGGGCGGTCCGTGGGCAGGTCCAGACTTGCGGGCGCGGCCGGGAGCCGCTCGCGCCACCAGGCGATCTCCCGTTCCAGCCGCTCCCCGCTCATCTCTTCGAGCTGCCGCTCGGCGGCGTCGGCGAGCTGAAGCGGCAGCTCGGGCAGCGGCGAGGGGCGGCCGGCCGCGAACGCTTCATAGAGCGCCGACATCTCGCGGAGGAAGATGGCGTTCGACCAGCCGTCCGAAATGATGTGGTGGAGAGTGACCAGGAGCACGTGCCGGTCGACGGCGAGCCGCACCAGGGCCGTACGCACCAGAGGGCCGCGGGCCAGGTCCATGGGCGTGCGCGCCTCGGCGAGCGCCAGCCGCCCGGCCTCGGGACGGGCCTCCGGCCTTCCCGACAGATCGACGACAGCGAGCGGCCAGCCCGCGGGGTCCGGCGGCGGCGCGATGACCTGGAACGGGATGCCGTCGCGCTCGCCGAACGTGGTGCGCAGGGCCTCGTGGCGGCGCACGATCTCGGCGAAGGCGCGTGCGAGCGTCGAGACCTCCAGCGCGCCGTCCAGCTCGGCCACCGCGCTGATGTTGTAGAACGGATTGCCCGGCTCCAGCCGGTCGAGCACCCAGAGGCGCTGCTGCGCGAACGAGAGGCGCGGGAGCTCGCGGCGGCGGATCGCCGGCAGGCCGCTCCCCTTCCCCTCCAAATGTTCGGCGTCGATTCCCCGCTGCTGGAGCTTGCGAGCCAGGAGGAGGCGTTTTTCTTCGGTGAGCAGAGTCATGATGCGGCCTCCTCGGCGAGCAGCGCCTTCACCTCGTCGTCATTGAGATCCTGGACCTCCAGGACCGCCTCGGCAATGCCGGCCACGTCAACGCCCGCGGCCTCTCCCATGTCATCCAGACGCGCCGCCAGCTCGGCCAGAGTCGGCGACTCGAACAGAGTGCGCAGCGGGACCTCCAGCGGGAAGACCTCCTGGATCTGCGTCACCACGCGGGTGGCGGCCAGCGAGTGCCCGCCGAGATCGAAGAAGCTCTCCAGGGCTCCCACCTCGGGGAGGCCGAGGACGCTCTTCCAGATCTCCCCCAGGACCTGTTCGAGCGGCGTGCGCGGCGGCACGCGCTCCGGCTCCTCCGCCCGCTCCTCGGGCGCCGGCAGGGCCTTGCGGTCGAGCTTGCGGTTCGGGGTGAGCGGGAGCGCCTCCAGCACCACGAAGGCGGAGGGCACCATGTAATTCGGCAGCCGGCTCCGCGCGAATTCCCGGACCTCCTCCACCTCGATCGAGGCGCCCGGCGCCGGCACGAGATACGCCACGATTCTCCTGTCACCAGATCGACTGCCCGGCCGGTCCTCGCGCGCCAGGACGGCCAGCTCGCCCACCGCCGGGTGCCGGCGGAGCGCGGCCGCGATCTCGCCCAGCTCGATCCGGAAGCCGCGGATCTTCACCTGGTGATCCATCCGCCCCAGGAGCTCCAGGACACCATCGGACCGATACCGCGCCAGGTCGCCTGTGCGGTAGAGCCGGCGGCCCGGCTCGGCCGAAAACGGATCGGGGACGAACCGCTCCGCGGTGAGATCCGGCCGGCCGAAGTACCCCCTGCCGACGCCGATGCCGCCGAGCAGGAGCTCGCCGGCCACATCCACCGGGTTCGGCCCGCCGTCCGGCCCCACCACATAGGCGAGCTGGTTCGCCATGGGCATGCCGTACGGGATGCTTTTCCACGCCGGGTCCACCTCCCCGATGCAGTAGACCGTGGAGTCCATGGAGACTTCGGTCGCGCCGCCGAGGCTGACCACCTGCGCCCCCGGCACCACGGCGCGCAGACGGTCTGGAAGGGAGACCGGAATCCAATCGCCGCCGAGCAGCGCCACGCGGAGCGACCGGGGAGCGCTCTCGGGCCGGGCCTCCAACCGATCGACCAGCATCTCCAGCATCGCCGGCACCGAGTGCCAGACGGTGACGCGGTGGCGCTCCAGGAGCCCGGCCCACGAGGAGGGCTCCAGCAGCTCCTCCGGCCGCGGCAGCACGATCGTGCCCCCCGCGGCGAGCGCCCCCAGCATGTCGTAGGCCGACATGTCGAAGCTCAGGGAGGAGACGGCCAGCACCGCGTCGCCCGGTCCGATCCGGAAGCGGCGGTTGAAGTCCGTGAAGTTGTTGACCCGGCCGCGGTGGTCGAGCATGACGCCTTTCGGGCGGCCCGTGGAGCCGGAGGTGAAGATGACGTAGACCAGATCCTCCGGAGACACGCCGGTGGCAGGCGGCCGGTCGCTCTCTTCGGACCAGCCATCCACCAGCACCGGCCGCACGTCGAACCTCGCGAAGCGGCCGGCCAGGCGCTCCTGGGTGACCAGCAGATGTACGTCCGCGCTCTCCAGCATGACCGCCAGGCGCTCCTGCGGGTACTCGGGGTCGAGCGGCACGTAAGCGCATCCGGCCTTGAGCACGGCGAGGAGGGAGACCGGGACCTCCGGCGCCCGCTCCAGCGAGACGCCGATCCGGCCGCCGCGCGCCGCGCCCAGGCGGATCAGGTGGTGCGCGAGCTGGTTGGCCCGCCGCTCCAGCTCGCGGTAGGTGAGGCTCTCCTCGCCGCAGACCAGCGCCACCGCCTCCGGCTCTTCGGCCGCGCGCGCCTCGAACAGCTCGTGGAGACAGGCGTCGCGCGGGAAGTCCACGGCCATGGCGTTCCAGCCGTCGATCGCCTGCCGGCGCTCCGCCTCCGAGAGCAGAGAGATCTCGGCCACGCGGTGCGACGGATCGGCAGCGGCGCGCTCCAGGAAGTTGTGGAAGTGCCCGAGGAGGCGGTCCACGGTCGCCGCGTCGAACAGGTCCACGTTGTACTCCAGGTGGCCGTTCAGCCCGCCTCCCTCTTCGCCCAGATAGAAGCAGAGGTCGAACTGGGCGCTCTCGCGGTCGATCCGCACACCCTCCACCTCCAGATCACCGCCGAGCTGGAGATTGAGCGGCGGGACGTTCAGGAAGACCAGCATGACCTGGGCGAGCGGGTTGGCGCTCGGATCGCGCTCCACCTTGAGCGCGTCGACCAGCAGCTCGAACGGCAGGTCCTGGTGGGCGAAGGCGCCGAGCGTGCTCTCGCGGGTACGGTCGAGCAGCTCGCCGAACGACGCCGGGACCGCGAGATCCGCGCGGAGCAGGAGGATGTTGATGAAGCAGCCGATCAGGCTCTCGGCCTCGACCCGGCCGCGGCCGCCCGTGCCGGTGCTGACCACCAGATCGTCCTGCCCGCTGTAGCGGCCGAGGAGCGCCTGGAAGGCGCCCAGGAGGGTCATGAAGAGCGTGGCGCCGTGGCGCAGCGCCACGTCGTGCAGGGAGCGCGACAGCTCGCCGGAGACGGCGAACGGCCTGGTGGCGCCGCGGAAGGTCTGGACCGCGGGGCGGGGCCGGTCGGTCGGCAGGGCGAGGAGGCGCGGAGCCCCGTCCAGCCGCGCCCGCCAGTAGGCCAGGTGTCCTTCCAGGACCTCGCCGCGCAGCGTTTCGCGCTGCCAGACCGCCCAATCGCCGTACTGCGCCGGAAGCTCAGGGAGAGGAGAGGGCCGGCCGGCCAGGAACGCCTCGTAGAGGGTGGCCAGCTCACGCACGAAGATCCCCTGGGACCACTCGTCCCAGAGGATGTGGTGCATGGCGGTGACGAAGAGGTGGCCGCCCTCGTCGTCCTCGCGACGCCGCGCCAGGAGGTGGCGCACGGCGGGCCGCACGGCCAGGTCGAACGGCTCCTCGACGGCTTGCCAGACGGCGTCCATGGAAGCCGTTTCCAGCCACCGGATCTCCGCCGTCTCGGGAGCGCCGATGCGCTGCACCGGCTCGCCGTTCTCCAGGGGGAAGGTGGTGCGCAGGATCTCGTGCCGGCGGTGGATCTCGGTCAGGGCCGCGGTGAGCACGCCCACGTCCAGCGGTCCGCGCAGGCGCATGGCCACGGGGTTGTTGTACGCCGCGTTGCCCGGCGCCAGGCGGTCGATGAACCAGAGCCGCTGCTGGGCGAAGGAGAGAGGCGCGCGGTCAGCCTGCGGCCGGCGCGGGAGGGTCGTCGCCACGATTTCTCCGCCGGAGAGATGCGGCGCGAAAGCCGCGATGGTCGGCGCCTCGAACAGGAGGGCCAGGGGGAGCTCGACGCCGAAGCGCGCGGCGATCCGGGCCAGGAGCTGGGTCGCCATCAACGAATGGCCCCCCAGGTCGAAGAAGCTGTCGTGGACGCCCACGTGCGAGATCCCCAGCAGCTCCTGCCAGATCCCGGCCAGCGCCTCTTCCACGGGCGTCGAGGGGGCCACGTAGGGAGTGGCGAGCCCGGGACGGCCATGCACCGTCGTGGCGACCGCCACCTCGGCCGGGACCTCCGGAGCCGCGGCGCGCGCGGGCTCGGCGGCCACGGGGTCTTCGATCCAATACCGTTTCCGCTCGAAAGGATAGGTGGGCAAAGCCACGCGCCGCCGCCGTTCGCCCCCCCGGAAGCCGGTCCAGTCGACGCGCACGCCGGCGAGCCAGAGACGGCCGAGCGTCGCGAGCGCGAACGCCTGGTCCGGCCGCCGCTCCCAGGAGGGCCGGAGGCTCGGCAGCGCGATCGTGCCGTCGCCGCCGGCCTGGAGAGCGAGGCTGCTCAGGCTCTGCCCCGGCCCGATTTCCAGAAGGACCCGCCCCGGTTCTCGTCCGAGCGCGGAAAGTCCGTCGGCGAAGCGCACGGGGGAGAGCATCTGGCGCACCCAGTACATTGGATTGGTCGCCTCCTCCGCGGTGATCCAGGTGCCGGTGACGTTCGAGACGTACGGGATTTTCGGAGCGTGCAGCTCGACTCCGGCGAAGAGCCGTTCCAGCTCGGCCGCCACCGGTTGCAGCCGCGGCGAATGGAAGGCGTGCGCCGTGGCGAGGCGGCGCCCGGGCGTGCCCCGTTCGACCAACACGGCCTCCAGGGATTCGATCGCCGCGACCGGGCCGGCGACCACGCAGAGGTCCGGGCCGTTGATCGCGGCGATCGTGAGCTCGGCGCCGAGGAGCCAGGCAATCTCGCGCTCCGGGAGGGGCACGGCGAGCATGGCACCCGCGGGAAGCGTCTCGATCGCCCGCGCCCGCAGCGCCACGATCCGCAGCGCATCCTCCAGGGAAATCACACCCGCGAGGCAGGCCGCCACGTACTCCCCCAGGCTGTAGCCGAGGAGCGCCCGGGGAACGATCCCCCACGACTCCCATAGCCGCGCCAGGGCGATCTCCACGGCGAACAGCGCCGGCTGGGCCACCGCCGTCCGCTCCAGCGAGCTGGCAGCGGGCGTGCTCCGGCCGAGCATCGCCTTGAGGTCGACGCCTGCCACTTCGTCCTGGGAACCGGAGGGCCAGAGGGCCTCCCGCAGGTCCACGTCCAGCCAAGGCCGGACGATCTCGGCGCAGCGGTCGATCGCCTCCCTGAACACGGGCTCGCTGTCGTACAGGCCACGCGCCATGCCCGGGTACTGGTCCCCAAGCCCCGGGAGGAGGAAGACCACCTCGCGGCTCGCCCGCTCCTCGTGCGTCTCCAGCAGCCGCGCCGGGTCCCGCTTCGCCAGCGCGCGCCGCGCCTCCTCCACATCCCGGCAGACCAGAGCGCGGCGCCAGGCCAAGACCCGGCGGCCGGCCTGGAGCGTCCAGGCCACGTCGGGAAGAGCTTGCTCCGGATGCTGCTCCAGGTGAGCGGCGAGCCTGTCTGTGGCGCTCTCCAGCGCCGTGCGCGTCGCCGCGGAAAGGACGAGGAGTTGCCAGGGTCGGGATGGGCCCGAGGGCTCCGGCTCCGGCGCCTCCTCCACGATCACGTGGGCGTTCGTCCCTCCCAGGCCGAACGAGCTGACGCCCGCCCGGCGCGGCGCACCGTCCGTCTCCCAAGACGCGAGGGAGGCGTTCACGTAGAACGGGCTTTCCGCGAAATCGATGTTCGGGTTCGGTGTCTGAAATCCCAGGCTCGGCGGGATCTCGCGATGCTCCAGGGCGAGCACCGTCTTCATCAAGCCGGCCACCCCGGCCGCGGCGTCGAGGTGCCCGATGTTCGGCTTGACCGAGCCGACCGCGCAGAACCCCTTGCGGTCGGTCGCTTCACGAAACGCTCGGGTCAGCGCCGCGATTTCGATCGGATCGCCCAGCGCGGTGCCACTGCCGTGGGCCTCCACGTACCGGATCGTCTCGGGATCGACCTGCGCCAGAGCCAGCGCCTCGGCAATGGCCGCCGACTGCCCCTCGACGCTCGGCGCCGAGAACCCGACGCGCAGCGCGCCATCGTTGTTCACCGCCGACCCGCGGATCACGGCACGGATCGGATCGCCGTCCGCGAGAGCGTCCTCCAGCCGTTTGAGCACGACTACGCCCACGCCGTTCCCCGGCACCGCGCCCGCGGCCTCGGCGTCGAACGCGCGGCAATGGCCGTCCGGCGCCAGAATGCCGCCCGGCAGATGAAAATACCCCGCCTGCGGGACCTTGAGCGACGCGCCCCCGGCGAGCGCCATGTCG
>DATFPH010000482.1:0-7101 GCA_035264905.1 Thermoanaerobaculia bacterium
TTACGAGAAAGGGAATAAGAGAGGCTGGAGTCCCTGCAAACTGCCCCGGGAAATGCAACGCCGTCCTTGACGTTGCCGTACTCATCCACGATCTGCTTGCCTGTAAAGAGGTGCGCTTGATCGCGGGCCACATTGGCGCGGTTGTTGTTCCAATAGTTTTTGAATTGGTCGAGTAAGGTCGAGTGGATGGTCGAGGTATAGGGGTACGGCGCCTGGTTTGTCGTCCAGACACTCTGGTACACGATTCGCAATGTCAACGCGAGGTCCGCCTTGTAGATGCCGTCCACGGAGTTGAGGATGCCTTCGATCTGGCTGTAGGTGCTGGCGCCATAAATCAGGTAGTACTCATAATCCGCCTCAGTGGCGATGTCGGTCCTGCCCAGAGTAGGGGCCGGGATGACGGCTTCCGCCGTTGCGTTCGTGAGACCTGAGCTCCCCTGCGATTCCATCAGATCGTGTGCGCGGCGCGTCAGATCTCCGGCACCGCAGAGCGCCGCGGCCTCGGGACGGACGTCGTCATCATCGAACAGGACGATCTCGGACGGTGCAGAGGATTTCGCGTACTTCCGCAGCGGGTCGATGAAGATCCACTCGTCGGCCGTGCGGATATATCCCTGCAAGAAGTCCGGTTGGATGAGGAGCCTCACCATGCTCTCAGGCTCACCGACGAGATATCCCTTGAACGTGGCGACCGGCGATGGCGTCTCCTCCACCGGGCCGCGCCGGGTCTGGCGGATCTGCTTGAAGCCGAGCGCTCTCAGGTTGTTCAATTCGAGTTTCATGTCGAACACCCGCCCCCCGGCGTGGAGCGTGACGCGACCGGTTGCACGGACCTGTCGCTCGAGGTCCGGCAGGTCCAACTCGTAGGTTTCCCACCGATAGAACAGCCTGTCGAGCCGCTTCTGGACCTGGGGAGCCGGCATCTTGGAGATCGCCACAAAGGGCGTGGAGCCCTCCTCGCGTGGTTCCCTGGCTGAGACCGGCAATGAACAGAGGGTCGAGATCAGTCCGAGGGCAAGAGACCACTTCATGTTTCTGAACATACTGCCTCCTTCTGGGAGCGGCGAGTCTCCCAGCGATACAGTGCTGCTGCATCCACCCAGAAAGACCCCGAATTGCGGATCCCGTTTACTGCGGGTCGAGATTCTTCCGCTTGGTGAGAAGCAGCTCCGCCAATTTGGCGAATCTAAGGCACTTCCTCATAGCTGTAGATGGGCGTCGTGTCGTCCTCGAAGCCGGCGGGTTTCCACAGTCTGGCCGCACCAACAGCTCCTCGCAATTCCGAATCCTCGAGCCGCCGGAGAGTCTCTTTATGAAGCGCGAGTGAGCTCGTCTTCTGCTTTGCCTTCAGTTGTTTCTTCTCCATGTCTGCTCCTTGTGGATCAGCCGCCTTCCAGCTTTTCGGCGACTGGCATTGACACGATGAGCCGTTCGCCGCACAGAAATACCTGCGCAGCGCAACCTCCGAATCCCTCCGGAAGATGCGCTGCACAGCGCCAGCTCTACTGAGGGGAGACAATTCTCCCGAAGATCTCAGCAGGCGGACGTGGCACCGCAGTGGCAGTCGCTGAACAGAGTCCCCGTACAGGCGGAGGCGCTCGACGTCCCACCCCAATCGCCGGTGGTTCCTCCGCCCTCTGCCCTCTGCAACTCAAGGCCGGCCAGTGTGCGCAACGTCTCGGTGCTGAGCTTGAGCTTGTTCTCGGTCCGCTTCTTCATCGATAGTCTCCTTTCTCCTGCACCCAGAAAGACCCCGAATCGCGGCTCCCGTTTACTGCGGGGCGGTGCGTCGTCTCTCGGTCTATACTCAGGTTGGAGTCCGGACCGATGAGCGCACAGCTTCTCTCCTTGACCTCCCGATGTCGGCGGACCCTCGTCCTTGCTCTCCTCTGCCTCGGACCTGCCTGTGCTACGACCCCATCGGATCGTGCGCGACATCTTCCACGAACGAGCAGGGCCGGCATCGTCGTCGAGGAGGTCGGCCAAGGCTCGGCTCTGCAGAAAGCGGGGCTCCTTCCCGGAGACCTCCTCATCGCCTGGGAGAGGGCGCCCGATCCGCCGGCCAATCCCGAGGGAGGCAAGGGAGAGATCCGCACGGTCTTCGATTGGCTGTGGGTGAAGACCGAACAGGCACCCCGAGGCGTCGTGCGGCTCCATGGCGAACGGGAGGGCGTGCCAGTTTCTTTCGAGATATCAAAAGGCTTTGAGTGGGATGCACAGGTTCGGCCCTGGATGGCGGCGGATCTTCTCCAAACCTACATGGAAGGACGCCAGCGCGTCGAGGCCGGAGACGTGAAGGGAGGTGTCTCCCTGTGGGATCCGCTCATCCAACGTGCGGGGCCAGGTCTGAAGTGCTGGCTCCTCCTGCAGGTCAGCGAAGCCTGGTCGAAGGGCGGACAGGGCGACAAGGCCCAATCCGTCCTGCAAGCGGCTCTGGCGGAGGCGCAGGGCGCTCAGACCAGGGTCGCCCTCTGGGAGGCGCTCGGGGAGAGTTACCAAAACGCGAACGAGATGACCCAGGCCGAGGCCAGCTTCCGCTCCGCTCAAGAGATCGGCGAGGCCGCCTGGGGTGAAAGCCTTCGGGTGGCCGGCACCATCGCGAGATTAGGCAACGTCGTGCGGCTGCAAAATCGGCTGGATGCGGCAGAGCAGCTCCAGAACCATGCACTGGAGATCCGGCAACGTTGGGCGCCGGACAGCCTGGAAGTCGCCGACAGCTTGGATCTATTCAGTGGCATTGCCTCGGCGCGAGGGGACCTGGAGGCGGCATCCGAATATGCCCAGCGCGCGCTGACCATCTACGCGCGATGGGCTCCCGACAGCCTGGCGGCGGCCAACGCTCTGTCGGAATGGGCCGTGGCTACGACGGAGCGCGGTCTCATCGAGGAAGGCGCGTCAGCACTCCTCCGCGCCTTGGCGATCCTGGAGCAACGGTCTCCAGACAGCCTTCAAATGGCTACCGTCCTCGCCGAATTGGGGGAGGTCGCCAGGAATCGCAACGACCTGGATTCCGCGCTGGAGTTGCACCAACGCGCCTTGGCCATCCGGGAGAGGCTGGCCCCCGAAAGCCTCGGGACCGCCAAAATCTTGGGTTACCTCGGCGCGATTGCTCGGGAACGCGGCGATCTTGCCGCGGCGGCGGATCTCTTCCAGCGCGCCATGGCGATCTGGGGGAAGGCCGCTCCCAACGGTCTCGGTGTGGCAGGGGACCTGGATGCCCTCGGGACCATCGCGCGTATGCGGGGTGATCTGGACGAAGCATGGACCCTTCACAGCCGCGCTTTGGAGATCAACGAGCAACTGGCGCCCGGCAGTATCGACATTGCCTTGTACCTGATGAATCTCGCGAGGGTCGCCGCGGCGCGTGGAAACCTCAACCAAGCGATCGACCTCTATCAAAGGGCCCACAACATCTATGAGCACCTGGCGCCAGGTACGATCAGTGCCTCCCTGGCGCTGCAAAAGCTCGGGTGGCTGTACCATCGCACTCACCGTCCCGATCAGGCGGCTCAGTATCTCACCAAGGCCGTCGACACGTTGGAGTCCCAGATGGGCTTGCTCGGAGGCTCGCAGGATCTTCAGGCCACGTTCCGGGCGCGCTTTGAGCAGATCTATCGCGATGCCATCGAAGTCGAGTTAGAGCGGAGACATACCGCCGAGGCTTTCCATCTGGTCGAGCGTTCCCGGGCACGGAGCTTCCTGATGCTCTTGGCCGAACGCGACCTCACCTTCTCCGGCGAGATCCCCGATGCGCTCGAGCGCTCCCGGCGGGACAACGCGGCGCACTACGACCAAACTCTGCGCGAGCTGGCGCGTTGGACCCCGAGAGCCGGCGAAGAGGCGCGAGAAGCCATCCACCACGAGCTCGGCCGCCTGCGCCGGGAGCGCGATGAGATCGCCGCCGAAATCCGGAAGGCCTCGCCGCGGCTCGCCGCGCTGCGCCAACCGCAGCCTCTCGACTTGGCTGCCGCTCAGAAGGTCCTCGATCCCGGCACGCTGGCCCTCTCGTACAGCGTTGGAAGCGATCAGACCGCTCTCTTCGCTGTTACGCGTGAAGGCGGGCTTCGGGTGGAAATCCTCAAAATCGGTGAGGAACGGCTGCGCCAGAATGTGGAGGATTTCCTGGAGCGCATCCGGTCACAGGAGGCGCCTGTTGATCTCGCCCGGTCGCTCTATCGTACATTGATCGGGCCGGTGGCCGATCTGGTGGAGCGTAGCGAGCGGGTGCTGATCCTCCCCGACGGCCCTCTGCACCGTCTCCCGTTTGGCGCGCTGATGCGTGACACGAAAGGACGCAGGCAGTACCTCACGGAGTGGAAGCCTCTGCACTCGGCTCTCTCCTTGACTGCCTACGGGTCCCTTCGCGCGTCCAAAAGCGTACCGGCAGGCTCGGCCAAAGCTGTTGTCGCGTTCGGAAACCCTCGCTATTCGAAAGAGATCGCATCGAGCGGAGGAGCTCGCGATCTGATCCTCCGCAGTCCGGGATTGCGCGGCTTCGACTGGGCGCCCCTGCCCTACAGCCGCCACGAAGTCGAACGCATCGCGGAGGTCTACCCCGGAGCGCGCCTGTACCTGGGCGAGGACGCCACCGAAGAGCGGGCCAAGTCCGTGGCCCGCGACACACGCATCCTCCACTTCGCGACCCACGGCTACCTCGACGACCGCACCCCTCTCGACTCCGCCCTGGTGCTGACAATTCCTGATGATCTTCCCGCGGGCAGGGACAACGGTCTGCTCCAGGTCTGGGAGATCTTCGAAAGCGTGCGGCTCGATGCGGATCTCGTCGTGCTCTCGGCGTGCGAATCTGCGCTCGGGCGGGAGCTGAGCGGCGAGGGGATGATCGGGCTCACGCGCGCTTTCCAGTATGCGGGCGCGCGCTCAGTCGTCGCCTCTTTGTGGGACGTCGCCGACCAGACCACCGCGGAGCTGATAGCACGCTTTTACCGCCATCTCGCCGCCGGGCTCTCCAAGGACGAAGCCCTGCGGAAGGCGCAGATCGAGCTGATCCGCCGGCCGGTGCGGATCGCCACGGCCAACGGCCAGACGGTGGAGACGGACGCCTCGGCCCCGTTCTTCTGGGCCGCTTTCCAGCTCTTCGGCGATTGGCGGTGACGTTCGATGAGCCATCAGCGACGACCGATCGAAGCCATCTTCGAGCAGATCCGCAGCGGAGCTCGAAGCGAGGAGGGCTTCCGCCTTCTCTTCGACCGCTTCTACTGGCCGCTGTTCCGCTTCTTCGAGCACCGGGGATTTTCCACGGAGGAGTGCCAGGATTTAATCCAGGAGACGTTTCTTCGGGTCTATAGGGGAATCGAGGGTTTCCGCGGCGAGGCCCGATGGGAGCATTGGCTCTTCCGGATCGCCGCCAATACGGCTGTCAAAGCGTTGCGCCACCAGGCCGCCGCCAAGCGCGCCGGCCACACAGTTCCTCTGGACGGAGAAGATGTCGCGGACTCAACACCCGCTGCGGCTGGCGGAGCTTCTCGGAGCGCAGAGTCCCCTGGCCCGCTGCGGCACTTGCTGGGCAAGGAGATGCGGGAGCTGCTGAGCGAAGCCGTCGCCGGCCTGCCGCCGCAGATGCGGCGCTGCGTGCGCCTGCGGGTGTTCCAGGAGCTCGACTACGAGGAGATCGCGGACATCCTCCAGATCTCCCCGTCGACGGTGAAAGTTCAACTGTTCAAGGCCCGCAAGCGTCTGCAGCTGGAGCTTGGGGATCTCTTGGGAGATTGTGATCTATGAGGGAGCCGGGAGGGATCGGACCCCACGTCGGTTTGAAGCGCCTGATCGCCTACCGCCAGGGCGCACTGCCGGCGGCCGAGCGCGAGGAGTTGCAAGAGCACCTGTCTCTCTGTCCGCGGTGCACAGAGCGGCTGCTGGAGCTGCGGAATTTCGAGGCGGCTTCCGCCCGGGGAGATGCCGCGGGGCCGGAATCCCTTCACCAGGAAGCCTGGGAGTCTCTCGCCCAGCACCTGCCGCGCGAAGGATCGACGATCCGGCCGATCCCCAGCGCCGCCCGGCGCGAGGGGACGCGGCGCCGTGTTCCCGCCTTCGTCTCCACCGCCGCGGCCGCTCTGTTGCTCGCCGTCCTCGGCTTCTCGGTCTGGGCGGCCGTCACGATGTGGCAGGAGCGCCGGCGATCCGACGACCTGGAGCGCAGGCTGGAAGAGCGGGAACAGGCGCTCGCCACGGCGCAGCGCTCTCTCGCGGAGGCCGAGCGCCGGCTCGCCGCGGCACGGGAGAGCTCCGGGCGCGAGGCCGGCCGCGTCCACGAGCTCGAAACCCGGATCGCCGAGCTGACCGCCGTACAGGAAGAGCTGCGCAGGAGCCAGAAGACGCCAGCAGGGCGAGACCAGATCGCGGCAGCCTCGATCGAAGTCTCCGTCGCTCCCCGGTTCGCCGTCCGCGGGCAGGAGAATCCCGGCGATTCTCTTCTCCGCGGCGGCAGCGCGGTGAATCCGATCCCTCTTTCCCCCTCGACCGATCAATTCAGAACGGCCCTGAGCCTCGCCGATCACCCGGTTTTCGACGAGTACCGGCTCGTGCTCACCGATCGTGAGGGGAAAGTGCTGTGGGAAGGCCGCCGGCCGGGACCGTCCCTCCTGGGCGATGCCGGGACGTGGGTCTCGCTGCGCGGTCTCGGCCCCGGGCGCTACCGCCTCCGGATCGAGGGCCTGCACCCGGACCGCCGCGAGCTTCTCGCCGAGTACGTCCTCGACGTCACTCGTACCGCAGGGCCTGCACCGGACTGATCCGGGTGGCGCGGGAGCCCGGGATCAGGCCGGCGAAGACGGCGACCACGAGCAGGATGCCGATCGCCACCACGAGCGTCGTGGGATCCGATGGGGAGAGTCCGAACAGGCGGCTCGACACGGCGCGCGCGGAGCCGAGGGCCGCGGGCACGCCGATCGCGATACCGGCGAGGGCCAGCAGCATGGTTTCGCGCAGCACCATCCAGAGGACCCGCGAGCGCCGCGCGCCCAAGGCCATGCGAATACCGATTTCGTTGATCCGGCGGGCGATCGTATACGAGATCACGCCGTAGAGACCGATCGCGGCGAGGAGCAGCGCCAGCAACCCGAAGATCACGGCCAGCCGGGCGAT
>DATFPH010000483.1:0-12075 GCA_035264905.1 Thermoanaerobaculia bacterium
GTGGGCCGGCTCGGCGCTCTGGCCCGCGCGCTCCCCCGGTCGCAGACCGTGCTCCTCGTACGCCACCCGTGCGGCCAGATCGCCTCCATCCTCCGCGGCCACGCGGCCGGCAAGTTCTCGCATGCGCTGCCGAGCGAGCAGTACCGCGTGCTCGAGGTGCTGATGAGCACGGACCAGGCGCGCGCGCATGGGCTGACCCTCGCCGGCTTGCGGGAGCTGCAGCCGGTCGAGCGGATGGCCTGGCGCTGGGTGCTCTTCCTGGAGAAGGCGCTCGAAGAAGGCGCCGGGCTCGCCGCCGCCTGCAGGGTGGTGCGCTACGAGGATCTCTGCGCCCATCCCCTGGAGCAGGCCCGCGAGCTCTTCGCCTTCGCGGGTCTCGACTGGCACCCGCAGACCGAGCGTTTCCTGCATGACAGCACGAAAAGCGACGGCGCGGAGTACTTCGGCGTCCGCAAAGACCCTCAGCGCTCCGCGAGCAAGTGGCAAGACGAGCTGTCGGAGGAGGACGTGCAGCGCATCCTCGCCATCATCCAGGGGAGCCCCGCCGGCCGCCTGGTCCTGGGTGACGAGGAGGCGCAACACCAGGACGCCGCGGGGTGACCTCAACCCGGCACGCGTCTCGCATTATGGCTATGCGTCGGCACCGCCGATTCCCGGGAGGATCCTGACCATGGCCACCGAGCTCCGCACGCCGCACCTGCTGCATGTGGTTCCGACCTTCGTCCCGGCCGGACTGGAGATGCGGACAGTTCACCTGATCGCCGGCTTCGGCAGCGAGCTCCGCCACTCGATCCTGTCCATGGACGGCCGCACCGATGCCGCGGACCGGCTGCCGCCGGGCGCGCCGGTCCGGTTCCTCCCCAGCCCTCCCAAGGCCGGCTCGCTGCGCACCTCGGTCCGTCTGCGCCAGATCCTTCAAGAGGAGACGCCCGATTTGGTGCTGACCTACAACTGGGGGGCCTTCGATGCGATCTTCGCCGCACGGAGCCTCGGCTTTCACCGGGTGATCCACCACGAGGACGGCTTCAACGTCGACGAAGCGCACTCCCTCAAGCAGCGCCGGGTGCTCGCCCGCCGCGCCATGCTGCCGTGGGTTCCCCGGGTCGTCGTCCCTTCGCAAGGGCTCTTCAACATGGCCACGCAGCTCTGGAAAGTGCCGGCCGACCAGGTCCGCCTGATCCGCAACGGCATCCGTCTCGACGTCTTCAACCGCTCCAACGGCGGCCCCGCGCTGCGCCGGGAGCTGGAGATTCCGGAAGACGCTCTCGTGGTCGGCGCGGTCGGCCACCTGCGGCCTGAGAAGAACTTTCTCCGTCTGCTGGAGGCCTGCGCCGCGTTCCCGGCCGGGCTGCGGGTCCACGTGCTGCTCGTGGGCGACGGGGACGAGCGCGCCCGCCTCGAACAGCGCGCCGCCCGGCCCGATCTCGCCGGCCGCGTCCATTTCGCCGGCTACCGGTCCGATCCGCACCGCTTCTTCCGCGCCATGGACGTGTTCGCCATCACCTCCGACACCGAGCAGATGCCCGTCTGCCTGCTGGAGGCCATGGCCTCCCATCTTCCTGTCGTCTCGACCGACGTGGGGGACATCCGGGCCGTTCTCCCGGCCGAGCAGGAGCCTTGGCTGGTCCCGTTGGACGGCGATGCCACCGCGGTGAGCTTCGCGCGGCGGCTGGGCGATCTCGCCAACGGTCCGGCCCTGCGGCAGCGGCTCGGCGAGCTCAACCGGCGGCAGGCCGAGGAGCGCTTCTCCTTCGAGACGATGCTCGCCGCCTACCGCGAGATCTACCACGAGGTTCTGTGCCTCCCCGAGAGGCCTGTCCTGCCGGCCGAGGGCGAAGCCGTAGAGGTGTGGTAAAATGGCATCGCCTTGAGCCAAGACCCTCCGCGATCTTCCGTTTTCTCGTTCCCAGGTTCCCGCAGGCACCCCCCGGTGGATGTCCGGGATGAGGTTTTTTCATGAGCCCGTTCCTCGCCGCCGCCACGGTCCCCGGCGGTCCCGTCCAGATCGACCCCTGGCTGGGACTGTTCCTGGCGATCCTCCTGGTGGCGCTCAACGGGTTCTTCGTCGCCGCAGAGTTCGCGCTCGTCAAAGTCCGCCCGACCCAGATCGAGCCCTACGTCCAGGAGGGGCTGCGCCGCGCCAAGAAGGCCCGGCACATGGTCCGTCACCTGGACTCGTATCTGTCGGCCACCCAGCTCGGCATCACCCTCGCCAGCCTGGCCCTCGGCTGGATCGGCGAGCCGGCCTTCGCCTGGATCATCGGGCCCGTGGTCCATCCGTTCGTGGGGGACAACGCGGCGCTCCTCCACTCGATCAGCCTGACGGTCTCGTTCCTGGTCATCACCATCCTGCACATCGTGCTCGGCGAGCTGGCCCCGAAATCGATCGCCATCCGCAAGGCCGAGGGGACGGTCCTCGCGGTCTCGCTGCCGCTTTTCGTCTTCTTCAAGATCACCTATCCGGCCATCTGGCTGCTCAACCATGCGGCCAACTTCCTGCTCAAGCTGGTGGGGATCGCGCCAGTGACCGAAGGGGAGCTGGCCCATGACGAAGAAGAGCTCCGCCTGCTCCTGGCCTCCAGCCATTCCAGCGGCGTCTCCAAGCAGACGCGCGAGCTGCTGGACAACATCTTTGAGCTGAAGCACCGGGTGGCGCGGCAGATCATGGTGCCGCGGCAGGACGTGATCTATCTCTCGACCACGCGGACCATGGCGGAGAACATGCGGACCGCCCGCCGTAGCGGCCACACGCGCTTCCCGCTCTGCGAAGGGGATCTGGACCACGTCATCGGCCTGATCCACATCAAGGATCTGTTCCGCAAGGAGCGCCCGATCTCGACGCTGCGCGAGGTGGCGCGCGAGATCGCGTTCGTCCCCGAGACCCTGGAGCTCGACCGCCTGCTCAAGAGGATGCGCACCGAGCGCTTCCACCTGGCTGCCATCATCGACGAGTACGGCGGCATCTCGGGGGTGGTGACCCTGGAAGACGTCATCGAGGAGATCGTCGGGCAGATCCAGGACGAGTTCGACGTCGAGAAGCCCGAGATCCGGATCGAGGACGACGGCGCCTACGTCGTCTCCGGCGGCATGCTGGTCGAGGACCTGGAGGACGAGCTCGACATCGAGCTCAGCGACCGCGACGAGGACACCATCGGCGGCGTCGTCCTCTCGGAGCTCGGCCGGACCCCCGAGGTGGGCGACCGGATCGAGCTCGGCCCGGTCGCGCTGGAGGTCCTCGACGTGGACAACAACCGCATCAAGGACCTCCGCCTCACGATGCTGAAGCCGGCGACCGTGCCGCCGGAAGGGGGGTAGCCGGCCTCCCAACGGTCAGGGTTCCGGCGCCAGCCGGACCGCGTCGAGAATGCTGCGGAGGGTCGGCTCGCTCTCCGGCCAGCTCTCCAGGGCGGCCATACCGGTCCCGAAGATCAGGGTGGAGCCGCGCTGGTACAGCCGCACAAGGCCGCGCAGACGGACCTCGCTGCCGACCTCGAACAGCCCTTCGTAAGCTCTGCCGTTCGGGGTGTCGATCACCTGGCCCGCGAGCTTCTTGTAGGCGGGAAGCGTCGAGCTGAAACCCGCCTCGAACAGAGGGACGATCTCTTCGATCGTTCCCGTGACCACGGGAACGGCCTGCTGGCCGAAACCGACCCAGGACGCGCGGTCCGCGGCGTTGGCCATGAAGACGACGCCCGGCGACGGCGACTCGCGCAGCGTCCAGCCGGCGGCCGCCGCCGCTTCCGGCAGGCGGAGCGAGAAGCTCGGGCTCGTGTAGGAGCGGGCCTCCGCATCGATGGTCCCTTTCTCCACGGGAGATCCGTTGCCCGTCATCTCGCCGAACCGCTTCTGGACCTCGGGACTGTCGAGCAGCTTTCGCAGCTTCTCGGGATCGGCCCCCGCCCGGTCCTGCTCCCCGATGCCCAGGGCGGCGAGATCGATCACCTGGTTCGCCGGGGGGCGCGCCGGCGCGATGGCCAGGCGTTCGCTCAGCGTCCCGGCCTGTTCCGGAGCGACCTCGCCCCGCAGCACGAGGACCCGCAGCGTCGCCGGCCGCTCCGTCCGCCACCCCGCGCCGAGCTGCTGCATCGCGGCGGCGAACTCCGCGGCATCCTCCGCAGTGTCCCACTCAGTGATCCAGGCGAGCAGCCTCCGGCCGTCCTTCTCGCCGCCCGTCTGATAGACGGCGAAGCGATCTCCTCCCCAGCCGGCGGCAGCGGCCTCGGCCCGCGCCTCGTCCTTCAGGCTCTCGCGCAGCAGGATACGGATCGCCAGCTCCCCCATCTCCCCTTCGGCGGCCTTGGCATACCCGGGGAGCGCACCCGCGAGATCGGGCCACTCCACGGCGACCGGATCATCGCGCCGGCCATGCCACTTCTCGGGATGGAGGATCTGCTCCGACGAGCGCGGCGGATCATTGCGGAACGCATGGTCGAGCAGCTTCTGCCCGCCTTTCTGGCGGACGCTGATACAGAAGAGGTTCCCCTGAACGTAGCTGAAGAGAAGGGTTTCGCGGATGTACGGCGGCGCCGCGGCGAGCTCCTTGGAGCCCGGCACGTCGGGCGCCCCGGTCATCCATTTTTCGGAACCCTCCATCGCCAGCTGGAGAAGCTTCCCCGCCCCCGGAAGCTCCTCGATGGGCACCGCCAGGAACGCGTCCATCATGGTCAGCGTGGCGTCGCCCTCGACCAGCGCCTGCCTGGCGGTCGCCGCGTCGGACATCGGAGCGGTCTTCGTGAACGCCGTGAGATCGAAGTGCTGGTCCTGCAGCGCGTGCGTCAGCTCGTGGACGAGCACCATGTCCTCGGCGCGCTGCGGGTCCAACCCGATCTCCGCCTCGCGTCCTCCCAGCACACCGCCCTCGCGGCGGATCAGGCTCAGGGCCTTCGTCTCCGGATCGTAGTAGCCGGCGATCTCCTGGGTCAGCAGCCCGGGGAGAAAGACCGCGAGATCCAGGTTCTCGGGGATCAGCCCGAACGTCTTCAAGGCGATCTCCATGGAGCGCAGCACGCCGGACGGCATTTCCTCGTGGAAGGACTCGACGACGGCCCCGGCGAGCTCCTTCTCGGCCAGCGTCCTGGAATCGATGCGCCGCTTCGCGCGCAACCCGCGCCAGGTCTCCGCCTGATGCAGCAGCTCGTGCATGCGGCGCTCCTGCTCCCAGGCATTGTCGTCGGCCGGCGGCTCGGATTTGATCGGCGGCGGCGTCTGCGCGGCAAGCGGGAGGGAGGAGCACAGCAGGACGAAGGCCGCGGTCCGGCGAAGCAGGCGGCCCCAGGGGCTGATGAGAGACGTCATTCATCCTCCTCGTGACACATCCGGTCGATCGCCACCGCGCAGGCCAGGATCAGGGCGTGGTCCTCGCCCTCCGCGACCTCCACTCCGTAAGTGTCCCGGATCGAAAACCATTTCTTGCTGACGCTCGCCACCTCCCGGCTGTTGCGGGTGAAGGTGTACTCGTGGTCGAGCAGGTCGCCGCGCGCCTCCAGCTCGTCGCCGCCCGCATCGACGCGGAACTTGCAGTGCAGAGGCGAGAAGAGGGACTTGTGGATCGAGACGTCCGGTTGGCCCTCGCGCTCGATCTCGTAGGTCTTCCCGATCGAGAGGAGCTTCTTGTGGATGTTCGCGAGGCGGTTCCCCGCCGCGTCTTCGAGCACCAGGGCATCGCGGACGGTCAGGACCTTCCCGTCCACGCGAAAGGCTTCGCGGCCGCTCTCGTCGCGGATCACGTAGTCGTCTCCGAAGCTGACCAGCTTCTCTTGCATCACGTATCTCATCGCGGGCCTCCTTCTCTGCGTCACGTTCCCGGAAGAGCGGATCGTGGGATGATCCCTCCGGGGCCAGTATACGAGGAGGGAGCCATGGCCGCCGATTTCCAGACCCGGACGCTCGTGACCAATGGCATCCGCCTGCACGTGGTCGAGGCCGGCCCGGAGGATGGTCCTCTCGTCCTCCTGCTGCACGGCTTCCCCGAATTCTGGTACGGCTGGCACCGGCAGATCGCGCCTCTGGCCGCGGCCGGCTTCCGCGTCGTGGTGCCGGATCAGCGGGGCTACAACCTGAGCGACAAGCCCAAGGGGATCCAGGCCTACAACCTGGACGACCTCGCGCTGGACGTGGTGGGCCTGATCGACGCCCTGGGCCGCGAGAAGGCGCACGTGGCCGGCCATGATTGGGGCGGCGCGGTCGCCTGGTGGCTGGGGATGAAGCACGCGGAGCGGCTCGACCGGCTGGCGCTGCTCAACATTCCGCATCCGCTGGTTTTCGAGCGGATCTTGTGGAGGAGCTTGAGGCAGCAGCGGAAGAGCTCCTACATGCTCTTCTTCCAACTCCCCTGGCTCCCCGAGCACGCGCTGCGGCGCAACAGCTTCTCCCTGCTCGTCCGCACTCTGCAACGGACCAGCCGGCCGGGCACCTTCGGCGAGGAGGACCTGGCGCTCTACCGCGCGGCCTGGACGCGGCCCGGAGCGCTCACCGGCATGCTCCACTGGTACCGCGCCGCTCTGCGCGCCCGGCGCTCCGATCCGGCGAGCCAGCGAGTCCCCGTCCCCACTCTCCTCCTCTGGGGAACGAAAGACCTGGTCCTCGGCCGCGAGCTGGTGCCGCCGAGCCTCGCGCTCTGCGATCAGGGGAGAGCCGTCTATTGCGAGGAAGCGACCCACTGGGTGGCCCATGAGGAGCCGGAGGAAGTGAGCCGGCTGCTCGTCGAGCACTTCCAGACGGGCACCAAGGAGAAACCATCTTGAAGACTTCTCTGCAGCGACTTCTGCCCGGGATGGCCCTGGCCTCCCTTGCCGTCTTTCCCGCCTGCGGGCAGAGCGCTCCGCCACGATCGGCCCAGGCCGCCCCGAGCCCGGCACAACCGGCATCGCCGACCCTCACCGTGCGTCCGCCGATGCTGATCAACGGGATCGCCGCGAGCGGCGACCAGATCGTCTTCGCGTTCGCCGGCGACCTCTGGCGGGTTGGCCGCGCGGGGGGCGAGGCCCGCCGGATCGCGGAGCTGCCGGGCGAGGAGGACTCTCCCGCGTTCTCGCCGGATGGCTCTTGGCTCGCCTTCAGCCGGAATACCGGGGGCGGCGGCGACGTGTGGGTGATGCCGGCGGCCGGCGGCGAGTCCCGGCGCCTCACCTGGCACCCCAAGGAGGATCGGGTGCGCGGCTGGTCTCCGGATGGCATGAAGATCCTGTTCACCACGAACCGCGACGGCGATGGGGTCTGGCGGCTGTATACGCTCGCCCTCGACGGGACGATCCCGGAAGCGCTCCCCTTTCCCGAGGGCCGGCAGGGTGCGTTCTCGCCGGACGGCTCGCTGCTGGCCGTAGTGCCGTACAGCGGCTCGCCGGTGAGCTGGCGTCATTACCGCGGCGGCTCCGTCAGTCCCCTCTGGCTCGCCCGGCTGGCGGATGGTAAGGTCGACACGGTCGAGAGGTATCCCGATCTGACGAGCCCGGAGGCAAACAATCACTCCCCGGTCTGGCTCGGGGGCACCCTCTACTTCATCTCCGACCGCACCGGAACGCCCAATCTCTTCTCCTACGATTCGCGGAGCGGCAGGACGGAGCAGCTCACCCGCTATCCCAAGCACGGCATCCTGTTCTCCTCGGCGGCACCGGACGCGATTGTCTTCGTCGCCGACGGACAAATCCACTTCTGGGACCCAGTCCGGCGCGAGGACCGGACGGTGGACGTCCACCTGACACTGCCCGCCCCCCAGCGCGCCGTCCGCGCCGTGCCGGCCTCGCGGTTCCTCGAACAGGCGGCGCTCACGCCGCGCGGCGACCGGCTGATCGCGACTGCCCGCGGCGAGGTCCTGTCGCTCGATCCGCGGTCCGGACAGGCGGAGAATCTCACCCGGACACCGGGTGTCGCCGAGCGCTCGGCCGTCCCTTCGCCGGACGGCCGATGGATCGCTTATTTCTCCGACGCGTCCGGAGAGTACGAGCTGCACGTGCGTCCGGCGGCGGGAGCGGGGGAGGTGCGGCGGCTCGCGGTCGAGGAGCACCCGTCGTTCTACCGCGAGCTGACCTGGTCGCCGGACGGCCGGCGCCTCGCGTTCTCGGACAAGCGGCTCTCATTGTGGGTGGCCGATCTCGAGCCTGGCACGATACGGAAGATCGCGACCTCTCGCCAGAGCGGCCAGGACGTCTACGTCCCCGCCTGGTCCCCCGACGGCCGCTGGCTCGCCTTTGCCCAGATCCTGCCCCGCCGCATCCGCACCGTTTTTCTCTGGGATGCAGAGGACGGCCGCGTGCACCAGGTGACGGACGGCAAGACCGAGTCCGACCTGCCGGCGTTCGACCGCTCCGGCCGGTATCTCTTCTTCACGGCCAGCAACAACGCGCGCACGGCCTCGGCGGGCTGGGGAGTGATGTCGAGCGTCCTGGCCCGCCCGTTGGTCACCTCCCGTCTCCAGGCCCTGGTGCTGCGGCAGGGAGATCCCCCGCCGCTCCTGCCGATCCTCGACAAGCCGCACCCGGAGGCACGGTGGGAGCCCGCGGCCGGGGCCGTCCGGATCGACCTCGACGGGATGGCGCGCCGCATCGTTCCCGTCGCGGACGACTCGCGGGACTTCGTGGGTCTCGCAGCCGGGCCTCCCGGCGTGCTCTTCGCACAGGTGCAGGAGTGGCAGGCCAGCCCAGCGGCCGGCGATCCGGCCCTGGTGCTCTATCGCTATGCGCTGAATGTGTTGAGCGAGGGTGCGGAGCCCGAGAAGATCGCCACGGACGTGCGGGATTTCACCGTATCCGCCGATGGCGGCACCCTTCTCTATCGCACGGGCGAAGGGAGCGGCGCCTCGCTGACCCTGGCGCCTTCTCTCGCCCCGGCAGACGCCGAGCGCAAGCCGCTGGACCTTGCCGGGGTCCGGATCGAGATAGATCCGGCCGCCGAGTGGCAGCAGATCTACCGGGAGTCCTGGCGCATCGCCCGCGACTGGTTCTACGACCCCGGCCATCACGGCCAGGATCTGGCGGATCTCGAGCGGCATTTCGCCGCCTATCTGCCGGGCGTCGCCCGCCGGGATGATCTCAACAGTCTGCTCATCCGGATGCTGGGCTACCTCTCGATCTCGCATCTGGTCGTGGCCGGCGGTGACGTCCCGCCTCCCGCCGGCAAGCCCGAAGGCGTCGGCCTGCTGGGCGCCGATTATGTGATCGATCAGGGGCGTTACCGCATTTCCCGGATCTACCGCTCCGGCCAACCCAGCTCCGGAAACCCTTTGCTGCGCGCCCCTCTCGATCAGCCCGGCGTCGACGTGCGCGAGGGGGACTACCTCCTGGCGGTGGACGGCGCGGAGATCCGGGCTGAGCGGAGCCTCGAAAGCTATTTCGTGGGCAAAGCGTCGAAACCAGTCGAGATCCGGATCGCCGCGGAACCGGACGGCCGCGAGGCCCGCACGGCCACGGTCGTCCCGCTCCCCGGCGAGAACACGTTGCGGCGCATGGACTGGGCGGAGCGCAACCGCCGCCGGGTCGAGGAGCTCTCGGGCGGCAGGCTCGCCTACGTCTACGTTCCCAATCATGGCGAGGATGGATACGAGGAGCTGCTGCGCGGAGTGCTGGGCAACCTCGATGCCGGCGGAGCGATCATCGACCAGCGCTGGAGCCCGGGCGGGATCGTTTTCGATGCGCCGGTCGAGCTGCTCCGGCGTCAGCCGATCTATGCCTACGCCTGGCGGGAGGGAGACGCCTTTCCCATGCCGACTAATTTCGTGACCGGCCCCAAGGTGTTGATCATCAATCGCCAGAACGGCTCGGCGGCCGAGACCTTCGCCCTGATGTGGAAGCTCACGGGCTTGGGCCCGATCGTCGGCACCCGCACGTTCGGCGGCGGCATCGGCGGCGCCCTCTACATCCCCGGCCTGCTCGACGGCGGCCAGATCACCATGCCCAACCGCGCCTCCTACGATCCAAACGGCGCCTGGGGAATCGAGAACGAAGGCGTCCATCCAGATATCGAGGTCGAGTGGGACCCCGAGTCCTGGCGCGCCGGCAAAGATCCGCAGCTCGAGGCGGCGGTGAAGGCCGCGCTGGCGGAGATCCCGAAGACGAAGCGGTGGGAGCCGAAGAAGCCGGCGTATCCGAGGTATCCGTAGATTCAACTCGCCACAATATTCACCAACCGCCCCGGCACCACGACGACCTTCCGGATCGTCAGCCCCTCGCTGAACCTCTGCGCGCCTTCGGTTGCCAGCGCCGCCTCCTTGAGCTGATCCTCGCCGAGGCCGACGGGCACGGTGACGCGGTCGCGCAGCTTGCCGTTGACCTGGACGACGAGGGTGATCTCTTCGTTGCGGGCGGCTTCTTCATCCACCTCCGGCCAGGGCTGGACGTGGATCGAGTCCTCGTGGCCGAGCTCGTGCCAGAGCTCGTCGGCGAGGTGCGGCGCCACCGGGGCGAGCATGCGGACGTAGACGTCCTTGGCTTCGTCCAGGGCCGGCGTGCCGGCGACCTGCGGACGGAGCGCGATGATCTCGTTCATGAGCTCCATGAGCGAGGCGACGATGGTGTTGAACTGGAAGGCCTCGAAATCAGTGGTGACCCGCCGCAGGGTCTGGTGGAGCTTGCGGCGCAGCCTGGTGACGATCTCGGGGCCTGCCTCGCCCGTTCCTTCGGCCGGCTCCATGTACAGGGTCCAGACCCGCCGCAGCCAGCGCGAGGTCCCCTCGATTCCCTGGCTGCTCCAGGGAGCGCCGTACTCCCAGCGGGCGAAAAACATCAGGTAGGCGCGCACGGTGTCGGTGCCGTAGCGGTCCACCAGCGCGTCGGGCGCCACGACGTTGCCGCGGCTCTTCGACATCTTCTCCGAGTCCTCGCCGAGGATGATCCCCTGATTGCGCAGCTGGGTCATCGGCTCGTTCCCTTGCACGATCCCCAGGTCGCGGCAGGCCTTGTGGAAGAACCGCGTGTAGATCAGGTGCATGGTGGAGTGCTCGCCGCCGCCGGTGTAGGTGTCGACCGGCATCCAGGCGCGGTACTCGGACGGATCGAACGGCCCCTGGTCGTAGTGCGGGCTCAGGTAGCGCAGGTGGTACCAGGACGAGCACATGAAGGTATCCATCGTGTCCGTCTCGCGCTCCGCCTCGCCGCCGCAGGTCGGGCAGGTCGTCCGGCGCCAGGTCGGGTGCAGCTTGAGCGGGCTCTCGCCCGTGGGCAGCCACTCGACGTCGTCGGGCAGCAGGACCGGCAGGTCGCCTTCCGGCACAGCCACCGGGCCATGCTGCGGGCAGTAGACGATCGGGATCGGCGCGCCCCAGTAGCGCTGCCGCGAGATGAGCCAGTCGCGCAGGCGATAGCTCACCGCCCGCTGGCCGAAACCGTTCGCTTCCAGATAGGCCGCAACTGTCTCGTAGGCCTCGTCGGCGGGAGTGCCGGAGAGCGGGCCGGAATTCTCCATGACTCCATCTTCGCTGGATGCCTGCTCCATCGTCTCGGCGGACAGGGCACCGGCGATCGGACGGATCACGGGACGAATCTCGATCCCATATGCGCGGGCAAACTCGAAATCCCGCTGGTCGTGGGCAGGCACGGCCATGATCGCGCCGGTGCCATAGCTCATCAAAACGTAATCGGCGATCCACACCGGCACCCGCTCGCCGTTGACCGGATTGATCGCAGATCCGCCGGTGAAAACGCCGGACTTCTCCCTGTCCGTGGCCTCGCGCTGAATGTCGGTCTGGCGGCCTGCCTTCTCGACGTAGGCCTCGACCTCGGCCCGCCGGTCATCCGTGGTCAGCTTCGCGACCAACGGATGCTCCGGCGCGAGGACCATGAACGTCACGCCCCAGAGCGTGTCTGGACGGGTGGTGAAAATCTCCAGAGGATCGCCCGCTTCGGAATGAAAGACCACGCGCGCGCCTTCCGAGCGGCCGATCCAATTCCTCTGCTTCGAGCGCACATCCTCGGGCCAGTCGATGCCGGAAAAGTCGAGCAGCTCATCCGCGTACTTCGTCGTGCGGAAAAACCACTGGGCGAGCTCCTTGCGGATCACCGGCGTGCCGCAGCGCTCGCAGCGGCGGTCGTCTCCGATCACCTGCTCGCGGGCGAGCGTCGTGTTGCAGCTCGGGCACCAGTCCAC
>DATFPH010000484.1:0-10080 GCA_035264905.1 Thermoanaerobaculia bacterium
ACCCAGCTCGAAGAAGTTGCGGTCCACCCCCACCTGCTCCAGGCTGAGCACCTGGGCGAAGATCCCGGCCAGCAGCTCTTCGGCGGGCGTGGACGGCGGCTTGAGCTCCGCGGTCTCTCCATCGCCGGCTGTGGCCGCGTCGAGCCTGGTCAACGCCTGCCGGTCCACCTTGCCGCTCGGGGTGAGCGGCATTCTTTCCAGCAGGACGAAGGCGGAAGGCACCATGTACTCCGGCAGCCGCTGGCGCAGGAAGGCGCGGAGATCGGCGGTGCGCAGCTCCATCCCCTCCTGCGCGGCGGCGTAGGCCACCAGTCGCTTCTCGCCGGGCCGGCCGGGCTGGTCGCGTACCACCACGACCGCGGCGCGCACAGCCGGGTGCTCCGCGAGCGCGGCCTCGATCTCGCCGGGCTCGATGCGGTAGCCCCGGATCTTCACCTGGTGATCGATGCGGCCCAGGAACTCGATCTCGCCATCCGCACGGTAGCGCGACAGGTCGCCGGTGCGATAGAGCCGGGCCCCCGGCTCGGCGCTCCACGGATCGGGCACGAAACGCTCCGCGGTCGTATCCGGCCGATCGAGATAACCGCGGGCGAGCGACACGCCGCCGATCAGCAGCTCTCCCGGAACCCCCGTGGGCACCAGCTCGCCCTCCGGGTCCACCAGATAGATCGACGTGTTGGCGATCGGCCGCCCGATCGGCGGCAGCGGCAGCCACTCCTCCGGATCTCTCCCCAGGGTCAGCACGGTGACCACGTGGGTCTCGGACGGGCCGTAGTAGTTGTGCAGCCGGCATTGCGGCAGCGCCGCGAAGAAGCGCGTCAGGGCCGGCACGGCCTGGAGCTGCTCGCCCGCCGTCATCACCTCCCGCAGGCTCAGCCGCGAAGCGTCCTCGCCCGGCTCCTGCGCGGCTTCGGCGAGCTGCCGCAGGGCCACGAACGGCAGGTAGAGCCGCTCCACCGCTCCCTCCCGCAGGACCTTGAGCAGGCCGCGGGGATCGCGGCGCCTCTCCTCCGAGATCAAGTGGAGCGAGCCGCCGCGGCGCAGGGCGGTGACGATCTCCTGGAACGAGGCGTCGAAGGAGAGCGAGGAGAACTGGAGCGTCCGCGCCGGCTGCCGCAGCGCCGGATCGGCCTCCTGCCACTCGATGAGGTTGGCCAGCGCGCGGTGCGTCATGGCCACGCCCTTCGGCAGCCCCGTGGAGCCCGAGGTGTAGATGAGGTAGGCGAGGTCGTCCGGGTCCACCTGACGGGCCGGATCGTCCGTCCTTTCAGGCTCCAGAACCGCCGCGTCGCGGTCCAGGCAGAGCACGGTGCAGCCCTCGGGAGCGGGCACCGCGGAGAGGAGCGACTCCTGGGTCAGGAGCACCCGGGCGCGCGAGTCGGCCAGCATGAAGGACAGCCGCTCCGCCGGGTAGGCCGGATCGAGCGGCACGTAGGGGCCTCCCGCCTTGAGCACGGCCACCACGCCGACGATCATCTCGATCGAGCGTTCGAGGAGGATCGCGACCGCGACGCCGGGGCCGACGCCGAGGCGCTGGAGGTGGTGCGCGAGCCGGTTCGCCTGGGCGTTGAAGTCGCGGTAGGTGATCTCCCTCTCGCCCCAGACCACCGCGGCGGCGTCCGGCGTCCGCGCCGCCTGCGCCTCGAGCGGACCGATCAGATCGAGCCCCTCCTCGGCCGCCTGCCTGTCGTTCCACTCGATCAGCAGGGCCTGCCGCTCCGCCGGAGTGAGCAGCGGGAGCCGCTCCACCGGCAGGTCCGGCGCCGCGGCGAAGCCCTCCAGCAGGGCTCCGAGCTGGCCGAGGAAGCGGTCCGCGGTGGTCGCGTCGAACAGGTCGCGGCTGTACTCCAGCCCCGCGGAGAGCCCGCCGTCCTCGTCCTCCTGGACGAAGAGCGTCAGGTCGAACTTGGACGTGCCGGTCCCGACCTCGACGCGGCTCGCGGTGAGGCCGGGTACGGCGAGCGAGCGCTCCGGGCTCTGCACCACGAGGAGCGCCTGGAACAGCGGCGTCTGGGAAAGGTGGCGCTCCAGCACCAGCTCCTCCACCAGCCGCTCGAACGGCAGGTCCTGGTGGCTGAAGGCGGCCAGGGAGACCTCGCGGGCGCGGCGCAGGAGGTCCCGCAAGCCGGGGCTTCCCGCGAGGTCCATCCGCAGCACCAGGGTGTTGAGGAAGAACCCGATCAGCCCTTCGATCTCCATCCGGCCGCGGTTGGCGACCGGCGTGCCCAGCAGCAGGTCCCGCTTACCGGTGAGGCGCGAGAGCAGGGTCCCCATCGCCGCTTGCAGGGCCATGAACGTCGTGGCCCCCTCGCGGCGGGCCAGCCCGCGGATCTCCCGCGCCGCGGCCTCGGGCAGCCGGGCGACGCGCAGGCCTCCCCTCCCGCTCTGGGTGGCCGGACGCGGCCGGTCCGCCGGCAGCTCCAGGGCCTGGGGAGCGCCCTCCAGCGCCGACCGCCACCAGGCGAGCTCCCGGTCGAGCGTCGCGCCGGAGAGCCATGCGCGCTGCCAGACGGCGAAGTCGGCGTACTGCACGGGCAGCTCGGGCAGGGAGGACGGACGCCCGTCCCGCGCCGCCGCGTAGAGCTCGACGAGCTCGCGCACGAGGACCGACAGCGACCACTGGTCCGAAATGATGTGGTGCAGGTTGAGCAGGGCGACGTGCTCTTCCGCGCCGAGGCGGAGAAGAGCGACGCGGGCGAGCGGGCCACGGGCCAGATCGAAGGGGCGGACCGCCTCGTCGGCCGCGAGGCGCGTCGCCTGCGCATCCCGAAGCGCCTCCGGCAGAGCCGACAGGTCGACGACCGGCAGGTCCGCGACTTCCGACTCGGGCAAGATCACCTGGCGCGGCTGGCCGCCCTCATTGGTGAACACGGTGCGCAGCGCCTCGTGGCGCCGCACGATCTCCCGCAGGCCGGCGGCCAGGGCCGGGACCTCCAGCGGGCCGGAGAAGCGGAAGGCCGCGGGGACGTTGTAGAGCGCGCTCCCCGGCTCGAGCTGATCGATGAACCAGAGCCGCTCCTGGGCGAAGGAGAGCGGCAGCTCGCGATCTCGCTTCCCGCGGACAATCGGCGGCGGCGCCTCCTCCCCTTCGGGCCGCCGGGCGGTCTCCAGCTTGCGCGCCAGGGCCTCGACGGTCGGCGCTTCGAACACGCTCCGCACCGGCAGCTCCACGCCGAACACGGTACGGACCCGCGCGGCGACCTGGGTTGCGAGAAGCGAGTGGCCGCCCAGCGCGAAGAAGTCCTCCGCCACGAGGGAGAGCGATCGCAGGCGGAAATAGTCCGGCCCGACCTCGACCCCCGCCTCCCCCAGGGCGAACGCGGTCAGCCCTTCGACGCCCCGCGTCTCCTTCTGGAGGACGAACGAGACTTGGAAGAGCGGCGTCCGGCTCGGGTCGCGCTCCGGTTGCAGGCGCTCGGCGAGGAGCGCCAGCGGCACGTTCGCGTGCTTGAACGTGGCCTGGACCATCGACCGCGTCCGCTCCAGCAGCTCGGTGAACGTCGGGTTGCCCGCGAGGTCGCCGCGCAGCACCGCCGGGTTGACGAAGTAGCCCACGGTGCCGGCGAGGTCCGACTGCGAGCGGCCGGCCCGCGGCGCGCCGATCGCGAGGTCGTCCTGCCCCGTATGGCGGCCGAGGAATCCCTGGAGGGCGGCGACGAGGGTCATGAACATCGTGCCGTGCTGTGCCCGGCCGCGGGCGCGCAGGGATGCCGCGAGATCCGCCGGCAGCCGGAGCCGCTGGATGTCGCCGCGGTCGCTCCGCACCGGTGGGCGCGGCCGGTCGGTCGGCAGCTCCAGGATCGGGAGGTCGGCGAGCGTCTCGCGCCACCAGGCCAGCCTCTCGTCGCCGCGGCCGTCCGCCAGAGCCTCCCGCTCGCGCCGGACGTGCTCCTCGTACGGCAGACCCGGAGGGCCGAGCCGCGTCGGCGCGCCGCCGGCCGCCTCCCTATACAGCTCCGGCAGCTCGCGCAGGAGAACGGCGAGCGACCAGAAGTCCGCGACGATGTGATGGATCACCAGGAGGAGCACCGGCCGCTCCGGGCCTCCGGTGAACAGGGTCACCTGCAGGAGCGGTCCCTGCTCCAGATTGAACGGCCGCCAGGCCTCCTCTCCCAGGCGGGCGCGCAGCCGCTCCCCGCTCCACCCCGTGGCGTCCTCGCGCCCCAGCCCAAGCTCCAGGCGATCGGCGACCTGCTGGCTCGGCTCGCCGTCGACCGCCGGGAAGGTCGTGCGCAGGGCGGCGTGGCGATCCACCAGAGCCTGGAACGCGCGTTCCAACGCATCCGCATCGAGAGACGAGAGGACACGGGCCGCCGCCGCGATGTTGGAGGCGCCACTTCCTGGGGCGAAGTGGTGCAGAAACCAAAGCGAGCGCTGGCCATGGGAGAGCGGCGGCATGTTCTATCCTTTTGCTGATTCAGTTCGTGTGTGCTACGAGATTCGGCCCTTGGGGAACCAACTGCGGCCGAAGCTCGCCAGTGTACACCCGCAGCACCTTCCTCCGCCTCAAAGAACGGGGCCGGAGGAAGGTCTCCCTCGCCGATCCGGCGATACAACAAAAACGCCCCCTCCAGACAGCGAGGGGGCGGACGGTCAACCGTCGGGACCTTCTCAGCTCAGCACGACACCCTTCGGGCGCGACCGCCTCCCGACGGGCCGGATGCCATACCGGAGCAGCTTCTCGCTCCGCCGGCCGAGCACGCTCACGATGAAGCTGCGGAGAGAGCTGGCGGCCTCCTGATACTCCTTGAACGCCGCGTGCATCTGGCTGGTCGCTTCCTGCGCGGAGGCGGCGAGCGTCTCCTTCCGGGTTTGGGCGCTCACCGCCTGCGCATGAGCGCATTTCATACGTTCTCCTTTTCGTTGAAAGGGAGGGCGCGCTTGCGCCACGCCCTCCCGGGTTTGACAGCTACTACGCGGCCGGCTTGGCCGGCGCAGCCGGCAGCTTCTCCACCACCATCCGGCGCGGGCGGATCGGAGCCACCTTGAAGTGGACCAACCGCTCGTTCTTCGGACCGAACTTCGCCTTCAGGATGGCGCGGAACTGGATCGCGGACTCCTTGCCCCGCACGACCGACGCCTTGAGCTCCTGGGTGACCTGCTGGCGCAGCGCTGTCAGCTCATCCTGCCGGGCTTTCAGCGCCTCGACCTCTCCCAGAGCCCTTTCCACTCCCAGCCGCTCCTTCTCGACCTCCTCCTTCACCTCGGGACTTCTCTCCACGGCGTCGAGAAGCATGCGCCAATCGCGCACCACGTCAGCGTATGTGTTGAGGCTTGGCATGGTTTCTCCTTATCCGGCCTGAGTCAGGCCGTCCTCCTCAAGCTCCGGGTCGTTCGCGGGATCCTCGATGGCGACGACGACGCCCATCCACCAGACGTCGACCACCACCCGCTTCAACGGGTTCACCGTCAGCCGGATGACCGAGGGGAGCTCCATCTGACCTGCCCCGGCGACGCTCTCGGGCGACTGCACCCGCTCGGACTTCAGCTCGATCACCAGAGGCGGCTCCCCCACCACCAGCTCCTCCTGCACACGCTCCGACTTCAGCTCCTGCACATCGTTCTGCTGCGTGTTCATCCTGCTTCTCCTTTCGTAAGCTCCGGGGCCTGAATTGGCCGTCGGAAGGGTTGAATTAAGAAGACTTCCAGACCTGCGTACGTCGTGAACGTCGAGCTGCAATCGCGCGCCTGCACCGTATGGCGCACCTCGTACTCGCCGCTCGCGATCCCCGAGAACGACGCCTCGCGGGGGATCGTTCCGGGCTGGATGGATTTGGTCTCCACCGGCGTGCCCGTCACGGCGTTCCGGAGCTGGAAGACCACGTTGAGGACCTTCTCGCCGGGGGTGGTCGTCGACTCGTCCTCCCAGACGATCCGATGACTGCCGGCGACCCGGCACTGGCCGCTCAGGTGGATGCGGTACGGCCCCGCTTCGCAGACCGCGGTCTGCACCTTCTCGTCGTCCTTCGGCTCGGTCGGGCTGGCGTCGCAGCCTTGCCCGAGGAGAGCGACGGTCGAAAGCGTGGCGAGGCAGAGGACAAAGGAACGGGATCTAGGCCAATAGTGAGGTCGTGTCAACACCTAAGTTGTGGAGACTTTCGCCTCCCCGCTGACCCGGTGTAAGATGCCGGTATGGCACGCAGACGAGACTTCGCAGAGGAAGCCCGTGAGCGCATGGAGAAGGTCCGCAGCGCACTGAAGGCTGAAGTTCGGCGGCAGGACGTCCGGCAGGGGGAGTTAGAGACCCTGCTCGGGAGAAGCCACGGCTACTTCTCCCACCTGTTCGCAGGGAGGCTGGCTCTCAGCGTGGAAGGAATGCTCGAAATCCTTCTGGCCATCGGCAGCGATCCCGCCGAGTTCTTCGCCACAGTCCTCGGTCCCGAAGGAAGACCGAAGTCCACCCCGACCACCGAAGAGATCGAGGCAACCGTCCTCCGCGCGTTAAGACGGTACGGCTATGCCCCGGGAGGAGAGACGGAAAAGGCGGAGGAGACGGAAGGGGAAGGACGCGGTTAGAAGTCCTTGAACCTTTGTCGAGCATACAGGATTCGACTGAGCTCCGTAAGACGCTCAAGCTCAGGTTGCGACGAGGCAAGGATCGCATGAAGTAACTGAACCTCTTCCGAGTCTTCAGCAATGCCAAGTTGGGACAGGATGGGGCTTTTGAGAGGGTCACCGGAGGAGAGGCAGGGTTCTAGGCCATTGGCGCTAACTTTTCGAGCTCGCGGCGCCCGCCAGGGGTTGAAACCCCTGGCTAACGAGAAAAAACCGACCCCTGAAGGGGGCGGAGCGGGGGAGTCGTCCCCTCGGGGATGATCTTTTTCAGGGTAGCCAGGGGTTTTAACCCCTGGTGGGCAGGTGGGCCGCGGAAAAGTTGGCGCCTATGGGGTTCTAGGCTGCGGAGCCTTTGCCGGTCACCGCGGTCACGGAGAGTGTGAGCCGGCGGGACGCCGGCGGTCCCAGGGGGCGCAGGACACGACCGGTGAGGACTACCCGAACAGCATTGGGCCCAGCCGCCTCCTGCGCTGGCGGTACGAGGCTGGGGCACCCCGTCGAGATTCCGCCGAGTGTCGGTCTACTGCTGCGCAGCGCCGCATCCCAACTCGGCGCACGTCAAGGCATCCGAGACACAGAAGGGCTCATTCGTCTTGTCGGCATATCCGCCAGCGATCCAGGACACCTCCTTGAGGTTGAGCTGGCGAACGGTCTCGCGATGCAGGGTCAGCTTCTTCACCTTCTTCTTCATAGCTTCACTCCTTTTAGGGCCATGGGAGGCCAGGTCCGCGTGTTCGCGAGATTCTACTCGCTTGCCGAAGCCTGGGAGCCCTCCCCCTGAGCAAAGGCTCACTCGGTGTGCGGCTGGCCTGTAGGGTAGAATTCGCGCGGCTATGAATCTCAACCAGTTTGTTTCCCGCCGGGCCGACAGCGCCGACGCGGAGCGCCTGGCGGCCGTCGGGGTAGCGATCGAGATCCTCTGGACCTTCGGGTCCAACCGCATCCGCCGCGGGTCAGACCGCGTCCAACTCGGGTCGGCTCGCTTCGATCTCGGGGCAGATCGCTCCACTTCCGGGATGGTCTCTTTCTTCCTTTAAATCCTTTAGGTTCTTCAATAAGCTGCCCCGCATCAGGCGCCGGCTCGCTTGGGCCGGCCAAGTGCACGGTGTACAGTGAGTCAAGGAGATGGCGAATGCGTGACAGCAACACGACAGACCGGGACGAGCTCGCAGCAGGCTGCGACGGCTCGGAAGTCGCGATCATCGGTATGTCCTGCCGCGTTCCCGGTGCGGCGGACGTCGCCACCTTCTGGCGCAATCTGTGTGCAGGCGTCGAGTCTCTCGTCGAGCTCGGCGACCAGGAGCTGCTCGCCGCCGGCGTGCCGGCGGAGGCGCTCGCCAATCCAGCCTATGTGCGCCGGGTGCCGGCGATCTCCGGGATCGAGGACTTCGACGCCCGCTTCTTCGGCTACACGCCGCTCGAAGCGACGATCATGGATCCCCAGCATCGTCTCTTTCTGGAATGCTCCTGGGAGGTGCTGGAGCAGGCAGGCTACGACTCGCTACGCTACCCGAAGCCGATCGGCGTCTTCACCGGCGCCAAAACGAATACGTATCTATTCAATATTGTCGCCCAGCGCGCGCGTTTCCCAGGGCTCGACAATTTCCAGATCGCGCTCGGCAACGACTTGGCGGCGATGGCGACGCGCGTCTCCTACAAGCTCGACCTGCGCGGCCCCAGCTACGCTCTCCATACCGCCTGCTCGACGTCTCTGGTGGCGGTCCATCTCGCCTGCCAGAGCCTGCTGCTCGACGAGTGCTCGATGGCGGTTGCCGGCGGCGCGGCGATCAACGTGCCGCAGCACCAGGGCTACCTCTACCAGAGAGGGGGCCTGCTGTCGCCGGACGGCAGCTGCCGCACGTTCGACGAGCGGGCGGCCGGCAGCAACTTCGGCAACGGCGCCGGCGCCGTCCTGCTGAAGCGCCTGGAGGACGCGCTGCGCGACGGCGACACGGTCTACGCCGTCATCCGCGGCTCGGCGACCAACAACGACGGCGCCCAGAAGGCGAGCTTCACGGCGCCCGGCGTGGCCGGGCAGACGGCGGTGCTGCTGGAGGCGATGGCGAGCGCCGGCGTCGGCCCGGAGGACATCTCCTACGTCGAGGCGCACGGCACGGCGACAGACCTCGGCGACTCGATCGAGATGCTTGCGCTGACGCAGGCGTTCCGCGCCGCCACGGACCGCCGCGGCTATTGCGCGATCGGCTCGGCCAAGACGAACCTGGGGCATCTCGAGACGGCGGCGGGGATCGCCAGCCTGATCAAGACGGCGCTGGCGCTCGCGCACCGCCAGATTCCGCCAAGCCTGCACTTCGAGCGTCCCAACCCGAAGATCGATTTCGCCAACAGCCCCTTCGTCGTCAACACCTCCTGCCGCCCCTGGCCGGAGCCGGCAGCGGGCAAGCGGCGGATCGCCGGCGTCTCCTCGTTCGGCATCGGCTCGACGAACGCCCACGTGGTGGTCGAGGAGCCGCCGCCGCCGGTCGCCACGGATCCCGGCCGGCCCTGGCAGCCGCTGCTCCTCTCGGCGCGCTCGGCCACGGCGCTCGACGCGATGAGCCGCAACCTCGGCCGCCATCTCGCCGAAAACCCGGAGCTCGACCTCGCCGACGTGGCCTTCACGCTCGCGGTTGGACGCCGCGAATTCGAGCACCGGCGGTCGCTGGTCTGCCGCGACAGCACGGACGCGGCCGCGGCGCTCGCTACGGACGACCTCGCGGCGCGCGCTCCGGCGGCCGAGGTGAAGGTGACCGGCCGGCCCGCCGCGTTCCTGCTGCCGGGTCTCGGCGAGCACTACGTGGACATGGGGCTCGGCCTCTATCAGCGCGAGCCGGTGTTCCGGAGCGCGGTGGACCACGCGGCCGAGGTGCTGCGCCCGCTCCTGGGGATCGATCTGCGCGAGGTGCTCTACCCCCGCGGCACCGCGGCCCGCGCCGAGGAGGAGTCCGGGGACGGGAGCGTCCGACTCGACCTCAAGGCGATGCTCGGGCGCGGCGAGGCGCCGCAGGACGCGGCGAGCGCGCGCCTCGACCGCACGCTCTACGCGCAGCCGGCCCTGTTCATGATCGAGCACGCCCTGGCCCGGCTCCTCCTGGCGCGCGGCGTCGCGCCGCAGGCGATGATCGGCTACAGCCTCGGCGAGTACGTGTGCGCCTGCCTGGCCGGCGTCCTGTCGCTCGACGACGCCCTCCGCCTGGTGGCGCGGCGCGCCGTGCTGATCGACCGGCTGCCCGCGGGCGCCATGCTGGCCGTCAACCTGGGCGAGGCGGAGCTCCTGCGGCGGCTCGCCGGGACCGGCCTCTCGCTCGCCGCGGTCAACGGCCCCGGCGGCTCGGTCGCCGCCGGCGGGCCGGAGGAGATCGCCCGGCTCGCCGCGGACCTCGAAGCCGAGGGCGTGGTCTGCCGGCGCCTCGCCACGACCCACGCCTTCCACTCGTCGATGCTGGACGACGCCGCGGCCGAGCTCACGGCGTTCGCGGCGAGGCTCGCGCGGCGGCCTCCCGCGATCCCCTACGTCTCGAACCT
>DATFPH010000485.1:0-8131 GCA_035264905.1 Thermoanaerobaculia bacterium
CGAATTGGGAGAGGTCGAGGCGACGCTGCTCGCTCTCCCCTGGGTGCGGGAGGCGGTGGTGGTGGCACGCGATGGCGTCCTGGCTGCATACGTGGCCTTGGCCGGCGAGATTCCCGATGGGCCTGAGGAGGCGTTGCGGGACGCCTTGCGGGAGCGCCTGCCGGCGCCGTTCGTGCCGTCCTTCTTCGTCGTTCTGGACGCGCTGCCGCGGACGCCGAACGGCAAGGTAGACCGCAAAGCCCTTCCCGCACCGGCGCAGACCGGGGCGAGCGGGTCCGCGGGACCGGCGGGGATTGTCGAAGAGACCCTGGCGGCGATCTGGGGGGACCTCCTGGGGAGGCCTGACATCGGGCGGCACGACCGGTTCTTCGATCTCGGCGGCCACTCACTGCTCGCGACGCGGGCTTTGGCGCGAGTGCGGGAGGCCTGGGGCGCGGAGATCCCCCTTGGCGCCTTTTTCGAGGAGCCGACCCTCGCCGGGCTGGCGCGGCGGATCGAGGCGGCGCGGCACGGCGCGGCCTCGACACCGATCCCCCGCGCGCCGCGGGATCTCCCGCTGCCGCTCTCTTTTGCGCAGCAGCGGTTCTGGTTCCTCGATCGCCTGGAGCCCGGGGTGGCCACGTACAACGTGCCGCTGGCGCTCCGCTTCCAGGGGCCTCTCGATCCCGCGGTCCTGGCGAGCGCGCTGCGGGAGATGGTCCGGCGGCACGAGGCGCTGCGGACCACCTTCGCGGCGGGGGAAGACGGGCCGGTGCAGCGGATTCAGCTTCCACCGGCGGTCTTCCCGCTTCCCTGTGCCGACCTGTTGGCATTGCCGCCGGCTGCCGCGGCGGCCGAAGGGCGGCGGCTCGAGACGATCGAGGCGCGGCGGCCGTTTGACTTGGAGCACGGTCCGCCGGTCCGCGCCCTCCTGATGCGCCGGAGCCCCGAAGAGCACCGCCTGGTGCTCACTTTTCATCACATCGCGTGCGACGGCTGGTCGCTCGGTCTTCTGCTCGCGGATCTAACGTCCTTCCTGGCGGGCGGAGGGCCGGCGCCGGAGCCGCCGCTCCAGTACGCCGACTTCGCGGCCTGGCAGCGCCGCGAGCCGCTTCCGGAGCCTTTGCTCGCAGCCTGGCGCGGTCACCTGGCTGGCGCGCCCCTGCTGGAGCTGCCGTCGGACCGGCCCGCTCCCTCCCGCCGCGGCGCGCGGGGAGCGACCCTCGTCCGTCTCCTGCCGGCGGACCTCGCCGCAGCTCTCGCCGCCGTGGCCCGCGTCCAGGGAGCCACCCTCTTCATGGCCCTGCTCGCGGGCTTCGACGCCCTCCTGCACCGCCATACCGGGCAGACCGACCTGGTGGTGGGCACGGTCGTCGCCGGGCGCGGCCGGGTCGAGCTGGAGCGGGTCGTCGGCTGCTTCGTGAACACCCTCGCGCTGCGGATCGATCTCGACGGCTCCTGGACATTCGGGCGGCTCCTCGACGAGGCGCGCTCCGTGGCGCTGACCGCGTTTTGGAGGCAGGACCTCCCCTTCGAGCGGCTCGTGGAGGAGATCCATCCCCACCGTGATCCGGCGCGGCGACCGTTCCCGCGGGCGCTCGTCGTCCTCCAGAACGAGCCGCTGGCGCCGCCCGTGCTGCCGGGGCTCGCCATCGGGATCGAGCCGGTGGACACCGGCACGGCGCGCTCGGACCTGGCTCTCGCCTTCCATGAGGCCGCAGGGGGCCTCCTCACCACGATCGAGCTCGGGAAGGACGTCTTCGACGAGGCGACCGTCGCGCGCCTGTGGGACCGTTTCGGCGTGCTCCTCACCGCCGCGGCGGCCGACCCTCTCGTTCCCCTGGCCGAGCTCCCGTTGCTGACTGAAGCGGAGCGGCAGGAGCTTGCGGCGTGGGGGAGCGCGCGGATCGCGGCCGATCCGGAGGCGCCGACCGCGGTGCGCCACTTCGAGCGCCGGGCCTCCCAGACACCCGAGGCGCCGGCCCTGGTCGATGGCGAGCGGACGCTCACCTTTGGGGATCTCGACCGGGCGGCGAACCGGCTCGCGGGGCGCCTGCGGGCGCGCGGGGTCGGGCCGGGGCGGATTGTGGGACTTTCGATCGAGCGCTCGGCGGAGATGGTCGTCGGGCTTCTGGGAATCTGGAAGGCGGGCGGCGCCTCCTTGCCCCTCGATCCCGCTCTGCCCGAGGCACGGCGGGCGTTCCTGATCGGAGACGCCCTCGGGGACGCGCCGATGGTCGTGACGCGCGTGGACGAGGAGGGCGGGGATGAGCGCGGCTTGGAGCCCGTGGCGGGACCGCGCGATCCGGCGTACGTGATCTATACCTCGGGAACGACCGGCGTGCCCAAGGGCGTGGTCGTCGAGCACGGACAGCTCGCGGCGTTGCTCGCCTCCGTCCAGCGCACCTTCGGCTTCCAGGCGGACGACCGAATGCCGTGCGTGGCGCCGTTCTCGTTCGACATCTTCTTCTTCGAGCTGCTGGCGCCTCTGCTGGCCGGCGGCACGTCCGTCCTGGTCGGCTTGCGCCCCTCGCTCGACGTGGACCGGCTGGTCGGGCAGCTCGGCGAGCTGACCCGGCTCCATGCGGTGCCCGCGCTCCTGCGCCAGATCTGCGACACCGCCCGCGCGTCCGGTCCGTGGCCCGGCATGCGCTCGCTCTTCGTGGGCGGCGACCGCGTGCCTGCCGATCTCCTGGACGATCTCCGGCCGGTCTTTCCGAACGCGGAGATCCACGTGCTCTACGGTCCGACCGAGGCGACCATCCTGGCTACGAGCCACCGTGCGCGGCCTGGAGAGGTGGGATCCCCGATCGGCCGGCCTTTCGATCACGTCGAGATCGTGGTCGCGGATGCCGCGGGGCGGCCGGTGCCCGCCGGTGCGCCCGGAGAGATCCGGATCGGCGGCGCCGGCGTGGCGCGCGGCTACCTGAACCGTCCCGAGCTGAACGAGGAGAAGTTTCCAGTCGTCGAAGGGCACCGGATGTACCGCAGCGGAGATCTGGCGCGCTGGCGGCCGGACGGCGTCCTGGAGTTCCTCGGCCGGGTGGACGAGCAGGTGAAGGTGCGGGGCTTCCGGATCGAGCCGGGGGAGGTGGAAGCCGCCATCGTCAGTCAGCCCGGAGCACGGGCCGCGGCGGTCATCGCTCTGGACGGGCGGCTGGTCGGGTTTGTCGTCCCGGAGAGAGATGGGAGCGTCGCCGTGGGAGACCTCCAGGAGGCGCTCCGGGCGCGCCTGCCCGACTCCATGGTCCCTGGCTCCTGGCAACTCCTGTCCGAGCTGCCGCTCACCTCCCACGGCAAGGTGGACCGCCGTGCCCTCGCAACGCTTGGAGCGGCGGTTCCCGAGGAAGGCTCCGGAGCGGTGGCCGAAGCGGCGCGCGGGCCGGTGGAAGAGACGATCGCCGCGATCTTCGCGGAGGTCCTCGGGCGCGAGCGGGTGGGCCGGCGGGAGAGCTTCTTCGATCTCGGCGGGCATTCGCTGCTCGCCACGCGGGTCGCCTCGCGGGTGCGGAGCGCGCTCGGGGCCGAGATCCCGCTCGTCGCGGTTTTCGACGCGCCCACGGTCGAAGGCGTCGCCGCGGCCGTCGACGCGGCGCGCGGCCGGCCTGTGCTCCCGCCGCTCGTACGCACGATGCCGGGTTCCGGCGAGGCCCCGCTCTCGTTCGCTCAACAGAGGCTGTGGTTCCTGGACCGACTGGAGCCGGGCTCCGCGACCTACAACCTGCCGGTGGCGGTCCGGCTCCGGGGCGCCTTGGACGTTGCCGCGCTGGAGCAGGCGCTTCAAGGGATCGTCCACCGCCATCAGGCGCTGCGCTCGACGTTCCACGAAGGGGAGCATGGGCCGTTTCAAAGGGTGGAGATGGAGAAGCCTCTCCCTCTGCCTCTCGAAGATCTCTCCCCGTGGGGAGAGGAGGCCGAAGCTGCGGCCCTGCGGCGGATGGCGGAGGAGGGCGTGCGCCCCTTCGACCTGGAGAGCGGGCCCGTGTTCCGGGCGCACCTGCTGCGGATCGCGCCGGGCGATCACCTGCTCGTGGCGAACTTCCACCACATCGTGAGCGACGGCTGGTCCATGGGCGTGCTGGTGCGCGAGCTGTCGTCGTTCTACCGCGGGCTCCCGGTGCCGGAGCTGCCCGTCCAGTACGCGGACTGGGCCCGCTGGCAGCGCGGCTGGCTGGTGGGCGACGTCCTGGAGATCCAGCTCGGATGGTGGCGCGAGGCGTTGCAGGGCCTGCCCGAGCGGCTGGATCTGCCCACGGATCACCCGCGGCGGAGCGTCGAGCGGCGGAGCGGCGCCAAGCGCCCGGTCCGCTTCGGGCCTGAGCTGACGCGGGAGCTGGCTACGCTCGCCCGCCGGGAGAGCGCCACCCTCTTCACCATCGTGCTCGCCGGCTTCCAGGCCCTCCTCGGCCGCCGGGCCGGGCAGGACGACCTCGCCGTGGGCTCCCCGGTCGCCGGCCGGACCCAGACCGAGGTCGAGGGATTGATCGGTTTCTTTGCCAATACCCTGGTGCTGCGGTCCAAGCTGTACTCAGACCCGGACGGCCACGAGCTGCTGCGGCGGACGCGGGCGAAGGTCCTCGCGGCGTATGAGCGCCAGCACGTGCCGTTCGAAAAGCTGGTGGAGGAGCTCGCTCCGGCCCGCCAGCTCGGGCGGACCCCGCTCTTCGAGGCGATGCTCGTCTTCCAGAACGGGGGGCCGGAGCCGCCGAATCTCCCGGAGGTGGAGTCCGAGCTGCTCCCGGTGGAGACCGGCACCGCCAAGTTCGATCTCCTGCTCGACCTCACGGAGCGGGACGGCGGTCTCTCCGGCTCGTTGGAGTACGACGCCGACCTCTTCGAGGCCGTCACCATCGACCGCCTGATCGGCCAGCTCGCCGCCTTGCTGCGGGGCCTCGCTGCTACGCCCGGCGAGCGGATCTCCAACATTCTCCTGCTCGCGGGGGTCGAAGGAATCCAGATCACCGCTTCCCATCGGAGCGATCGTGGTATCGCCGAGCCGGCCGTGTTCGAGCCGCCGCAGGGGCCCATCGAGGAGGGGCTCGCGGGGATCTGGACCGAGCTTCTGGGACGGGAGGGGATCGGGAGGTGGGACAGCTTTTTCGACCGCGGCGGCCACTCGCTGCTCGCCGCGCAGGTCGTCTCCCGCGTCCGCCGCGCCTTCGGCGTCGAGATCCCGCTGCGGACGCTGTTCGAGGAGCCCACCCTGGCCGGTCTCGCGGAGAGGATCGGTACCGCGGCAGAGGAGGGGAGCGCGGCACCTCTGGCGGGGGCCGCGGGCGAGGGGCCGGCGCCCCTGTCGTTCGCCCAGCAGCGCCTCTGGTTCCTCGCCCAGCTCGACGCGGCCTCCCCGGCCTACAACCTGCCTGCGGCCGTGCGGCTCCGGGGGAGCCTCGACATCGCGGCTCTGGAGCGCGCGCTGGCCGAGCTGGTGCGCCGCCACGAGAGCCTGCATACCCGCTTCCCACTCGTCGGAGGCGAGCCGGCGCAGATGGTGGAGGAGGCTTCGGTTTCCGGCCTGCCTTTGGTCGATCTGCGAACGCTGGGTGCGCAGGGCGAAGCCGAGGCGCGCCGGCTCGCGGTGGAGGAGGGGGCGCGGCCCTTCGATCTCCAGAACGGACCGGTCGTCCGGGCGCTGCTCCTGCGCCTCGCGGACCGCGAGCATCGGCTGGTTGTGACGATGCACCACATCGTCAGCGACGGGTGGTCCCTCGGCGTGTTCATCCGGGAGCTGACGGCGCTTTATGCCGGGCTGCCGCTCCCGGCGCTGCCGGTGACTTACCGCGACTTCGCGGTCTGGCAGCGCGCCCGGCTGAGCGGCGAGACGCTGGAGCGCAGCCTGGCGTTCTGGCGGAATGAGCTGCGCGGCCTGCCGGCGGGAATCGATTTGCCGGCCGACCGGCCGCGTCCGCCCGTCCAGACCAACCGCGGCGAGGTCCGGCCCTTCGTTCTCGACGCCGCCACCACCGGACAGCTGCGCGGGCTCGGCCGCGCCGAGGGAGCGACGCTGTTCATGGTTCTCCTCGCCGGCTTTCAGGCGCTCCTGGCCCGCTGGTCCGGGCAGGAGGACCTGGCGGTGGGGACTCCGATCGCGGGCCGCACCCGTATGGAGCTGGAGGGGCTGATCGGGTTCTTCGTCAACACCCTCGTGCTGCGTGGCGACCTGACGGGCGATCCGGAGCTGAGGACCCTGGTGGACCGCACCCGCGAGCGCTTCTTCGCGGCGCAGGCCCATCAGGAGCTTCCGTTCGAGAAGCTCGTCGAAGAGCTGCGGCCCGAGCGCAATCTGGCGCGCTCTCCCGTCTTCCAGATCCTGTTCGTTCTGCAGAACGCGCCGCGCGCCCCGCTGGCCCTCCCGGGTCTTGCGGTGATCTCGGAGGCGGTGGAGACCGGGACGGCCAAGTTCGAGATCCAGCTCACCCTGGAAGAGGCCGACGGCGGCCTTGCCGGCTCTCTTGATTTCAACCGCGACCTCTTCGACGCTTCCACCATGGACCGGCTGCTCGGCCACTACGCGGCCCTCCTCGCGGAAGCTGGAGCCGATCCCGGACGGCGGGCCGGCGACCTGCCGATCCTCTCGCTCGCCGAGTCCCAGCAGCTGCGGGAGTGGAACGCCACGGCCGTCGCCTGGTCCACCGAGTCGACCCTGCCGGCGCGGTTTGCCGTACAGGCCGATCAGATTCCAGACCGGATCGCCGTGCGCTTCGAAAGGGAGAGCCTGACCTACCGGGAGCTCGACGAGCGGTCGAGCCGCCTGGCCTGGCGCCTGCGCCGGCTCGGCGTGGGACCGGACGTGGTGGTCGCCGTGGCTCTCGAACGCTCCCTGGAGCTGATCGTGGCGCTCTATGCGGTCCATAAGGCGGGCGGCGCCTACCTGCCGCTCGACCGCTCGCATCCGGACGAGCGGCTGTCCCAGATGCTGGCGGATAGCGGCGCGCCGGTCGTGCTGACGCTCGCCCTGGACCGGGAGCGCTTCGCGGACCAGGCCGCCGTCGTCTGCCTGGATTCGGAGGCCGAAGCGCTGGCCGCCGAGAGCGCCGTCCGGCCGCCCTTGGAGGTCGCCGGAGACCACTTGGCCTACGTGATCTTCACCTCGGGCTCGACGGGCGCTCCCAAGGGCGCGATGAACACGCACGCGGCCATCTCCAACCGCATCCTCTGGATGCAGGCCGCCTATCGCCTCGGCGCAAGCGACCGCGTGCTGCAGAAGACGCCCTCCACGTTCGACGTCTCGGTCTGGGAATTCTTCTGGCCGCTCGTCGCCGGAGCACGCCTCGTGGTGGCGCGGCCCGAGGGGCACCGCGATCCTTCCTACCTGCTGCGCACGTTGATCGAAGAGGGGATCACCGTCCTGCACTTCGTGCCGTCCATGCTCCAGGTCTTCCTGGGGGAGCCGGGCGTCGAGCGGGCGAGCGGCGTGCGGCAGGTGATGGCGAGCGGCGAGGCGCTCCCCGCGGATCTGGCCCGCCGCTTCTTCGAGCACCTGCCCGCGGCGCGGCTGCACAACCTCTACGGCCCCACCGAGGCGGCGGTGGACGTCACGGCCTGGACCTGCGTGCCCGGATCGCCCGAGCCCGTGGTCCCCATCGGCCGGCCGATCGCCAACCTGGAGATCCGTACTCTCGACCGGCTCGCGCGCCCGGTGCCGGTGGGAGCGCCCGGCGAGCTGTGCATCGGCGGCATCGGCTTGGCGCGCGGCTACCTCGGCCAGGCTGGGCTCACGGCGGAGCGCTTCATCCCCGATCCGTCCGATCGATCCGGCGCCCGGCTCTATCGCACCGGCGACCTGGCGCGGTGGCGGACTGACGGGCACCTCGAATACCTCGGGCGTCTCGACCATCAGGTGAAGATCCGCGGCATGCGCATTGAGCCGGGGGAGATCGAGGCGATGCTCGACACGTTCCCGGCGGTGCGCGAGGCCGCGGTCCTGGCACGCGAGGACCGGCCCGGCGACCGCCGGCTCGTGGCCTACCTCGTCCCGGAGGACACGGAGGGCGAGCTGCGCCTGGACGACCTCCGGGTCTTCCTGCGCGAGAGGCTCCCCGAGCCTCTAGTGCCGGCCGCCTTCGTGGTGCTCGACGCATTCCCCTTCACCGCCAACGGCAAGCTCGATCGCAAGGCCCTGCCGCCCCCCGCGGACGCGCAGAGCACGGCG
>DATFPH010000486.1:0-10279 GCA_035264905.1 Thermoanaerobaculia bacterium
CGAAACACCCGGTCCAGCGCTCGGACCTCGATCGGATCCCCGAGCGGCGTGGCCGTGCCGTGCGCCTCGACGTAGCTGACGTCCTCGGGCCGCACCCCCGCCACCGCGAGAGCCGTGGCGACCACTTCCGCCTGCCCGGCCACGCCGGGCGCCGTGAACCCCACCTTGGCCGCGCCGTCGTTGTTCAACGCCGCGCCGAGGATCACGGCACGGATCGTGTCGCCGTCCGCCAGAGCGTCCTCCAGGCGCTTCAAGGCCACAAGCCCCACGCCGTTGCCAGGGACCGTGCCCCCGGCCTGCGCGTCGAAGGGCCGGCAATGCCCGTCGGGGGAGAGGATGCCGTTCTCCTGATAGAGGTAGCCCGCGCGCTGCGGCTCCCGCACCGCAATGCCCCCGGCCAGCGCCAGGTCGCACTGATAGTTGAGCAGGCTCTGGCAGGCGAGCACGACCGCCACGAGCGAGGTCGAGCAGCCGGTCTGCACGTCCAGGCTGGGGCCCTTGAGGTCGAGCTTGTAGGAGAGCCGCGTGGTGAGGAAGTCCTTGTCGTTGGCGATCGCCACCTGCGGGTTGACCACCGACTCGCCGCCGGGCAGCAGGTTGTTGAGCAGATAGGTATTGAGCCCCGAGCCGGCGAACGCACCGACCGCGCCGGGAAAGCGCGACGGATCGCAGCCTGCGTCCTCCAGGGCTTCCCACGCGCACTCCAGGAAGATCCGGTGCTGGGGATCGAGCAGCTCCGCCTCGCGCGGTGTGATCTGGAAGAAGGCCGCATCGAACAGCTCGGCCCCATCGAGCACGCCACCGGCGGGGACCCAGCGGGGATCGGAGAACGAGGCCGGCTCGACCCCGGCAGCCCGCATCTCCTCGGGCGTCAGCCGGCGGATCGACTCCACCCCGCGGCTCAGGTTCTGCCACAGCTCGCCGACATCGCGAGCCCCGGGAAACCGCCCGGCCATGCCGATCACGGCGATGGCCGGGGCGTCCGAGTTGGTCATGCGTCCTTCATCCGACTGATCCGTCCGATCGGTCCGATCCGTCCGATTCTTCAGCTCACTCTTCCTTCAGCGCCCGCGCCGGCGCGATACGCGCCGCCCGGCGCGCCGGCACCCACGAGGCGAGGAGGGCCACCACCACAAAAAGCACCGGCGCTGCAATGAAGAACGCCGGCTCGCGGGCATTCACCTCAAACAGGAATCTCTCCAACACCTGTGCCAACGCCAGCGCCGCGGCGAGCCCCAGCACGATTCCGAAGACCACCCACTGGAGCCCCTGCCGCATCACCAGCGAGAGCACCTGGCCCGGCCGGGCGCCCAGGGCCATGCGCACGCTGATCTCGTGCCCGCGCGTGCTCACCGAGTGGGCGAGGACTCCATAGAGACCGAGCAGGCAGAGCGCCAGGGCCACCGCCGAGAAGCCCGAGAGCAGCCCCACGGTGAGGCGGCGCGCGGCGAGCGTGCCGGCAATGATCCCCTCCATGCTCCGCAGGTCCGCGACCGGCTGCTCGCCGTCGAGCGAGCGGACCGTCTCGCGCACCGCTTTGACCACGCTCTCCGGCGGCAGGGAGGTGCGCACCAGGAGCTGCATGAACGGGATCGGCCGGGGCATCTGCCGGCTGGAGAGGTAGAACTGCGGCTCCGGCTTCACGTCCATCCCGAGCTGGTGGATGTCCTTCACCACCCCGACGATCTCGGTCGGCACGTCGCGCAGCATCAGGCGCTTGCCCACCGGGTCCTGATCCGGGAAGTACTGCTGTGCCAGCGATTCGTTGATCACGAGGGTCAGCGGTGCGTCGGGCGGGGTGTTCCCGGCGAAGTCGCGGCCGCGCACGAGCTGCGCCTCCAGGGTCTTGAAGTAGCCGGGGCTCACCACCATGCGCCAGGCCACCGGCTGCTCCTCCGGCGTGGCGGGCGGCTGGCCCTCCACGGAGAACATCGCCCGCGCCGAGCCCTCGACCGGCAGGTAATCGGTGAGCGCCGCGGCGCCCACCCCCGGCAGGCCGCGGACGCGGTCGAGGAGCTCCGTGAAGAAGACCCGCTGCTGCTCCACCCCGGGGTACTTGGCCGGCGGCAGCGCGATCTGCATCGTCATCAGCCGCTCGGGATTGAAGCCCACGTCGACCGAGCTCAGGCGGCGGAAGCTCGCGAGGAGCAGGCCGGCCGCGATGAGGAGCGTCAGCGCCACCGCCACCTCGACGACCACGAGCGTGGCCTGCGCACGGCTGCGCCGGCGCGCGCCGGTTTTCTGGAGGCTGCCGCGCAGCTCGGAGCCCGCCTCCGTCTTGAGCGTCTGGAACGCCGGCGCCAGCGAGAACACCACGCCGGTGAGGAGCGACACGGCCACGGCGAAGGCGAGCGCGCGGCCGTCGAGGCCCGCCTGGTCGAGGCGCGGCAGGTTTCCGGGTTGCAGGGCGATCAGCAGCCGGAGCCCCCCCGCGGCCAGCGCGAGCCCCACGGCGCCGCCCAGGAGGGAGAGCAGGACGCCTTCCACCAGCATCTGGCGGACGAGCTGCCCGCCGGTCGCGCCCACGGCGATGCGGATCGCGAGCTCGCGGTGGCGCATGAGCCCCTGGGCGAGGAGCAGGCTCGCCACGTCCGCGCAGGCGATCACCAGGACCAGGCCCACCCCGCCGAGGAGGAGGAAGAGGGTGGAGCGGACGTCGCCCACCAGCTGCTCGCTGAGCGGCACCACCTTGAGCGCGAAGGTGGCGTCCGCGTTCCCCGAGAAATCCGCGTTGTAGCTGCGGGCGACCTGCTCGATCTCGGAGCGGCCCGTCTCCAGGGAGACGCCCGGCGCGAGGCGCGCCACCATCTGGAGATAGCTCGTCCCGGCCTCCACCGCCGCCTCGGGCAGCAGGCTGATCTCCTGCGGCCGCGGGAGCCAGACCTGCACGTCCCGGAAGGGGAAGCGCAGCACCTCGGGCATCACCCCGATGATCTGGTAGGGCCGGCCCTCGAGGTGGATCGTCCTGCCCACGGCCTGCGGATCTCGGGCGAAGCGCCGCTGCCAGAGGCCCTGGCTCAGCAGGACGACGTCCGCGCCCCCGTTGGCATCCTCCGCGGCGAGGATACGGCGCCCCACGACCGGCTCGATCCCCCAGACGTCGAAGAAGTCGCGGCTGATCCGGGCGCCGTGCAGGGTCTCCGGGTTCCCGCTCTCCGTCAGGTTGAAGGTGTCCTCGTAATATACGGTGACCGCGGCGAGATGGCGGCTCTCCCGCAGCCGGCGGAACTTGGTATACGAGACCTCCACCTGGTCGATGCCCTGCTCGGGCGCCGTGGACCAGATCTGGACCATGCGCTCCGGATGCGGATAGGGGAGGGGGCGCAGGGCGACCGCATCCAGCAGGCTGAAGATCGCCGTGTTGGCTCCAATCCCCAGACCGAGGATGAGCAGGGCGATCAACGTGAAGCCCGGCCTCTGACGCAAGCGGCGAAGGCCATACGAAAATTCTTTGCCCAGCATCGACATCATAGAACCGGGAATGATACCCCATCCCCCTCCGTTGGCTCCGGAGCCGGGGAGCGCCCTGTCATACAATCTCCCTTCCTGGAGGCTTTTCATGGCAATCAGTGTCTTCGACCTCTTCACCATCGGCATCGGACCGTCCAGCTCGCACACCGTGGGCCCGATGCGGGCCGCCCGGCGCTTCGCCCGGCGGCTGGAAGAGGCGGGTGCCCTGGCGCGGGCCGCGCGGGTGCGGTGCGAGCTCTACGGCTCGCTCGCCATGACCGGCAAGGGGCACGGCACCGACCGGGCCGTGCTCATCGGCCTCGAAGGCGAGACCCCGGAGGGCGTCGATCCCGGCTGGATGCCCCAGCGCGTGGCGGAGATCCGCGCCGCCGGCCGTATCGCCCTGCTCGGCCGGCACGAGATCCCCTTCGACGAGAAAGCGGACCTGATCTTCAACCGCAAGGAGCTGCTGCCGCTCCACTCGAACGGCATGCGCTTCACCGCGTTTGACGGAGAGGGGCAGGCCTTCGAGGAGCGGACCTTCTACTCGATCGGCGGCGGCTTCGTGGTCGACGAGAGCGCGGCGGGGGAGAACCGTCTCGTCGAGGACAGGACCGAGCTCCCGTACCCGTTCCTCAGTGGGAAGGACCTGCTGGGGATCGGCAACGCGACCGGCTTTCCCTTCTGGCAGATCATGTTGGAGAACGAGAAGGTCTGGCGCGGTGAGGAGGAGATCCGCGCCGGTCTGCTGCGCATCTGGGACGCCATGCAGCACTGCGTGGACCGCGGCTGCCGGGAGGAAGGCGTCCTGCCCGGCGGTCTCAAGGTGCCGCGCCGCGCTCCGCAGCTCTCGGAGGAGCTCTGCGCGCGGCCCGAGGAGGCCGTGAAGGACCCGCTGACCGTCCTCGACTGGGTCAACCTCTATGCCCTCGCGGTCAACGAGGAGAACGCGGCCGGCGGCCGGGTGGTCACCGCGCCGACCAACGGGGCTGCTGGTATCATCCCGGCGGTGCTTCACTACTACCGGAAGTTCACGGCGGGCGCCGACGAGGAGGGGGTGATCCGCTTCCTTCTCACCGCGGGAGCGATCGGCGTCCTGTATAAAGAGAACGCCTCCATCTCCGGCGCCGAGGTCGGGTGCCAGGGGGAGGTCGGCGTCGCCTGCTCCATGGCGGCCGGCGGCCTGACGGCGGTGCTCGGCGGCACCAACGAGCAGGTCGAGAACGCCGCCGAGATCGGGATGGAGCACAATCTGGGGCTGACCTGCGACCCGGTGGGAGGGCTGGTCCAGATTCCTTGCATCGAGCGCAACGCCATGGGGTCGGTCAAGGCGATCAACGCCGCCCGCATCGCGCTGCGCGGCGACGGCTCGCACGTGGTCTCCCTGGACCGGGTGATCAAGACCATGCGCGAGACCGGCGCCGACATGAAGTCGAAGTACAAAGAGACCTCGCGCGGAGGTCTCGCGATCAACGTGATCGAGTGCTGAACGGGGAGGACTTCCACATGCTTGCCAGCGAAAAGCTCATCGACGCCTTCAACCAGCAGATCGGCAACGAGATGGGCGCTTCCATGCAGTACATTGCCATCGCATCCTATTTCGACGCCGAGACCCTGCCGGAGCTCGCCAAGTTCTTCTACCGGCAGTCGGAGGAGGAGCGGACGCACGCGATGCGGTTCGTCAAGTTCATCAACGACGTGGGCGGCCGGGTGAAGATCCCTGCCATCCCTTCGCCGCAGAGCGAGTTCCCCTCGGCCGACGAGGCTGTGAGCAAGGCTCTCGCCTGGGAGGAGGAGGTCACCCGGCAGATCTACGACCTGGTGGAGATCGCCCGCGGGGACCGCAGCTACGTCGGCGTCCGGTTCCTCGACTGGTTCGTGGAGGAGCAGCTCGAAGAGGTGGCCTCGATGAGCGACCTCCTCGCCGTCATCCGGCGCGCGGGGCCGGACCGGCTGCTGTTCGTCGAGGAGTACCTCTCCCGCCAGGGGAAAGCCGGCCTGGAGAGCCCGGCCGCGCCTTCGGCGGGCGACGGGGAGTAGCCCCGGTCTGTGGTGAGGGCTCCGATCCCCGATAGACCAAGATCCGCAGATTCTCCATCCCGCTCACCCGTCCGCCGGCGGGGATCATGATCCTCCGTTTGCGGGCAGCGTTGTCCTCCAGGAAGAGGCTGACCTGCTGGGTCCACGAGATGGTGTACGGCGCGTCGCGCCAGGCCCAGGGCCCGCGCGGCGCCGGAGGGAGGGACAGGAGGGGGCTCTCGTCCGACGGCGGTGCGATGTGTCCCACCACCCAGACGCGCTGGCGCTTGCGCAGAGTGTGGCGCATGGCCCGCCGCACCTCCAGCAGAGGATCGGGGGATCGCATCTTCGCCTTGATCAGATCGAAGCGGTGCATCCGGTGGTCGCCGAGGGACGGGATGGTCATCCAGCGCGCCTTCCCGCGGTAGTACCGGTTGAAGCTGACCCCCATGTACCACTCGTTGACGAGAATCAGGTCCCGCGGCCCCGCGCTCTGCTCGACGGCGTGCGCCACCTGGTCCACGTTCGTCATCAGCACCCGGGCCGTGTCGAACGCGGTGGCGTAGAGAGCCGCGGCGAGGAGGGCGGCGGCCGCGGTCCGCAGCACCCGCACGGGGACGCCGCCGCCGGCGGCGAGCAGCCCGTCGAGCGCGCTGGCGACCAGGGCCAGGACGGGCAGCAGGTACCAGATGCGCGGCGAGTAGCCCACGGCCATCAGGAACGCGATCTCGCCGCCGAGAGCCGCGGGGATCACCAGCAGGCGGTACAGGCGGGTATCCTCCGGGGTGTTCCGCAACGTGACCACCGCCGCCAGGACCGCGGCTCCCGCCCACACCCCCACCAGCCAGAAGAACGGCGTTCCGAGGACCTCGGCCAGCTTGGCGAGGACGTCCTGGAGAGTGAGGTCCTCGATCAGCAGGACCCGCCAATCCCGCGCAGAGCTCAGAGGACCCGCGTAGGGGAGGAGCGTGAGCGCCGCCACCAAGCCGATCCCCAGAGCCGCCACGGCCACCCGGTACCGGCGTCGCAGGACTCCCACGGCCGCTGCCGCGATGCCGATTCCGGCGAGGAGCGCGGCGTTGTGCAGGAGCAGATGCACGCTGGCCGTCGCCGCCAGCAGGGCGAGGAGGATCGACTTCCGGTCCGGCCGCTCGACCAGGCGCGCGAACGCGCCGAAGGTGAGAAGAATCGCGAGCGTCCCCAGCCCGTAGCCGCGGATCGAGTCCCCGTAGAGCGGAAAGGCCGGATGGAACTGGACGAGGACGATCGAGACGAAGGGAAGCGCTCCGGCGAGGCGGGCGTTCCACCAGAGAGCGGCCAGGATCGCGAGCCCAACCACGAGACCGAACACGCGGAAGGCCAGGTCCGAGTCGCCGAAGAGCCCCATGTAGGCGCGCAGCGTTCCCGAGAAGAGCAGGGGGAAGGCCTCGTGAGGAAACGAGAGAAAGACCTCGCGCAGGGTGGGGAGGGCCGCGAGTTGGGCGGCGCCCGCCTCGTCCCGCCAGAGCGCGCCGGCGTGCTGCAGGCGGAGGAGGTGGAGGACGACCGCCAGAACGGTGAGAACGAAAGCGGCGCCCTGTTCAGCTCGTTTTGACATCCTTGAATGGGCGGGATCGTAGCACGGGAGAATCTCGCGATCAGCGCCATCCGCTGAACACCAGGAGGTCGAGCCGCTCGAAGCCGCTCACCGGGTCCTCCGAGGGCACCGGCACCCGTCCACCTCCGGTGGCATGGTCGCGCAGGAAGGCTCCGACCTGCAGAGACCAGCTCCGCAGATAGGGGACGTCCTGCCATCCGGTCCGCGGGGCCGGTGCCGGCGGCAGGATCGGCACGGGCTCTCCGGGCCGGGGAATGTCGGGATCGCCAGCCACCCAGACCCGCCCTCCTGCCTGGAGCGTCCGCTCGATCGCGCCGAGCACGTCGCGGAGCGGCTCGGTCTCCATCATGCGTGCCTTCAACAGGTCATAGCGGTGAAAGCGATGATCCGCGAGGTCCGGCGCGGTCACCCAGGGGGCCTGGCCGCGGTCATAGCGCCGGTAGCTGATGCCGTGGTACCAGGGAACGAGGACCACGAGATCGCCGGGCGCGGCCTCCGCCGCGATGCGGTCCGCCACCAGGTCCATGTTGGTCATGCGGATCCGCGCGAGCCCGGTGGCCGGCAGGGCCAGGGCAAGGACGGCCATCACAGCGGCTCCCAGGCGCGCGGTCCGTCCCAAGGGGGACGCGGAGAGCTGCGCATCGAGCGCGGTCGCGCCCAGAGCGAGGACCGGCAGGAAGTACCACGAACGCGGCGCGTATCCGAGCGCTTCCAGAAAACCCCACTGCGCCAGGATCACCAACGGCAGAGAGAGCAGGGCGAACAAGCGCACATCCTTTTCCGCCTCCTCAGGGTTCGTCCCTCTCCCGATCGCGGGAGAGAGCAGGGCCAGAGCGATGAGCAGCAGCCACACCCAACGGAGCTCTGCCACCGGAGCGCTCGCCGTCCGCGCCATCTCTCCCAGGATCTCCTGCGGATCGACCGGGATCCTCACCAGCGCGCTCCACGACCGCATGGAGAGGATCGGACCGGCATAGGGGAGGAGCGACAGAGCCGCCAGCGCACCGATCCCAACCACGGCGGCCACCACCCGAGGACGGCGGCGGACGATCCCGACGCCGATCGCGGCCAGGCCCAGAGCGAGCAGCAGCGCGGCATTGTGGAGGAGGAGATGAACGCTCAGCAGGGCCGCTGCCGCCGCTCCGGCGAACACCCCGCGGGCCGACCGGGCCGCCAGCCGCGCGAACGTCCCGAAGACCGCGACGATCGCTGCGGTCCCGAGGCCATATCCCCGCAGCGAGTCGCCATAGAGCAGGACCGAGGGATTGATGGCGACCAGAGCCAGGGCCAGGAGCGGCACGGTCCCGGCAGCCCGCCGGGCGGTCCACCAGAGCAGGGAGAGGAGCGTCAGCCCCACCCCCAGACCCAAGACCCGGAAGGTCTGATCCGCATCGCCGAACAACCCCTGGCACGTTCGTACGATCACGGGAAAGAGCGGTGGGAAGGCTTCGTGGGGGAACGCGGCGAAGACGTCGCGCAGCGTCGGAAGGGCGGCAAGCTGCGCCGCCCCTGCCTCGTCCCGCCACAACGGGCCGGCATGGACCAGCCGCAGCGCGTGAAGCGCTACGGCGAAAAGGGTGATCAGGAGGGCGGTCGCCCACTCCGCGCGCTGGAGCCGCAACTCTGGGAAACCTCCCCGAGGTCAGACCACGAACGGGACCACCCGGCTGGTCTGGCGGGCATACACCTCGTAGCCGGGATATTCCCTGCGCAGGAGCCTCTCCTCGAGCAGCATCCGCGTCACCAGGCCGAGCGTGACCAGGCCCGCCGCGGCCACCGCCTCCAGCGACAGGTGAGACGGCACCCCGGCCCAGACGAAATAGAGGATGGCCGCGTAGATGGGATGGCGCCAGTAGCGGTAGGGCCCGTGCGTGACCAGGCCGCCCGTCGTCGGATCCGCCGCCGCATGGAAGCTCCGCCGGCCGAAGGTGATCCGCGCCCACACCATCAAGGCGAAGGCCAGGACCTGGACCGCGATGCCGAGGGGATGCGTGGCGAAGAGCGCCTGGCGCAGGGCGAGAAAGGCGACCCCGACGACCGCGCCGGCGAAGGCGAGCACCGATCCTGTGCGGGCGTTCATGAGTCGCAGGCAAAGGCGGAGTCGACGCTGTCCGCCGCGGCGAGGACCTCCTGCAACCGAGTCGGATCCACGGGCTTGACCAGGTGCTGGTCGAACCCGGCCTCCCGGCTCCGGCGGCGGTCATTCTCCTGGCCATAGCCGGTGATCGCGATGAGCAGCACCTTCCTCAGGCCATCGAGCTTGCGCAGCCGTTGCGCCACCTCATAGCCATCCATCCCGGGAAGCCCGATGTCGAGCAGGACGACCTCGGGCCGGTAGATCGCCGCCTCGGCGAGAGCGGCCGGCCCGGTGTGCGCGGTGCGGACCTCATGGCCCCAGAGCTGGACGAGCATCTCCAGCGTCGCCGTGGCGTCGCGGTTGTCATCCACGACGAGGACCTTCCGGGCGACGTTCGCCCGCGGCACGTCGAGAGATCTGGCCTGCGGCGGGTCTTCGGCCCTCACTCCCGAGAGCAGCGGGAGGCGGAAGATGATCTCGGCCCCGCGGCCGGCCCCTTCGCTCCAGGCCTGCACGGAACCGCCATGCAGGAGCGCGATCTGCTGCACCAGCGTGAGGCCGATGCCCAGCCCCCCCTCCGCCCGGTCGAGGGAGCGGTCCCCCTGCCGGAACAGGTCGAAGACCTTCGGCAGAAGCTCGGCGGGAATCCCGATGCCGGTGTCGCGCACCCGCAGAAGGACCTGCCCACCCTCCCTCTCGACCGTCAACCAGATGCGGCCGCCGTCCGGCGTGTACTTGGCCGCGTTGTTGAGCAGGTTGAGCAGGGCCTGGGAGAGCCGGGTCGTGTCGCCCTCGACCCACAGCGGCTCGTCCGGAATCTCGACCTCGAACGTGTGCCCGCGGCTGTCGATCAGCGGACGGCTGGCCTCGGCGGCGGCGGAGACGACCTCCGCGATCTCCATCGGCTCCTTCCGCAGCGTAATCTTGTTGGTGATGATCCGGCTCACGTCGAGCAGGTCGTCCACCAGGCGGGACAGATGACCGACCTGCCGTTCGATCATCGCGCCGGCCCACTCGACCACCGGGTCGCCCGAGCTCTTCTCCTGCATCACTTCGAGGGCGTTGCGGATCGGGGCCAGGGGATTGCGGAGCTCGTGGGAGAGCATCGCCAGGAACTGATTCTTCTGGGTGTTGCT
>DATFPH010000487.1:0-10820 GCA_035264905.1 Thermoanaerobaculia bacterium
AACGTGAAGAGGCTGTCGGCTCGCATCCGCCAGACCTGCGTGACCGGACCGGTGGTGGATGTCCAGGGGGAAGGGTTCCTCCTCGGCCTGCGCACCCGGCGTCCGGCCAAGGACGTGTACCTGGAGCTTCTGGAAAAGGGGATCTTCAGCGGCACGAGCGGCGATCCCCATATCGTGCGGCTGCTCCCGCCGCTGGTCCTGCGGGACGAGCACGTGGACGCCCTGGCCTCAGCCCTCTCGGAGATCCCGGCGTGAAGCGGTTCATCCACCTCCATGAGCTGGCGCGCGAGGAGGTGCTCGATCTGCTGGCCCTGACGGACCGGCTGGAGACGGCCGATCCCCAGGCTCTGTTGCGGGAGCTGCCGGGGAAGATCCTGGCGCTCCTCTTCTTCAATCCGTCGCTGCGCACCATGACCTCGTTCCAGGCGGGGATCGCGCGGCTCGGCGGTGGATCGTTCGTCGTCTCGCCGGGGCAGGGGAGCTGGAACCTGGAGACCCGCCTCGGCGCGGTGATGGACGGCACCGCGGCCGAGCACGTGCGCGAGGCGATCCCGGTGCTTGCCGGCTATGGCCACGCGCTCGGCATCCGCTCGTTCGCGGGGGGGACTGACCTGGCGGCCGACCTGGCCGACACGGCGTTCGAGGAGATGGCCGCGGTCTGTCCGGTGCCGCTGATCAACCTGGAGTCCGCCATCGATCACCCCTGCCAGGCCCTGGCGGACTGGCGGACCATGGAGGAGATCGCGATTCCTTCATCCGGCAACTTCGTCCTCTCCTGGGCCTGGCATCCCAAGCCGCTCCCGCTGGCCGTGCCGGCCGCGGCCGTGCACATGGCGGCGCTGCGCGGGATGGAGGTGGTGGTGCTGCGCCCCGAGGGGTTCGGCCTGCCGGAGACGGTGATGGAGCGGGCGCGGCAGGCGGCAGCCCTCTCCGGCGGCTCGGTGCGCGAGACGGCCGAGCGCGAGGAGGCGATGGCCGGAGCGCACGTGATCTACGCCAAGTCGTGGACCGCGCCGGCGGCCTACGGCCTGCCCGAGGCGGAGGCCGAGCTGCGCGCCGGCCTGCGAAGCTGGTGCGTGGATGAATCGTGGTTCGCACCGGCCCGGCCGGAGTGCCGGTTCATGCACTGCCTGCCGGTGCGCCGCAACGTCGTGGTGGCCGACGAGGTGCTGGACGGGCCGCGCAGCATCGTGGTCCGCGAGGCGCACAACCGCATGTGGACGCAGATGGCGGTGCTCCACCGCATGCTGCACGGAGGTGCCCGATGAAAGACGTGGGACAGCGGACCGCCGCGCTCGCGGGGCTCAAGCACGCGGCTCCCTACATCCGCCTGTTCAAGGGGAAGACGTTCGTGGTCAAGGCCGGAGGCGAGGCCCTGGAGACGGACGGCGCCATCCGCGGTCTGCTGGAGCAGATCGAGATCCTCTCCCATGTCGGCATCCGCGTCGTTCTCGTGCACGGCGGCGGCGCGGAGTCGAGCGGTCTGCTGCGCGCTCTGGGCGGCGAGCCGCGCTTCGTCGAGGGGCGCCGCGTGACGGACGACAAGGCGCTCGAAGTGGCCTCGATGGTGCTCAACGGCACGGTGAACACCCGCATCCTGGCCGCGGCGCGGGGGCTGGGCCTCCCCGCGGTCGGCGTCTCCGGGGTGGATGCCGGGCTCATCCAGGCGCGGCGCCGGCCGCCGGTCAAGGTGGGGGACGGCCAGGTCGACTACGGCTTCGTCGGCGACGTCGTCGCGGTCGCGCCGGGCGTGCTCACGACGCTGCTCGATTCCGGCGTGGTGCCGGTGGTGAGCCCGCTCTCGGCCGCGGACGACGGCACGCTCTTGAACATCAACGCGGACACCGTCGCGGCCGGGCTGGCCGTGGGCCTGCGCGCCGAGAAGCTGATCCTGCTGACCGGCGCCGCCGGCGTCCTGGAGCGGCCGGACGATCCGGGCTCGCTCGTCTCCTACACGGACCTCGAAGGGCTACGCCAATTGCGCGACCAGGGCGGGCTCACCCGCGGCATGCTGCCCAAGGCGAGCGCCATCGAGTCCGCCCTGCGCGGCGGCGTGCGGCGAGTGCACATCCTCTCCTGGCAGACGCCGGACGGCCTGCTGGCCGAGGTGTTCACGAACGAAGGGGTGGGGACCCTGGTGGTCGAGGACATCGACGCCCTTTCGCCGGCCGAGCAGGCCGCGGGGCAGGTGGCAGTCCCATGATGCTGCCGGAGCGGGAGGTCCTCGCCCTCCACCGCGAGATCGTGGAGATCCCATCGGTGTCGGGAAATGAAGCTCCTCTGGCCGACTTCCTGGAGGAGCGGCTGCGGCGGTACAAGGCCGCGCCGGAGCGGGTGGGCAACAGCCTGCTGGCGCTCGCCGGGGAGGGACCGGTGCTCCTTCTCGATACGCACCTGGACACGGTGCCGCCCGCCCCCGGCTGGACGCGCGACCCGTGGCAGGTGGTGCCGGAGGAGGGACCCGAGGGAGGAAAAATCCACGGCCTCGGCTCGAACGACGCCAAGGCCGCCGTCGCCGGCATGGTGGCCGCCTTCATCGCCTTCCAGAACGTGGCTCTGCCGTTCACCCTGGCCCTGGCGCTGGTCGAAGGGGAGGAGACGAAGGGGACGGGCACGCAGGCGGTGCTCGAAGAGCTGGCCCGCCGCGGTCTCGATCTGGAGGCGGCGGTGATCGGCGAGCCCACGGGGCTCGACCTGGCCGTGGCGCAGAAGGGACTGATGGTCCTGGAGCTGGTGGCCCGGGGCACCGCCTGCCACGCGGCGCACGCCGCGGCGCTCGGCGCGGTCAACGCGGCGCGGCGGCTGGCGCGTGACCTGGTGGCCCTGGAGCGCGTCGACTTCGGTCCGGCGCACACCCACCTCGGGCCGATCACCCTGGAGCCCACCCAGGTGCGGGCCGGCACCGCGCGGAACGTCGTGCCGGGCGAGGCTACCGCGATCCTCGACGTGCGCACCACGCCGGCCCTCGCACGTGAGGAGATCGTGCGGCGCATCCAGGCGGCGGTCGAAGGGGAGGTGCGGGTGCTCTCGGACCGGCTCCTGCCCAAGGAGACGCGGCCCGATCTGCCGCTGGTCGAAGCGGCGCGGAGAGCCCGGCCGGACGCGCGGGTCTACGGCTCGGCCACGCTCTCGGACATGGCGCTCCTCAATGGCACGCCGGCCGTGAAGTGCGGTCCGGGGAAGAGCGAGCGCTCGCACACGCCGGACGAGTTCGTGCTGGAGAGCGAGGTGCTCGACGGAGCGCGGTTTTATACGCGGCTGGTGGGGACGTACGCGGAGCTGCGGAGACCTCACCCCCCGGCCCCCTCTCCCATCGCCCCCCCTTCCACCGGGAGAGGGGGAGACTACGGCGCATGAGCCGGCTGTGGGACAAGGGCGAGCCTCTCGATGAGCGGGTGCTTCGGTATACCGCTGGTGAGGATCACCTGCTCGACGCGCGGCTTGTGCCGTATGACGTCCGCGGCTCAATCGCTCATGCCGAGATGCTCCAGGGGGCCGGCCTTTTGTCGGGGGAGGATCTGGAGGCGATCCGGCGCGGACTGGAGGACCTCGCAGCCGAGCACGCGGCCGGCGCCTGGCGGATCGAGCTGGCGGATGAGGACGTGCACACCGCCTTGGAATCCCGCCTGACCGAGAGCATCGGAGAAGCCGGCGCGCGGCTCCACCTGGGGCGCTCGCGGAACGATCAGGTGCTGACCGCGCTGCGTCTCTATCTGAAGGACGAGGTGGATGCCCTGCGCGCTGGGGCTCTGGAGGTGGCCGGCGCGCTCGAGGCCTTGGCGGAGCGCGAGGCGGCGACACCCCTGCCGGGTTATACCCACATGCAGCCGGCCATGCCGAGCTCCGTCCTCCTCTGGGCCGGCGGGTTCGTCGCCGAGCTGCGGGACGACGCGGACGGGCTCGCCGCCGTCCGCCGCCGCCTCGACAAGAGCCCCCTGGGCTCCGCCGCCGGCTACGGCGTGCCCCTCCTGCCGCTCGACCGCGAGGCGACCCAGGAACGCCTGGGCTTCGCCGAGGTGCAGGAGCCGGTGACGGCCGTCCAGCTCTCCCGGGGCAAGGGCGAAGCCCAGGTGCTCTTCGAGATTGTTCTTCTCCTGCAAGACCTGGGGCGGCTGGCCTCCGACCTGGTCCTCTTCTCCATGCGCGAGCTCGGCTTCGTGAGCCTGCCGGCGGAGATGACCACCGGCTCCTCGATCATGCCGCAGAAGCGGAACCCGGACGTCTTCGAGCTGGTGCGCGGGCGGACGGCCACGGCGGTCGCCTGCCTGGTCGAGGTCCTGGGAATCACCGCCAAGCTCCCCTCTGGCTACCACCGCGACTTGCAGCTCCTCAAAGCCCCGCTCTTCCGCGGCATCGACCTCGCCCGCGAAACCCTCGCCGTGATGGCCCCGGCGCTCGCGGGCGTGCGGTTCCATCCGGAGAAGATCCGCCTGGAGCCGGAGCTCTTCGCGGCCGAGGCGGCGTACCGGATGGTGATGGAGGAGGGGGTGCCGTTCCGGGAGGCGTATCGGCGGGTGGGGGCCGGGTACAATAAACCTTGAGGAGGAAAACAACGGTGGTGCTCCCAGCGGTCAAACAACAGATCCTCGATGACTTGAATCAACTCTCGCCGGCGATGCAGAAGCGTGCGGCGGATCTTGTCCATGGCCTCGTCTCTCCATTGCCGGAGGGAGCGTTCGGCCGTGATCTCCTCCGCTTTGCCGGTACGCTGGATGACGAGTCCGCTCGTGAGATGAGTGAGGCGATCGAGCAGGGTTGCGAGCGGGTAGATCTCGATGCCTGGTAGATATCTGCTGGATACCAACGTCATCATCGCGCTTTTCAACGGGGATGCCGGCGTCAAGGCACGGCTCCAGGTTTCTCCGGAGATCTTTCTGTCTTCGGTCGTGTTGGGTGAGCTGTTCTATGGGGCAGCCAACTCGGGCCGGCCCAGGCCAACAGGACCAGAGTGGAGGAGTTTGCAGCTTCTTGCCCTCTCGTCGGGATCGATGGCGCGACCGCTCTCGGTTATGGGGCCGTCAAAACCGAGCTGAAGAAGAAGGGGCGGCCGATTCCCGAGAACGATCTCTGGATCGCAGCCTGTGCCATTCAGTATGATCTGATCCTGGTCACACGCGACGGGCACTTCGACCCCATCGGAGGCCTTCAGCTCGAATCCTGGTAGGACACCCTTCTCTCATGCGTTCCGAAGATCTCTTGCGCTGGGTTGAATCTCGCCGGGATGCGGAACAGCGCGAGAAGCTGGAATCCCGGCAGACCGGTCCGATTCTGCGGGAGCGATCCGGAGCGCCTTGGCGCTGGTGGCCCTTACAATGCGCCTTCATGGCTGGCCTGTCCCGGAGGACCCGGTGACTCTGCGGGAGGACGCTCTGGCCAGGGAGCGGTGGGACCGGGTCCGCACGCATTTCGGCAAGCCATGATGGAACCCGAAGACCGGGGGCCTGACCGCCGGGACCGGCGAAGCTGGCGCGCTCGACGTACTGGCGGAGCGCGAACCGGCGACGTCGCTTCCCGGCTACACCCACATGCAGCCGGCCATGCCGAGCTCTGTCCCACTCTGGGTCGGCGGATTTGCCGCCGAACTGCGGGACGACGCAGGCGGGCTCGCCGCTGTCCGCCGCCACCTGGACAAGCCCTTCCTGGGCTCCGCCGCCTGCTACGGCGTGCCCTGCTGCCGCTCGACCGCGAGGGGACCCCGCGCCAGCCTGGGCTTCGCCGAGGTGCAGGAGCCGGTGACGGCGGTCCAGCTCTCCTGGCAAGGGCGAGGCCCAGGTGTTCTTCGAGATCGTCCTCCTGCTCCAGGACCTGGGGCGGCTAGCCTCCGACCTGGTCTTTTTCTCCATGCGCACTAGTTGGGCTTCGTGAGCCTGCCGGCTGAGATGACCAACGGCTCCTAGATCATGTCGCAGAAGCGGAACCCGGACGTGTTCGAGCTGGTGCGCGGCGGACGGCCACAGCGGCCGCCTGTCTGGTCGAGGTCCTGGGCATCACTGTCAAGCTGCCCTCCGGCTCCACCGCGACCGCCAGCTCCTCAAAACCCCGCTCTTCCGCGGCATCGACCTCGCCCGTGAAACCCTCGCCGTGATGGCCCCGGCGCTCGCGGGGGTGCGGTTCCACGCCGAGAAGATCAAGCTGGAGCCGGAGCTCTTCGCGGCGGAGGCGGCGTACCGGATGGTGTTGGAGGAGGGGATCCCGTTCCGGGAGGCGTACCGGCGGGTGGCGGCGGGAAAGGCGAGAGAAAGGACGTAGCGCTCTCGGGTATACTTCTATCATGCGGTCCGAGGATCTCTTGCGTTGGGTTGAATCTCGTCGGGATGCGGAACGGCGCGAGAAGCTGGAATCTCGTCAGGCCGGTCCCGACTCTGCAGGAGCGATCCGGAGCGCCCTGGCGCTGGTGGCTCTGACAAGGCGCCTTCACGGCTGGCCTGTCGCGGAGGACCCGGTGACTCTGCGAGAGGACGCCCTGGCCAGGGAGCGGTGGGACCGGGTCCGCGCGCATTTCGGCAAGCCATGATGGAACCCGAAGACCGGGGACTTCTGGAGGCTCTCCAGGCCCTGGCCGCAGCCCTGCAACAGATCGAGGCTCCTGGAATGATCATCGGCGGCATTGCCGTGATCGCTCGGGGAGTGCCTCGCCTGACCGTGGATGCCGATGCGACGGTCTGGGGAGAACAAGTCGATTTGGATGATCTTTTCAGAGTTCTCGGTCAGTATCAAATCATTCCGCGGATTCAGGATGCTTTCCAGTTTGCGCAGGAACGGCAGGTATTACTCTTACGTCATGAACCGAGCGGCACACCCATTGAGATCAGCATCGCCTGGCTACCCTTCGAGAGAGAGGCCCTGGAGAAAGCCACCCCCGTTTGGTTTGGCGGAATCGAAATCCCCGTCGCGACCGCGGAAGATCTCGTGATCTATAAGGCTCTCGCTTGGCGAGATCAGGATCGCTCTGACATCGAGCGCCTGATCGTCTTGCATGGTAAGGCAATAAATCTGAACCGGGTTCGAGATTTTGTTGAACAATTCGCCGAGATCCTCGAAGATCCCAAGCGGACCCAGGAATTCGACCAGCTTGTCCAGCGGGCCTTGGGGTCACAATAGATGCCCGCCCCCCGCCCCCTCCTCCTGAGCTGCGAATCCATCTCCAAACAGTTTGGCGCGCGGCCGCTGTTCGAGAACCTCACCTTCGGCCTGTCCGAGGGAGACCGCGTCGGCCTCGTCGGGCCCAACGGATCGGGCAAGTCGACCCTCATGAAGATCCTGGCGGGGATCGAGGAGCCGGACTCGGGCTCGCGGTCGGTGCGTAAAGGGGTCCGCGCGGGCTATGTCCCCCAGAACCCGGTCTTTCCGGCCGAGATGTCGGTCGAGGAGGTCCTGATCGCGGCTCTGGACGGGGAGCCTCTGGAGGAGTTCGAGAAGAGCGGGCGGGCGGCTTTGGTTCTCGCGCGGCTGGGGTTCCGCGATCCGGCCCAGCGGGTCGGCACGCTCTCGGGCGGATGGAACAAGCGCCTGGCGGTCGGCCGTGAGCTGGCTCGCGAGCCGGACATCCTTCTTCTCGACGAGCCGACGAACCACCTGGACCTCGAAGGCATCCTCGAGCTCGAAGAGATCCTCGCCTCCGAGGCGAGGGCCTATATCGTGGTCAGCCACGACCGCTACTTCCTGGAGAACGTGGCCCGCCGCATGCTGGAGCTGGACCGTGCCTACCCGGAAGGGCTCCTCCAGGTCGAGGGCACCTACAGCGACCTGCTGGAGAGGCGCGACGAGGTGCGGAAAAACCAGGCCGAGTATCAGGAGACGCTCGCCAACCGCGCCCGCCGCGAGGTGGAGTGGCTGCGCCGCGGCCCCAAGGCCCGGGGCACCAAGGCCAAGGCACGCATCCAGGAAGCCCACCGGCTGCTCGACGAGCTCCAGGAGGTCAAGGAGCGCGAGCGGGCGAGCGAGCCGACGGCGGGGATCGATTTCTCCGCGTCCGGCCGCAAGACCAAGAAGCTGCTGTCGGCCCAGGGGCTCGCCAAGTCGTTCGACGGCCGGCCGGTTCTGGGTGGCGTCGACCTGCTGATCCGGCCGGGGAGCCGGCTCGGCGTGCTCGGGCCCAACGGCAGCGGCAAGACGACGCTTCTCTCGATCCTCGCCGGCGAGCTCGAGCCGGACGCGGGAGAGATCGAGCCGGCGCAGTTCTTGAAGACCGTCCTCTTCGAGCAGAGCCGCGAGACCCTCGACCGCTCGGTCTCGCTGCGGCGCGCCCTGGCGCCCGAGGGCGACTCGGTGCTCTATGAAGACCGGCCGATCCACGTCGCGGCCTGGGCGAAGCGGTTCCTGTTCCGGCCCGAGCAGCTCGACACGCCCGTCTCCCGGCTCTCCGGCGGCGAGCAGGCGCGCATCCTCATCGCCCGGCTCATGCTGCGCCCGGCCGACCTGCTGATCCTCGACGAGCCGACGAACGACCTCGACATCCCCACCTTGGAAGTGCTGGAGGAGAGCCTCCTCGAATTTCCGGGCGGGCTCGTCCTGGTCACCCACGACCGCTATCTGCTGGACCGGGTCTGCAGCTCCATCCTCGCGCTGGACGGCCGCGGCGGCGCGCGCCATTTCGCCGACACGGCGCAGTGGGAGGAGCGCCGCAAGGAGCTGGAGGCCGCGGCGGCCCGCCCTGCTCCTGCCAAGCTCGCGAAACCCGAGCCGGCGGCTCCCTCCAAGGCAGGGCCGAAGCGCCTCGGCTATCTGGAGCAGCGCGAGTGGGATCAGATGGAGGAGAAGATCCTGGAGGCCGAGGACGCGCTGGCCCGGGCGCAGGAGGCGGTCGACGATCCCGCGGTGGCGAGCGATCCGAAAGCTCTCCAGCAGCGTCTGGCGGCGCTCACGGTCGCACAGGCCGAGGTGGAGCGGCTGTATGCGCGGTGGGCGGAGCTGGAGGCGAAGGTGCGATAGGTTGGAGCCCTCACCCCCGGCCCCTCTCCCACGAGTGGGAGAGGGGTGTGGGTTAGAAGGGCTTAGAGAGCCGGAGCTCGCGACGCCTAACCTGCACCCCTCTCCCGCTTGCGGGAGAGGGGCCGGGGGTGAGGGTCATCCATGAAAGAACGTCTCCTCTACCTCATCCTCGCCCTGATCTACCTTCTCCCCATCTGGGCGGTCGAGTACCTCCCCACGACGGATGGCCCGGCCCACACGTACAACGCATGGGTCCTGCGGCAGCTCGGAAGCTCTGAGACCTCCTGGCTCGACCGGTACTACGAGGTGGATGCGCGCCCCCTGCCCAACTGGCTCGGGCACGCGGTCATGGCGGAGCTGATGGGCGTCGTCCGGCCGTGGACCGCGGAGAAGCTCCTGGTGAGCGGCTACATCCTTCTTTTTCTGGCCGGGGCGCGGTTCCTGGCGGCGTCGGCCGATCCGGCGCGGGGATGGCTCGCGTTCATGGCGTTTCCTCTGGCCTACAACCAGCTCTTCCAAATGGGGTTCTACAACTTCTGCCTCGGCCTGGCCTTCTTCCTGTTCGCCGTCGGCCTCTGGTGGCGTCGGCGGGACGCGCCGGGGCCCTGGCTGGCGCTGCAGCTCAACGCGCTGCTGTTCCTCGCCTGGTTCGCCCACCTGGCGGCCCACCTCCTGGCGCTCGCCGCCCTGAGCGCGCTCTGGTTGATGACCCTGCGCTGCGACGGGCGCTTCCGCGGGCGCCGTCACCTGGCGCATCTGGCGATCCTGGCCCCGCAGGCGGTCCTGCCGCTCTGGTATCTGATCCGCCATGACGGGGAGATGACGTGGATCCCGCGCAAAGCGGCGGTCCTCTGGAGCTATCTCCTCCAGATGGGGCCGGTGTTCTCTCTCCACCGGGGGCCGTTGCGGGTCGGCACCGTCCTGGCGGCGGCGTTCCTGGTCCTCCTGGCGCTGACCCTGCGCGGCCGGGTCTCGGGAGGACAGCGGCCCGCCTGGCGCGAGGGGGACGCGTTCCTGGCCTTGAGCGTCCTCTTCGTGGCTCTGTTTTTCGCTGCGCCCGAAGGCGGAGTGGGGGGCTCGATGCTGAAGCATCGGATCGCGCTGTTCCCGTCTCTCCTGCTCCTTCCCTGGCTGGCTCCGGAGCTCTCCCGTCGCGGCCGGGCGGTGGCCGTCGGGTTGCTGGCCACTCTCGCCCTGACCCACGCGGGCTTCCTGCTGCACTGGTATCGCGGCGCCGACCGGCAGGTCCGGGAGCTGGTGGCCGGAGCGGCGGGCATTCCTTCCGGGACCCGGGTCCTGCCGCTGCTCTTCGATCGCGATGCGGGCGGCTGGCGGGGCGTGCTCGGCCATGCCTTCGCCCGTGCGGCTGTGGAGAACCGTCTCCTGGACTGGGACAACTACGAGGCAGCGTCCGGCGTCTTCCCGGTCCGCTATCGTCCTGGCGTGCGGCGGCCCGACTCCTGGACCCTCGAGACCCGGCCCGGCGATCTGGACCCGGGCGCCGGGTGGGACGAAATCGACTCCATCTTTTGTTGGAAGATGCGGCCCGGCTCGGAGATCGCCCGCCGCATCGAGCGGCATTATGTGCTGGTCACCGAGCGGGGGCCGGCGCGGGTCTATGCCCGCGCGCGCCTGGAGGATTGATCCGACCCCATGTACCACGAGTTCTATGGTTTCCGGGAGGCGCCGTTCAACATCACGCCCGATCCGCGGTTCCTGTTTTTCAGCGACCGGCATCGCGAGGCGTTCAACCACATCCTGTTCGGCATCCGGGAGCGCAAGGGGTTCATCCAGGTCACGGGCGAGGTGGGCGCCGGCAAGACCACGGTCTGCCGGGCGATCCTGGAGGAGCTGGGACCGGAGGTGCGGACCGCGCTGATCCTCAATCC
>DATFPH010000488.1:0-11593 GCA_035264905.1 Thermoanaerobaculia bacterium
TCGAAGCCGGCGAGCTCGTACATCAGCTTCAGGCTCTCGGGATGGACCGGACGCACGTGGGTGGGGTCGAGCCAGAAGTTGCGGGCCGCCACGATCAGAGACAATGGACTCGGCGTCTCCAGGATCAGGACCCCGCCGGGCTTGAGCGCCCGGTAGGCGAGGCGGACCAGGCGGTCCAGCGAGCCGGCCGGCAGGTGCTCGATCACGTGGAACGAGACGACTCCGCCCAGACTCCCTTCCTCCACTCCGGCCAGCGTGCCGAAGAGATCACCTTCCGTAGCGTCGAGGCCGCGCTCGCGGCAGAGGGCGACCATGCGGGCGCTGCTGTCGACTCCCCTCGCGGGAATCCCCTGGTCGCGCAGGAGGGCCAGCGACTCGCCCCGGCCGCAGCCGAGGTCGAGGACGGGCGCTCCGGCGGGGATCGTCTTCAGCCAGGGGAGATAAACGGAGATCCGATCCAGTATCTCCTCTTCGGTGCCGCGGTAACGGCGCTCCAGCTCCAGATAGCCGTGCTCCTCCACGGCCCGCCCGAGGACTTCACGGGTCTCCGCGGGCGGCGCGGATTCGAGGTGGGTTGATTCGAGTTGGGCCAGGGCCGCTCCCAGGCTTCCCAGGAGATCGCGGACCTCGCGGCGGTAGCGGTCGAGCTTCTGGTCGGCGCGGGCGAAGAGGGCGTCGTTGTGCCGCATGATCTCGTGGATGCCCTCGGAATTCAGGGCCTCCAGATATTCGAGACGGCGGCGGTGGTCGCCCCGGTGCTCTTCGTTGCGGATCAGGTGCTCGAGGAGGATCAGGTTGAAGGTCCGCTGGCGGTCCCAGAGGTCCTGCTGCGGCGCCTTGACCAGCGGCCGGAGGAGGCGTTTGAACAGGACGACGAGGCGCCCCATCAAACCGCGATGGCTCTCGACGGGGAACGGGTGGTCCCCCCTCCAGAGCCATTGCCAGTCGTGCAGATCGCGCGTGGGCTCGACGAGGAAGTCGTCGAGGGACGGCGCGCGGCGCTCCGGGGGCTTTTCGTTCGCCTCCATGCGTCGCGCGCCGTGAGCGGGATTACTCTTCGCGGACAACCGCGACGGTCACCTCGGCCTGCACCTCCGGGTGCAGGTCGACGCGCACGATGTGGTCGCCGAGCGTCTTGATACCGCCCTCGAGGTTGAGGCGGCGCCGGTCAACGACGACACCCTTGGCTTCGAGCACCGCGGCGACGTCGCCGGCGGTCACGGAGCCATAGAGGGTGTCCCTCTCGCCGACCCGCTTGGGGATTTCGATCCGGAGCCCCTCGAGACGCGCCTTGATCTCCTCGGCGGCGCCGCGCTCCTTGTTATGCGCCGCTTCGATCTTGCCGCGCTGCTGCTGGAAGACTTTCTGGTTGCCTGGCGTGGCCTCGAGCGCGAGGCCCTGCGGCAGCAGATAGTTGCGGCCGAAACCCGGCTTGACCTCGACCGTCTCCCCGCGCTTGCCGAGGTGCCGCTGGTCACTGAGCAAAATGACTTTCAAGGCCGCCTCCTAGTCCGTGGTGAAGGGGATCAGCGCCAGATGGCGCGCCCGTTTGATCGCCTGCTGCAGGAAGCGCTGGTGCCGGGCACAGGTCCCGGAGATCCGCCGCGGCAGGATCTTCGAGCGCTCGGGGATGAACTGCTGCAGGAGCTTCACGTCCTTGTAGTCGATGTAGTCGATGTGGTCCGCGCAGAACTTGCAGACCTTGCGGCGGCGGAAGAAGACCTTTCTTGGACGCGCCATGGTCAGATCTCCTCTCCGGGCTCGATGTCATCGTCGTCGCGGTCCTCGGTGACGGCGGAGCCGCCGCCGGCCGGAGGCGCCGCGTTCCGGCGGGCCGCGCGCTTCAGGTCCTCGTCCGTACGGACGGTCAGGAAGCGCAGGATCTTGTCGTTCTGCCGCATGCGGTGCTCGACCTCATGCAGGTTGTTCTTGCCATCCGGGCTCTGGATGAAGAAGAGGACGTACTTGCCCTCGTTCACCTTGTTGATCGGATAGGCGAGCTTGCGACGGCCCCAGTTCTCCTCGGTGGTGATCTCGGCGGTGTTGCCTGCCGTGATCATCTGCCGGTAGTCCTGGGTCATGGTGACCACTTCTTCGTCGGAGACGCGGGGGTCCACGACGAACATCAGCTCGTACGTACGCATGTTTCTGGAGAAACCTCCCTTTGGCCTGGGCAGTCCCGCTTCTCGCGGAACAGAGAGGAACAGGAAAGCGGATCCGGGCGCACCCGGTCCGCGGCTTGGGACGACGTATTATACGCAGCAGAGCCCGAAAAGCAAGAGCTGCATCGGACGGATCGGACGGATCTGTCGGATCAGACCGATAATCCGTCGGATCGGTCAGCTCCGTCCGATCGGTCCGATGCCGCTCTGCCCCCTCACCCGTTGAACCGGTTCATCGCCACCTCGACTCCCTCGGCGATCCAGGCTTCGCAGGCGTCGGCGGCGCGCTGGATCATCCCGGCGACCTTCTCCTGCTCGTCCGCCGCGAAGGGCGCGAGAACGAAGTCGGGCAGGCCCTCCCCCGCCGGTGCTCCGGTCTCGGGGGCGATGCCGAGGCGCAGGCGCGGGACCTGGTCGGTTCGCAGGTTCTCCAGGATCGATTCGAGACCCCGGTGGCCGGCCGGGCTCCCCGAGCGGCGCAGCCGCAGGCGGCCGAGCGGCAGGTTGAGCTCGTCGTAGACCACCAGGATCTGCTCCGGCTCCAACCCGTACCGCTCCAGCAGGCAGCGCGCGGCATAGCCGCTCCGGTTCATGTAGGTCTGCGGCCGGGCCAGCCAGGGCCGGCCCTCCACACCCCCGCCCACCAGAGAGTTGCACTCCAGATGGTCGACGGAGATCCCCCAGCGGCGGGCGAGCTCCTCGACCACCTGAAAGCCCACGTTGTGGCGGGTCTCGCGGTACTCCGCGCCGGGGTTCCCCAGGCCCAGGACGAGGCGGGACAGCCTCAGGCCTCCTCGGTCTTACCGCGCTTGATGACCTCGGGCTCGGCCCGGTCGCCCTCAGCGCCCGTGTCCTCGGTGCGGACGTGGCCCAGCGTGACGATGACCTTCTCGGCATCGTCGAACAGGGTGACGCCCTCGGATAGTTGGATGGCGCCCGCCTCGATGTGCTGGCCGACATGGAGGCCGGTGATGTCGACCTCGATGTGGGCCGGAATGTCGCCGGGCAGGCACTCGATCTTGAGCTCGCGCGTGATGAACTCGAGCAGGCCGCCCTCGGTCTTGACGCCGACGGCCGTGCCCATCAGCTCGATGGGGACCGTGACGTGCACCTTCTGGTTCATCTCGATGCGCTGGAAGTCGAGATGGATGACCATCCGGCTCACCGGGTCCCGCTGCAGGTCGCGGAGGATGGCATGGCGTTCCTGGCCGCTGTCGGAGAGCTTGAGCAGGAAGATGGGATTCTCGCTGTCCGACTTCTTCATCAGCTCGATGAAGCTCTTGCGGTCGAGCTGGATCGGCACCGAGTCCTTGCCCGAGCCGTACACCACACCGGGGATCATGCCTTTGCGGCGGGACTCGCGGCTGCCGCCCTTGCCCGTCCTCTCCCGCTTCTCGACCTGGATCGTCATTTCGCTCATGGTTGGGTTGTCCTCACTTCTTTCTTCTGTGTTCGGTTCTATACGAACAGGGAGCTCACAGAGCTGTTCTCGTGAATGCGGCGGATGGCGTCTCCGAGCAGCGGTGCGACCGAGAGCGGACGCAGCTTCTGCGAGCGGGAGAGCTTCGCCTCCAAGGGTGTCGTGTTGGTGATCAGCACGGCTTCGAGCGGCGACTCGTCGATCCGCTGCAAGGCCGGTCCGGAGAGGACGCCGTGGACGCCGGCCGCGAGCACCCGGCGGGCACCCTTGGAGACCAGGGCCTCCACGGTCTTGGTCAGCGTGCCGGCCGTGTCGATGATGTCGTCCACGATGAGAGCGTTGCAGCCGTCGACGTCGCCGATGACGTGCATCACCTCGGCGGTGTTGGGCGCGGTGCGGCGCTTGTCGACGATGGCCAGGCCGACCTCGAGCCGCTTGGCGATCGCGCGGGCGCGCTCGACGCCGCCGGCGTCCGGCGAGACGATCACCAGATCGGGGACGTCGAGCTCGCGGATTGCCGAAAGGAGAACCGGCGCGGCGAACAGGTGGTCCACCGGCACGTCGAAGAAGCCCTGGATCTGATCGGCGTGGAGGTCGAGCGTCAGGACGCGGTCGGCTCCGGCTTTGGAGATCAGGTCGGCGACCAGCTTCGCGGTGATCGGCACACGCGGCCGGTCCTTCTTGTCCTGGCGGGCGTAGCCGTAGTACGGGATGACCGCCGTCACCCGCGAGGCCGAGGAGCGCTTGAACGTGTCCAGCATGATCAGCAGCTCCATCAGGTTCTCGTTGACCGGCTCACTGGTCGGCTGGACCACGAAGACATCCGAGCCGCGGACGTTCTCGTCGACTTGACAAAAGATCTCTCCGTCCGAGAAGTTGTAGGCCGTCACCTTGCCGGAGACTATGTTGAGAGATTCACAGATCTCCTGCAGCAGGGCCGGATGCGCGCGTCCTCCGAAGATCTTCAATTCGCCAGGCATATCCCCTCGTTTTGGAACACAGGAAAAGAGAACCCGCCGCGATCGGCGGGCATCTTAACGAATCGGGCAGGTTCGTGCTTACGCTCTCGATCTGGTTGGGGCGGGAGGATTCGAACCTCCGGATGCCAGATCCAAAGTCTGGTGCCTTACCGCTTGGCGACGCCCCAGTCTCGGGTGCTCCCACGAAGGGCACCCGGCATGCCGGGCGACCCTCCGTTCTGCCACGAGCTCGGCACCCGCTCCCGGGGGCCGGAGCTCAGGTCACTGTCCAGAAGGAGTCGCGGAGGTGGAAGTCCTCCACCTCTTCGAGCGTCCTCTCGGGGGACGCGACGACTCCCACTCCTGCCGACGGCGAGGTCCGGGTCTCTCCCTCCCCCGCCAGAGATGCCACCTGCGGCATCCTCTCTCCGCGCTCCCCGAGGATGCGCTCGTACTCGCCCAGGACCTTGTCCTCGATCATCCGGCGCGTCTCGTTGTTCAACGGATGGGCAACATCCTTGAACTCGCCGTTCTTCTTCTTCCGGCTGGGCATGCTGATGAACAGCCCCTCGCGGCCTTGGATGATCTTGATGTCGTTGACCATGAAACACTGGTCGAAGACGATCGACACGAAGGCTTTGAGCTTCTCCTCCTGAATCGGAAAGACCTTGACCTCTGTGATCTCCATGTGCGTCCCTCTCCGTCGTCCCTGTCGGCTCAGCGTGTGCGGCACGGCTCACGAGATGTGGAACCGCTGGCGGTGCCTAAGCGCACCGCCGGCTCGCAGCAGCTTCTACCGGTCGGACGATGGACGGCGGACCAAGGGCCGCGTTGCTTCCCGACAGAGCCGCTCTGTTTCACACGCCAGCTAGTTCAAGGATTATATACCAGCGCGGCTCTCGGGAACGTCGAAAGATCGTCTCTGTTGCGATCGGTCTCCCGCACGAGGCGGGAGGCAATATGCTAGAGGGCTCGTCCCCGGCTGTCAAATCTCATGGCGCTAAGGACTTCCGTCCGGCGGCTCCGGCGCTTCCCCCTCCGGATCCTCGGACAGGGCGGGATTGCGGCAGGGTCCGGCGCGGTAGCCGGACGGAGCTTCCAGCGCCGCCGGGTTCCCCTCCAGCGGCTCGCGGAGCACCTCCCGCCAGCGTACCTGCACGTTCCGCTCGCGGTCCGAAAGGATGGTCCAGCCCTCGCTCCGCACCCACCAGATGGACGGCGCGCCCGCTTCCGCCAGAGTCCAGCTCTGGACCACGCCGTCGCCGCCGAGCATGGCCGTCCAGACCCGCCCCGCCGCGTCGTGGAAGCTGGTCTGGCTCCCGTGCTGCTGCGGCGGCTCGGCGGGCGTCGACGGCACCCGGCCGACCAGCAGGGACGGCAGGGTGAGCAGCGGGAAGGGGCCGAGCGCGATCCCCGACAGGTCGAAGCTCCCCTCGAAGATGCACGAGCTGCGGTTGCGGTGGTTCAAGAAAAGCCCCTGGCTGTGGGTCACGTCGAGGCTCCAGAGGGAACGTCCCACCGGATCGACGGCCTGGAGCTGGTACCGCTCGGGCGAGGTCAGGCGGAGGGTCACCTTGAAGGAGCCCTCGCCTTCGGGTCCGGAGTAGTGGACCCGATAGAGCCGCTGGGTGTGGAGCGCCTCCGCCGGGATCTCCCAGGCGGCGGCGCCATGGCCGGACACGGGGTGCGGCCGCGGCCCGCCGGCGCAACCGGCGAGGAGAAAGGAGGCTGTCAGCGCGGCGGCCAGAGACCTCACCCCCTCGGTCCCCCTCTCCCATCGCCCCCCCGCCGGCCGGGAGAGGGGGAAGCCCCCACCCGCGTGCTCTATTGTCTTGGGTGGTGGCGCCCCCTCTCCCGGTGGAAGGGGGGGCGATGGGAGAGGGGGTCGGGGGGTGAGGTCACCCCGGCGGCCGGGTGTGGCTCCGATCGAGCTCGTCGAGCTTGCGGCGCACCTCGTCTGCGTTGTCATCCCCCAGCTCGAGCGCCCGGCGATACGCCGCTCGCGCCCGGTCGTTCTGCCCCAGCGCCACATAGACATCCCCCAGGTGCTCGTGCAGCGTCGCGTCCGTGGGCTCGAGCCGGGCGGCCCGTTCGAGATAACCGCGGGCCTGCTCGTGACGGCCGAGCCGATAGTAGGTCCACCCCAACGAGTCTACGTACGAACCGTTGTCCGGATCGAGGGCCACCGCGCGGCTCACCAGCCGCAGCGCCTCGTCCAGATTCTCACCCTCCTCGGCGTAGGTATAGCCGAGATAGTTCAAAGCCGCGTGGAAATCGGGCTGGAGCTCCAGCACCCGGCGCAAGGCGGTGACCGCCTTCGGCCGCTGCCCGGTCCGCTCATAGGCCGCACCCAGCAGGAAGTGGGCCACCACCGCGTCCGGGCTCGCGGCGATCACCGTCTCCAGGATCGGGATCGACTCCTTGTAGCGGTCCATCCGCTGCCAGGCCTGGGCGGCGGCGACCGACGACGACGAATCGCCGCGGGCGACCAGGGCGGCGAGGGTCTCGCGGCTCTCGCTCTCGCGGCCCGCGCGGAACAGCACCTCGGCCCGCCGGCCTTCCACCGCCGGGGAGGCGCCTCCGGCCTGCAGCGCCGTCAGAGCCTCGTCGTACCGCTTGGCCTGCGTCAGGGCATCGCCGCGGAGCAGGATCGCCTGCAGGCGGGTCGCTTCGTCCTCCGCGGAGAGGAGCGGCGCAACCGTCGCCTCGACCCCGTTCCAATCCTTGCCCTGGAGCTGCAGCTCCGCAAGCTCCAGGCGGACCTCCCGCTCCTCGGCGGTCTTCCCCTGGCGCGCCAGCTCGGCGGCCAGCGAGGAGAGGATCTCCGTCCCCTCCCGGTTCTTGCCGGCGCGTTGCAGGAGATGCGCGACGGTCACGGCCAGCGGCGCATTGCCGGGCTGGGCCTCATGGAGAGGCGCGAGGAGATCGACCGCTTCGGCGTTGCGCCCCTCGGCCGAGAGGACCAGCCCCTTGAGCAGGCGGACGGACGGCGCCTCGGGATCTTTGGCTCCCTCGCCCGCGAGCAACCCTTCCGCGGTCGTCAGGGCGGTGTCGAGGTCCCCCGACGAGTAGAGCTCCCAGGCCAGCTTGCGGCGGATCCGCGGCTCGTCGCGCACCTCGTCGGGCGTCGTCCGGAGAGTGGACAGGGCCGCGTCGTGGTCCCCCCGGTCGCTCTGCAGGTCGGCCAGGGCAAGACGGGTCTCCAGGGAGCCGGGATCGAACCCCAGGACCTCCTTCAACACCGACTCGGCCTCGCCCCCGCGGTTGGCGCGCAGGAGCGCCTCGACGAGCAGAGCGTAGGCCACGCGCTGCTGCGGGACGCGCGACACCAGCTCGCGCAGCACCTGGACGGCCTTCTCGGGCTGCTGTCCCTGAATGTAGACCTGGCCCAGCGAGAGCGATGCCGGCACGTCGGCCGGATCGTGGCGCCGGACCTCTTCCAGCGCGGTGATCGCCGTGTTCTGGGCAGAGGGGTCCACGACCGAGAGATCCAGATAGATGGAGCCCACGGCGCGCAGCACGTCCAGATTCTCCGGCGCGAGCTTCCGCGCCTCGTCGACCTTGGCCGCGGCGCGGCGCATGTACTCCTGGCGGGCCCCCGGAGCGCGGGAGTACTCTCCGACCCGCGCCAGGAGCTGGGCGTGCTCGATGCGCACATAGGCGGCATCCGGAGCGAGCCGCTCGGCCTCTTCATAGGCGGCCAGGGCCTCGGGCACCGAGCCCTCGACCGAGAGCAGCTTCGCCAGGCTGAACTGATACAAGGCGGCAGCCGACGGGGCGGCACCCGCCGGAGCCGGCGCGGCGGGCGCCGTCTGGATCTTGTCGGTCGTCTTGATCTCAGCGGCGGCGGCGGGCGTCGGACCGGCCAGGAGGCCGGAGAATCCGGAGACGAGGGACAGTGCAGCAATAAACCCCTTCACACCCAGCAGGATAGCAGTGAGGAGAGCCGCTTTACAAGGCCGGCGAGCCGCCCATATAATGACGCCCTTGCTGGTAAGTAACGCAAAAACAAGAAGTTAGAACAGACAATGGCAAAGCTCGGGCAGCTCCTGGTCGCGCGCGGCTGGATCACGGTCCAGCAGCTCACCCGCGCTCTGCAGAACCAGAGCATCGTGGGTGGGCGGCTGGGGACGTGCCTGGTCGAGATCGACGCGCTCACCGAGGATCTCCTGCTGAAAGGCCTTTCGGAGCAGCTCGGGGTCCCGGCCGCCACCGTCGACGACCTGCGCAGGATCCCCGACGAGGTCCTCTCGATCCTCCCCGACAAGCTGGCCCGCCGCTGCCGCGCCGTGCCGTTCCGGATCGAGGGGAGCCGCCTGGACCTGGCGATGCTCGACGCCCGCAATCTCGCCTGCCAGGACGAGATCGCCTTCGCCACGGGCAAGCGGGTCAAGATCCACGTGGCCCACGAGCTGCGCATCCTCGAAGCCCTGGAGAGGTACTACCGGGAAGAGAGCCCTTCCCGGTTCAGCCTGCTCGTCGAGCGCCTGAACCGGGCGCGCTATTTCTGGGAGAAGAAGGAAGAGGAGCCCGCCGAGAGCGCCGCCACGCTCGCCTCTCCCTTCAACGACCTGCTCGGCAGCCGCGCCTCCAAAATGCAGCCGCCGCCTCCCGCGGTGGCCTCGGCCGCTCCGGCGGTGAGCACCGCTCCCCGGCTGGGCTCCGCGACGCGGCCTCTCACCATCCCCCTGACCGAGGAGGAGCGGGCCGCGCTCGTGCCGAAAGCGGAGCCCGCAGCTCTCCAGGATCCGGGCCCGGCTCCGGTCCCGGCTCCGGCGCGTCCCGAGCCCCTGCCGCACCTGTCCACCTTCGAAGAGGTCGAGAAGGCGTTTGCGGCGACCCAGGATCGCGAGCGGGTCGGGCAGATCGTCCTCTCCTTTCTGGGCAACCACCACCGCCGCGCCGCGCTCTTCCAGGTGGCGCGCGACAAGGTCATCGCCTGGATGGCCCAGGGCGACCTCGATCTGAGCCGGTTCGAGAAATACTCGGTCAGCTTCGACCAGCCGTCCGTCTTCTTGAACCTCCGTCAAGGGACCGCGTTCTATATCGGCCCCATGCCGCCCATGCCCGCGCACCGCCAGCTCGCCAGCTCCTGGGGCGGCGACCTGCCGCGCGACTGCATCGTGCTGCCGGTCCGAATGAAAGACCGCCTGGTGTCGGTGATCTACGCCGATGGCGCCACGAAGGGGCTCTCCGGAATCGACCTGCCGCAGATGCAGCGCCTGGCGTCGTCCACGGCCGACGCCTTGCAGCGCTGTATCCTTCACAAAAAAAAGGGTGAGGCGAGAGCCTGAGAGTTTTTCTTTTCGTTGACTCCTCCAGGACCGATTGCTAGACTCGCCGCCGCTTCGGAGCAGACATGATCAAGTCGGACATCGTAGACCACGTTGCGGAGATCACGGACGTACCCCGGGTCAAGGCGGCCCAGGCGGTGGACGTCATCATCGACGCCATGAAAGACGCTCTGTGCGCGGGCAAGCGCATCGAGCTCCGCGGCTTCGGCGTGTTCCAGGTGCGGGACCGCAAGAAAGGCGTCGGCCGCAACCCCAAGACCGGGGTCGAGGTCGCCATCTCCCCCGGCAAGACCGTCCGCTTCAAACCCGGGAAAGATCTCAAGAACCTCTGAGGCGGGACCTGCTCCTGTCGGTGGTATGAGCGAGCTCCCGCCGTTCGCCCCGCCCGAGGGGCCACCGCTGCCGTCACGTCCGGTCTTCCGTCCCGTCCTCGATCTCGTGCCGCCGGCTGGCGAGAGCACGGCGGAAACGCCGGCACCGAGGCCGCGCTACGGCCTGGCGCTGCTGCTCTTCCTGCTCACCCTCTTCACCACCACGACCCTAGGGCCGGTGATGTATCTGATGAGCCGGACCGACCTGGTGACCGGCCTGGCGCCCAACGGATTCGCTCTCATCAGCCCGCAGCTGGTCCGGGCCGTCTGGGGGAATCCGGCGCTGCTCCGGATCGGGCTGACGTTCTCCTTGACCGCGCTGATCATCCTGCTGGCTCACGAGCTCGGCCATTACATCGCCTGCCGCCGCTATGGCCTCGCCTGCACCCTTCCCTACTTTCTGCCAGTCCCGATGGGCTTCGGAACGTTCGGAGCGTTCATCCGGATCTATGCGCCGATCCGCAGCAAGCGGGAGCTCTTCGACGTGGGAGTCGCCGGCCCGCTCGCCGGGTTCATCACCCTGATCCCCTTCCTTCTCTATGGAGTGGCCCACTCGCATCCCGTGAGCCTGCCGGACCTCCCGAAGATGGAAGGCATGGTGCTCTTCGCGCCGGGCCGGAGCCTGGCCATCGAGCTCGTGGCCCGCTTCTTTCACGGCCCGCTCGGCCCGAACACTTACCTCGATCTCCACCCCATGGCCCTGGGCGCCTGGCTGGGCCTGTTCGCCACGGCCCTCAACCTGCTCCCGCTCGGGCAGCTCGACGGCGGGCACATCCTCTACTCGGCGCTGGGGCGCTGGCAGCGCTGGCTGGCGATCCCGCTCTGGATCACCCTGGCCGGGCTCGGGATCTATTGGCCGGGCTGGTGGCTCTGGTGCGTCATCGTCTTCCTGATCGGCCTCTTCCATCCCCCGGTGCGCGACGAGCGGACGCCTCTCGATCTGAAGCGGCGCGCGATTGCCGTGCTCGCGTTGCTGATCTTCGTTCTATCGTTCATGCCGGCGCCGCTGGAGGTCATCGCGCTGCCGTGATCGAGCCGCCGGCCAGACGCGAGCTATGATGGGTTGGAAGATCTTCACGGAGGTCTGTCATGCCAAGTCTTGAAGAGATCCTATCGACGCTTCGTGAGCAACACGCCACGCTGAGTCAGCGTTTTCCCATCCGGCGCATGGCTTTGTTCGGGTCGTGGGCGCGCGGCGACGCCCGAGAGGACAGCGACGTGGAGATCCTCGTGGATGTCGATCCCTCCATCGGCCTGGGCTTCGTAGAGCTCGGCGACGAGCTCGAAAACGCACTGGGGCGCCGCGTGGACCTGGTCTCCCGGCGTGCCATCAAGCCGTCGTTCTGGGAGCGCATCGAGCCGGAGCTGATCGATGCCTAAGCCGTGG
>DATFPH010000489.1:0-16286 GCA_035264905.1 Thermoanaerobaculia bacterium
GGCCGGTCGGTGGGCAGCTCCAGCGCGGGCGCGCCGGTCAGACGCGGACGCCAATAGGCGAGCTCGCGCTCCAGGGCCACGCCGCGCAGGGTGTGGACCTGCTCCCAGGCGAAGTCGGCGTACTGGAGCGGCAGCGCGGGGAGCGGAGACGGCCGCCCGGCCAGCAGGGCCGGATACAGGGCCGCCACTTCGCGGTTCGTCACCTGCATGGACATACCGTCGCTGGCGATGTGATGAAAGACGTAGCAGAGCAGGTGTTCCTCCGGCCCGAGGCGCACCAGGCGCACGCGAACCAGCGGAGGCCGCTCCAGATCGAAGGGGGTCAGGTATTCGGCCCGGACGACCCGCTCCGCTTCGGAAGCCTGGGCCGTCTCCGGGAGCGCCGCGAGGTCGATCAACGGCAGAGGCAGAGGCGCGGCGGGCTCGACGATCTGCACCGGCGCGCCGCCGCGGATCTCGAAGCGGGTGCGCAGCGCGTCGTGGCGCCGGATCACCTCGGAGAGGCAGGCGGCGAGCACAGCCGGATCGAGCGGCCCGGCCCAGCGCAGCGCGCCCGGCACGTTGTAGAGCGGGCTGCCCGGCGCCAGCCGGTCGATGAACCAGAGGCGCTGCTGCGCGAAGGAGAGCGGGAGATCTCCCCCGCGCGGAGGACGCGAGGGAGCCACGGCCCGGGCCGCCTCCTCCTTCTTCTTGCGGAGAAGCTCCAGGAGCGCTGCCCGTCCTTCACGCGACAATCCTTCGAACCGTGCCGCAAGATCGCTCATGTCGTGCTATTCGTCCCCTCCAGCGAGCAGCGCACGCAGCTCCTCCTCGCTCAGGCCGTCGTACTCGGCGAGCAGGTCGCGCAGCTCGGCTTCTCCGGCATTGGCCAGCTCGGCTTCGACCATGGCGTCGGCGAGGTCGCCGAGAGTCGCCTTGCCGAAGAGACTCTGGAGCGGCAGCTCGGCTCCCAGGCTCTCGCGGACGCGGGCCACGCATTGAGCCGCGAGCAGGGAGTGGCCTCCGAGGTCGAAGAAGTTGTCGCCGACGCTGACCTGCTCGTAGGGGACTCCCAGGAGCTCGGACCAGATGCGCGCCAGCTCCTCCTCGACCGGGGTGCGCGGCGCGACGCGCTCGTTGCCGGCAGCCTGCGTCGGCTCGGGCAGGGCGTCGCGGTCGATCTTGCCGCTCGGGGTCAATGGCAGCTCGGGGAGGACGACGAAGGCCGCGGGCACCATGTACTCGGGCAGGCGGGTGCGCAGGGCGCGGCGCAGCTCCAGGGCGGTGGGGGCCGGTTTGCCGGCGGGCGGCGCCGCATAGCCGACGAGGCGCGCCTCGCCGCGCTCGTCGCGGCGGAGGACGGCCGCGGCGCTGCCGATCCCGGGCAGCCGCGCGAGGGCGGCCTCGACCTCGCCCAGCTCGATGCGGAAGCCGCGGATCTTGACCTGGCGGTCGATCCGGCCGAGGAACTCCAGTTGGCCGTCCGGCAGCCAGCGGGCCAGGTCCCCGGTGCGGTAGAGGCGCTCGCCGCCCAGAACAAATCGATTGAACGGACTCGGGAGGAAGCGCTCGGCCGTCAGGTCCGGCCGTCCGCGGTAGCCGCGCGCCAGGCCCGTGCCGCCGAGCCAGATCTCTCCCGGCACGCCCACCGGCGCGGGCTCCAGCCAGGGATCGAGAACATAGGCCTGATAGTTCGCGATCGGGCGGCCGATCGGCGGTCCGGCCGGGCCGGCAGGACCGGGCTCGACGTGGGCCCGCGTCGCGAAGACGGTGCTCTCGGCCGGGCCATACTGATCGAACAGCTCGAAGGGGAGCCCGGGCGGAGGCGTGCGCACCAGGTTGTCCCCGGCGGTGAGCAGCGCGCGCAGGGCGAGCCCCGCGGGGAGCTTCTCGGGCAGCTCGCGCAGGACGGCCTCGGCGAGAGGCGTCGGCAGGAAGCAGAGGGTGATCCGCTCGCGCGCCAGCCAGGCGAGGAGCCGCGAGGGCACCAGGCGCGTCTCCTCGTCGGGCACGTGCAGGCTCGCCCCGGCCGCGAGCAGCGGCCAGATTTCCCCCACCGACACGTCGAACGACGGCCCTGCCACCAGAGCCGCGCGATCTTCCGGACCGGGGGCGTAGGTGGCGTGGTACCAGGCGATCAGGTTGGTCAGGGAGCCGTGGGTGATTTCGATCCCCTTGGGGACTCCGGTGGAGCCGGAGGTGAAGATGACGTAGGCGAGATCTTCCAAGGACGGCAAGGACTCCAAGGACTGCAAGGGCGCGGTGTCTTTGGCGTCTTTGGTGTCCTTGAAGTCCTTCTCTTCGAGCACCACCACCCGCCCTGCCCCTTCCACCAGCGTGGCCAGGCGGTCCTCCGGGAGCTTGGGATCGAGCGGCAGGTACGGCGCCCCGGCCAGCAGCGCCGCCAGCTCGGCCACCACCAGGCGGGCCGAGCGCTCCAGGACGACGGCGACCGGGGTGTCGGGCCCGGCTCCCCGCTCGCGGAGCTGCCGGGCGAGACGCCCGGCCCAGGCGGCCAGCTCGCCGTAGGTCAGGTCCAGGTCGCCTCCGGCGATGGCCAGGGCTTCGGGCCTCTGAGCGGCCTGGCGCAGCACCTGGTGATGGGCGGGCGCGGGGTCGAGGATCGCCAGTGCGGTGGCGTTCCACTCGACGAGGAGCTGGTCGCGCTCGGCACTGGAGAGCATGGGCAGAGCGGAAAGACGCCGGTCGGGGTCGGCCAACGCCCTTTCCAGGAACCGGGCGAGATGGCCGAGCATGCGGTCGGCGGTGGCGGCGTCGAAGAGCGCGGTGGCATATTCCAGACTGAGGCCGAAGCCCCCGGCCTCCGGCCCGGCGCCGATCTCGCCGACGGTGAGCGTCAACGGGAACATGGCCGCCGAGGTCTCCGCGGCGAGACCCCGCAGGGTGAGCCCCGGCAGCTCGACGTAGGGGAGCGGTGCGTTCTGGTAGGCGAGCATGACCTGGAAGAGCGGCGTCACCGCGAGCGCCCGCTCCGGGTGGAGCTCTTCCACCAGCTTCTCGAACGGGAGGTCCTGGTGCGCGAAGGCGCCGAGGGCCACCTCGCCCGCCCGCGCCACCAGCTCGCGGAAGGTCGGATCGCCCCCCACGTCGACGCGAAGCACCAGGGTGTTCACGAAAAAGCCGATCAGGCCGGCGATCTCCGCGCGGGTGCGGTTCGCGATCGGCGTGCCCACCGAGACGTCCGCCTGGCGGGTGTAGCGGGCGAGCACGGTGTCGAAGGCGGCCAGGAAGACGATGTACGGCGTAGCGCCCGAGGTCTCGGCGAGGGTGCGCAGGGCGCGGCCCAGCGTCCCCGGCAGCGTCAGGTCGCGATGGCCGGCGAGCGCGGTCTGCTGGTCACCGCGCGGCCGGTCGGTGGGCAGGTCGAGCGCCGCGGGCCGCCCCTCCAGGCGCTGCCGCCACCAGGTGAGATGCTGCTCCAGGACGTCGCCCGAGAGCCAGCGGCTCTGCCAGTCGGCGAAGTCGGCGTATTGCAGGGCGAGCGGCGGGAGCGACGAGGCGCGGCCGTTCTTCGCGTCCTCGTAGAGCGTCGCCATCTCGCCCACGAAGACGCCGACCGACCAGCCGTCCGAGATGATGTGGTGCATGCAGAGGAGCAGGGCGTGGTCGTCGCCTGCCGCGGAGAGGCGCACCAGGGTCAGGCGCAGGAGCGGCCCGGCGGCCAGGTCGAAGGGCGCGCGGGCGGACAGATCGCCGATCCGCGCCAGCTCGGCGTCGCGTCGCTCCGGTGGGAGCCCGCCGAAGTCGAGCAGCGGCACCCGCAGGCGCTCCGCGGCGGCGGGCGGCGCGATGACCTGCGCGGCCTTCCCCTCAATCACCGGGAAGGTGGTGCGCAGCGTCTCGTGCCGCCGCGCGATCTCCCGCACAGCCTGGGTCAGCGCCGCGGGATCGAGCGCGCCGGTCAGCCGCACGGCGAACGGGATGTTGTAGGCCGGCGAGCCCGGCTGAAGCTGGTGGAGGAACCACATCCGCGCCTGCGCGAAGGAGAGCGGCAGGTCTCCCGTGCGCGGCAGCGGCACCAGGGGTGGAATCTGCCCGGCTCCCGCGGCGCCGCGCGCGGCGGCCACGGCGGCGCTCATGCCCGCCACGGTCGGCGTCTCGAACAGGGCCTGGAGGGGCAGCTCGGCGCCCAGCACCTCGCGCGCCAGGTTGACCAGCGAGGTGCCGAGGAGCGAGTGGCCGCCCAGCTCGAAGAAATTGTCGTGGAGGCCGATCCCGCCGATCCCCAGGAGCCGCTCCCAGAGGCCCGCCACGGCGCGCTCCAGCTCGGTCGACGGCGCGGCGTACGGCGTGCGCAGTGCCGGCCGGGTGTAGCGAGGCGCCGCGGGCGCGGTGGCGGTCAGCGGCGGCGGAGTCTCCACCGCTCCGGGCTCGTGCAGGGCCGGTGCGATCGGCAGGCGGAACATCCCTGCGGGCGTCCCGATCCAATACCTCTGCCGTTCGAACGGATAGGTCGGGAGGCGCACCCGGCGGCGCCGCTCGCCCTCGTGGAAGCCGGCCCAGTCGACGCGGCACCCGGCGATCCAGAGCTTGCCGAGGGCGCCCAGAAGCGCCGCGCCGTCCGGCTGCTTCTCCCAGGCGCCGCGGAGCGACGAGACGACCACACGGTCGCCGGCCGGCGCGGACGGGTGCTGGAGCGCCAGGCTTCCCAGACCGTGCCCCGGGCCGACCTCCAGCAGTGCCCGCGCCGGATCGCGCCACAGCTCGGCGAGACCGGGGCCGAAGCGCACCGGACGCAGCAGGTGGGCCACCCAGGCCTCCGGGTCGGTCGCCTCCTGCACCGTGATCCAGGTGCCGGTCACGTTCGAGAGGTAGGGGATCTCCGGCGCGTTCAGCCGCACGCTGGCGAGCAGCTCGCGCACCTTGCCGGCGACCGGCTCCATCATCCGCGAGTGGAACGCGTGGGTGGTGGGGAGCGTGCGCGAGGCGACACCCCGCTGGTTCAGGCGCTGGGTCAGCCGCTCGACCTCCTCGGGCGGGCCGGCCACGACGGTGAGCGCCGGGCCGTTGACCGCGGCAACCGAGAGGGGACCGCCGAGCAGCGGCGCCGTCTCCTCCTCGGGGAGGGCGACGGCGAGCATGGCGCCCGCGGGCAGGGCCTCGATGAGCCGCGCGCGCTCGGCGACGACGCGGAAGGCATCCTCGGGCGAAAGGACGCCGGCCAAGCAGGCGGCCACATACTCGCCGAGGCTGTAGCCGAGGAGCGCCGTAGGGCGGAGCCCCCAGCTCATCCACAGGCAGGCGAGAGCGAGCTCCACGGCGAACAGGGCCGGCTGCGCGACCACCGTGCGGGCGAGCGGCGATCCGGCCAAGGGATCGGTGCGCCCCAGCATGGCCTTGAGGTCGATGCCGCCGGAGCGCTCCTCCCCCGAGCCCGCAGGAAACATAAGGGTGCGCAGGTCGGCGCCGAGGAGCGGCTTCAGGATGTCGGCGGCGCGGTCGAGCTCGCGGCGGAAGACCGGCTCGTCACGGTAGAGACCGGCGGCCATCCCCGGGTAGTGGTCTCCGAGGCCCGGGAAGAGGAAGGCCACGGGACGGTCCCGCGTCTCGTCCCATCCCCCCAGGAGGCGCTGCGGATCGCGCTCGCGCAGGGCGCGGGCGGCCTCGGCCACATCGCCGTTGCGGCAGACCAGGACGCGGCGGTGCGCGAAGCGGCGGCGGCCGGCCTGGAGGGTCCAGGCGACGTCGGAGAGATTGCCGTCCCTCGTCTCCAGCGCCTCCGCCAGCCGGTCCGTGGCCGCCTCCAGCGCCGCCTCGCTGCGCGCCGAGACCGCCAGCAGATCCCAGGTCCGCGCGCGGCTCGACGGCGCGGCCGGCGGCGGCTCCTCCAGGACCACGTGGGCGTTGGTGCCGCCGATGCCGAAGGAGCTGACGCCCGCCCGGCGCGGCCCGGAACTTTCAGGCCAGGGGATGAGCCGGTTGGTGACGAAGAACGGGCTCCCCGCGAGGTCGATCTTCGGGTTGGGCCGCTCGAACCCGATCGTCGGCGGGACCTCCGCGTGCTCCAGGGCGAGCACGGTCTTGATCAGGCCGGCCATGCCGGCCGCGGTGTCGGTGTGGCCGATGTTGCTCTTCACCGAGCCGAGCGCGCAGAACTGGCGGTCCGGCGTGGAGGCGCGGAAGGCGCGGGTGAGCGCCGTGACCTCGATCGGATCGCCGAGCGGCGTGGCGCTGCCGTGCCCTTCCACGTAGGTGATGGAGCGCGGCTCGACCGCGGCCGCGGCATGCGCCATGTCGATCACCCGCGCCTGCCCCTCGACGCTGGGCGCCGTGTAGCCGATCTTGCCGCCGCCGTCGTTGTTCAGGGCCGAGCCCTTGATCACCGCACGGACGGTGTCGCCGTCGGCGATCGCATCGGCCAGCCGCTTGAGGACGACGACGCCGGCGCCGCTCGCTCCGACGGTCCCCTGCGCCTGGTCCGAGAAGGAACGGCTGTGGCCGTCCGGCGAGAGGATGCCGGCGGGCTGGTAGACGTACCCCGGGAAGGTCGGCAGCTGGAGCGAGATCCCTCCCGCCAGCGCCATGTCGCACTGGTAGGCGAGGAGGGCCTGGCAGGCCAGGTGGACGGCCACCAGGCCGCTGGAGCAGCCGGTCTGCACGTTGATGCTCGGCCCGCGCAGGTCGAGCTCGTAGGAAACCCGGGTGGCCAGGAAGTCCTTCTCGTTGCCGATCGAGAGCTGCAGCACGTTCTGCAGCTCGGTCAGGTTCGGCAGCAGGTGGAAGAACAGGTATTCGTTGGTGCCGCTCGCGGCATAGACGCCGGTCAGACCGGTGGCGCGCTCGCTGTCGTATCCCGCCAGCTCCAGCGCCTCCCAGGCCAGCTCGAGGAAAACGCGCTGCTGCGGATCCATGCTCTCGGCCTCGCGCGGCGAGAAGCCGAAAAACCCGGCGTCGAACAGGTCGACGTTCTCGACCAGCGAGGTGGCCGGAACGAAGGAGGGGTCGCGCACCAGGGTGGGGTCGGCGCCGCGCGCGATCAGCTCGTCGATGGAGTGAAAGGTGACGCACTCGACGCCGTCGCGCAGGTTCCGCCAGAAGCGGTCGAGATCGGGCGAGCCGGGAAAGCGGCCGTTCATCGCCACGACCGCGATGTCGAGCCCTTCGGCTCCAGGGGTGTCGTTCCAGTCCGTCATGCCGGTCTCCTCTGCGCCGCTCGGCGGCGTTGCATTTCCAGTCCTTGCCGCTGCCGGCGGATCCGCTCGCGCGCATCGTCTCCACCGTCGCCCGGATCCGGCTCGTCCCGGTTCTCCAGCCAGGCGGCGAGCGCCGCCACGGTGGGGTGCGCGAACATTACGATCAACGGAACATCGCGGCCGAGCCTCTCGCGCAATCCGGCCTGGACGCGCGGCAGCAGCAGCGAATGCCCGCCCAGATCGAAGAAGCTGTCGCTCGCGCCGACCCGCTCGATCCCCAGGACCTCGCACCAGATGGCGCCGATCTCCCGCTCGAGGCTGGTGCGCGGCAGCGCCGTCGCGGCGTCCTCGCGGCCGGCCGGGAGCGCCATCTCGGGCCGGATCTCCAGGAGGGACTGGCGGTCCACCTTGCCGTTTGCGGTGAGCGGCAGCGCCTCCAGCACGACCCAGCCGGACGGCACCAGGGCCGCCGGCAGCCGCTCCGCGAGCCAGCCGCGCAGCCCCTCGGCGTCCACCTCCCCGCTCCGCACCACATACGCGGCGAGAGTCGCTCCTCCTGGTTGCTGGCGGACGAGCACCGCGCACTCGCGCACCGCCGGGTGGCGGGCGAGGGCGGCCTCCACCTCGCCGGGCTCGACGCGGAAGCCACGGATCTTCACCTGGTCGTCCACCCGGCCGAGGAACTCCAGCGAGCCGTCAGGCAGGCGCCGGGCGAGGTCGCCGGTGCGGTAGACGCGCGCGCCGGGGGTGCCGAGAGGCCCGGCGAAGGGGTGTGGCAGGAAGAGCTCCGCGGTCCGGTCCGGCTGTCCGAGGTAGCCGCGCGCCACGCCGCCGCCCCCGAGGAACAGCTCCCCCGGCACACCGGTCGGCACGGGCTGCAGCCCGCGGTCGAGGAGGTGGGCCTCGACGTTGGCGAGCGGGCGCCCCAGCGGCGGGCGGCGGGACCGGGCCTGGGGAGGCCTGCCGATCGGCCCGGCGATGGCTCCGACGGTGGTCTCGGTTGGGCCGTAGTGGTTGAGCACGCGCAGGTCCGGCGCCAGCTCCGCGATCCGCCCGGCGAGCTCCCAGGGGGTGGCCTCTCCGCCGAGGACGAGCAGCTCGCACGGCAGGACCGCGGCGGGCCGCGAGCCGGCCAGCAGGGCCGCCAGGTGCGACGGGACGATCTTCATCGCGTCGATGCGATGGCGCTCGGCGTAGTCGGCGAAAGCCTCCGGATCGAGAGCCCGCTCCGGGCTCATCAGGTGGAGCGTGCCGCCGGAGCAGAGCGCCGGGAAAATGGCCGTGTGGCCGAGGTCCGCGGCGAGCGTCGAGACCACGGCCCAGGAGCCCGCGGCGGCCGGGCCGAGGAGGCGGGCGACGGCGTCGACGTAGTGGCGGAGGTGGCGGTGCTCGACGACGACGCCTTTGGGGGTGCCGGTGGAGCCGGAGGTGAAGATGAGGTAGACGGGGGCCTCGGGATGGAGCACGGACGGACACGGACGATCACCGACCCCCACGGACAAATCGAAGCCTTCCTGCAGTCCGTGTTCGTCCGTGTTCGTCCGTGCCAGTCCGTGGTCCAAGCTCAGCGCTCCCGAGATCTCCACCAGCTCCTGCCGGCGCGCCTCGGGGAGAGTTGGGTCGAGGGGGACCCAGGTGGCTCCGGCCGTCATTACGGCGAGCATGGCGACGATCGTCTCGGGGGTGCGGTCGGCGACCTTGGCGACGCGGGTCTCGGGGCCGGCTCCCAGGGATCGCAGGTGGGCCGCCAGCTCGGCGACGCGGCGGGCCAGCTCTCCCCAGGTCCAGGTAACGTCCTCGGCGACCACGGCCGGCCTCTCGGGATGGAGGGCGGCCTGGCGGGCGAAGCGCTCGGGGATCAGGGCGGGATCGGCCGCGGGCGCGGCGGTGTCGTTGTGCTCGCGCAGGAGCTGGGCCTGCTCGACCTCGCCGAGCAGCGGCAGCTCGGCGAGGCGGCGGTCCGGAACGGCGCAGGCGGCGGCGGTCAGGGTCACGAAGGAGGCGGCCAGGCGCTCGACGGTGGGGGCGTCGAAGAGGTCGGCACTGTACTGGAGCATGGCCTGGAAGCGGCCGTCGATCTCCTCCAGGGTCATCGTCAGGTCCATCTTGGCCACCTTGGGATGCACCGGCAGCGGATCGACGCGCAGGCCACGGACGGCCCCAGTGGCAGTTGGAAAGTTCTGGAGCAAGAGCGCGACCTGGACGAGCGGCGGGCGCCCGGTCTCGCGCTCGGGGCGCAGCTCCTCGACGAGCTTCTCGAACGGCACGTCCTGGTGCGCGAAGGCGTCGAAGGCCACCGGGCGCAGCCGGTCCACCAGCTCGGCGAAGCGCGGATCGCCCGAGAGGTCGCCGCGCAGCACCAGGGTGTTGACGAAGAACCCGATGAGCCCGGCGGTCTCGGCCCGCCCGCGGTTGGCCGCCGGAGCGCCCACAGAGAGGTCGTCGCGGCCGGTCAAGCGGTGCAGCAGCGCCTGGTAGGCGGCGAGGAGGACGATGAACGGCGTGGCCCCCTGCCGGCGGGCGAGATCGTGGAGCGGACCGGCCACGGCCGGCTCCAGCTGGAAGAAGACCGAGCCGCCGCGCGACGTCCGCGCAACGCCGCGCGGGCGGTCGGAGGGGAGCTCGAGGACCGGCGGTGCACCAGCCAGCCGCTCGCGCCACACGGCGAGCCGCCGCTCCAGCGCCTGGCCGGAGAGCTCCCGCCGCTGCCACACGGCGAAGTCGGCGTACTGGATCGGCAGCGGATCCAGCGCGCCGCCGCCGTAGAGGGCTGTCAGCTCGCCGATCAGTACGGTGCCCGACCAGCCGTCGCTGATGATGTGGTGGAAGGTCAGCAGGATGAAATGCCGCTCGGTCTCCTCCTCAGACGCCAGCCGCAGCAGGGTGGCCCTCAGGAGCGGTCCCGCCGCCAGATCGAATGGCCGCAGCTCGTCCTCATCGCGCAGGCGCCCGGCTTCGGCGTCCCCCCGCTCGCGGGGGAGGCTCGAGAGATCGGCCACGGGCAGCTCGAGGGCGAGCCGGGGCGCGATGAGCTGGACCGGCACCTCGTCGCGCACGCCGAAGGTGGTGCGCAGCCCCTCATGCCGCTCGACGATCGCGTTCAAGGCGCGGTGGAGGGCGGCCACGTCGAGCGGGCCGGTCACCGCGAGCGGCGTGGGGATGTTGTAGACCGGATCGCCGGGACGCAGACGGTCCAAAAACCAGAGGCGCTGCTGCGCGAAAGAGAGCGGCGGCGGATCGGACGCACGGTCGCGTGGCGGGATGACTTCGGCCGGCGCGGCGGTCTGCTTCTTCTCACGCAGCCGCTCCAGCAGACGGGCGCGCTCCAGCGGAGAGAGCCCGGCGAGACGGTCCGCCAGTTTCTCACCAGGATGACCGCTCATGAGGCCCTCCGTCCGGCCAGCCGGCGGCGCTGCCGCTCCAGCGCCTCGCGCCGCCGCTGCTCGCGGTCGCGGTTGCCGGCCGCGACCTCTACCGATGCGCTCGTTTCCTGGGACGTTTCCAGGTACCGCGCCAGCGCGCCCACCGTCGGATGCTCGAACAGGGCGAGGAGCGGCACCTCGCGGCCGAGCCTCTCGTACAGCACCCCCTGGAGCCGGGCGAGGAGGAGCGAATGCCCGCCGAGGTCGAAGAAGCTCTCGTCGAGGCCGACCCGCTCCAGGCCGAGCAGCTCGGCCCAGGCGGCGGCAAGGGTCCGCTCCAGCTCGGTGCGCGGCGGCGCGCCCGCCGCGGCCGGGCGGACTTCCGGAGCGCGCCGCGCCAGAGCCCGACGGTCCACCTTGCCGTTCGGCGTGAGCGGCAGCCGATCGAGCAGGCCGATGGAGTCCGGCACCAGGTACGCCGGCAGCGTCTCACGCAGGAAGGCGCGCAGCTCCTCCGAAGAGACCGTGCCGGAGGGCACCACCCAGGCCGCCAGCGCACGCTCCGTGCCCTCGCCGAGGGGCACGACCACGGCCTCCTCCACCGCCGGATGCCGGCGCAGAGCCGCCTCGACCTCACCCGGCTCGATGCGGAAGCCGCGGACCTTCACCTGGTGGTCGATCCGCCCCAGGAAGTCGATGCGGCCGTCCGGCAGACGGCGGGCCAGGTCGCCGGTGCGGTAGAGGCGTTCTCCCCCTGAGCACGGCACGAAGCGCTCTGCGGTGAGAGCCGGCAGGTTGAGATACCCGCGCGCCAGCCCGGCGCCGGCCAGGCAGACCTCTCCCGGGACCCCGAGCGGGACCGGCCGCAGATCGCGGTCGAGGAGGTGGACCTCCACGTTGGCGATCGGCCGGCCGATGGTGAGCCCCTCGTCCACGGTGACGAACACGGTCGACTCGGTCGGGCCGTAGTCGTTGAACAGGCGCCGCCCCGCGCCCCAGCGCGCGGCGAGCGGCTCCGGCACCGGCTCGCCGCCGAGGATCACGCACTGGAGGCCGGGCGGCGGCCCTTCGTCGCCCAAGGCGGCGAGCGCCGACGGCGGCAGGTGGAGATGGGTGATCCGCCGCTCGCGGAGGAGCCGGCCAAGGCCGGGAAGCTCCCGCCCGGGCGCCACGCTGAGCGTCGCCCCCGAGGAGAAGGCGAGAGCCAGGTCGAGCAGCGAGGCGTCGAACCCGGGAGAGGCGAAGAGCAGCACGCGGCTGCCCGGCCCGGCGGCGAAGCGGTGCATCTCGGCGGCGAGGTTGGCCAGGCCACGGTGGGGCACCAGGACGCCTTTGGGCCGGCCGGTGGAGCCGGAGGTGTAGATGGCGTAGGCGAGGATGTCGGGATCAAAAGACAGCCGGCGAGACGCCGGCGCTCCCAGCAGCGCCTCGCCCAGCCCGATCACGGTGCCCTGGAAGAGGGGCAGGTAGGTGCCGGGCTCGGCCAGCAGCACCCGGGCACCGGAGTCGGCGAGCATCCAGGCCCGGCGCTCGGCGGGGAGGGTGGGGTCGAGGGGGAGATAGGCGCCTCCGGCTTCCCAGATCGCGAGGATGCCCAGGACCAGCTCGGGGGAACGGTCCGCTTGCAGGCCCACGAGGACCTCGGGACCGACTCCGAGGCTGCGGAGGTGGGCCGCCAGCCGGGCCGTCCGCTCCGCCAGCTCGGCATAGGTGAGGCCGCGCTCTCCGGCGTCGACCGCGAGGGCGCCGGGCGTGCGCTCCGCCCAGGCGGCGAAGCGCTCCAGGAGTGTCGGCGCGGGCCGGGCGGCGCGCGTGTCGTTGTGCTCCCGGAGGAGTTGGGTGCTCTCCTCCTCGGAGAGCAGCGGCAGCTCGGAGAGAAGCCGGTCCGGCGCGGCGATGGCCGCGGCGGCGAGACGGACGAAGCCGTTGGCCAGGCGCTGCGCCGTGGTCCGGTCGAACAGTGCCGTGGCATAGAGGAGCGCTCCGGCAAAACCTGAGCGGAAGGTCAGCGTCAGGTCGAAGCGCACGGCGCCGCCCTCGGGAGGGAGCGGCACGACGCGCACCGGACCGAGGCGCGGCGGCTCCCCGCTCCCGGTCTGCACGGTCAGCGAGACCTGGACGAGCGGCGAGCGGCTCGGATCGCGCTCGGGCCGCAGCTCCTCGACCAGCCGCTCGAACGGGAGGTCCTGGTGCGAGAAGGCTTCGATTGCGCGCGGGCGCAGGCGGTCGAGCAGCTCGCGGAACGTGGGATCGCCCGCAAGGTCGGCGCGCAGCACCAGGGTGTTCACAAAGAAGCCGATCAGGGGGTCCGTCTCGGGCCGGCCGCGGTTGGCGACGGGCGAGCCGACGCAGAGGTCGTCCTGCCCGGTGATGCGCTGGAGCAGGGCGCACCAGGCCGCGAGGAGGACCATGAACGGGGTCGCCCCGAGGGAGCGGGCGAGCTCGCGCACCCGCTCGCCGGTCTCCGTGTCGAGATCCAGCGGCACGAAGTCACCGGCCGTGCCACGGACCGGGGGCCGCGGTCGGTCCGTGGGCAGGTCGAGGGCCGCGGGGAGGCCGGCGAGCCGCTCGCGCCAGTAGGCGAGCTGCTTTTCGAGCACCTCGCCCGAGAGCCACTGCCGCTGCCACACGGCAAAGTCGGCGTATTGGATCGGCAGGGGCGGCAGCTCCTCGCCGCGGTAGAGCGCGGCCACGTCGCGGATCAGCACGTCCATGGACCAGCCGTCGCTCACGATGTGGTGGAGCGTCAGGCAGAGGAGGTGAAGCTCCGGCTGCAGGCGCACCAGCGCGGCGCGCAGCAGCGGACCGGCGCCGAGGTCGAACGGGAGGTGGGACTCCTCGCTGGCCAGGAGCTCCGCCTCTTTTCGGGCGCGAGCGCCGAGCGCCGAGAGATCGATCCGCGGCAGCTCGCAATGCCCGGTGGGCACGATCACCTGGACCGGCGTCGAGCCGACGGCACCGAACGTGGTGCGAAGCGCCTCGTGACGGATGACGACGCCGTCGAGGGCGCGGCGCAGGCCGGTCTGGTCGAGCGGCCCCTCCAGCCAGACCGGCAGCGCGATGTTGTACGCCGGATCGCCGGGGACGAGGCGGTCGAGGAACCACAGGCGTTGCTGGGCGAACGAGAGAAGGGGCGGATCGCCGGCGGGGTCGCGCCGGCCGATCCCGGCGCCTTCTCCGGCGGCGCGCTTCCTCTCGCGCAGCTTTTCGAGCAAGAGCGCCTTCTCCTCCAGCGACAGGCCGGAGAGGCGGCTTCTGGAAGCCTTCATCGAGTCGGTGGTCTCCGCATCTGACGTTGCCGTTGCAGCTCCAGCGCCTGCCGCTGCCGCTCCGCGCGGTCGCGGCTCCCGGTGGACGCCGGCGGAATCTCGCTCCCCCTATCCAGCCAAGCCGCGAAGCCGGCGATGGTGGGATGCTCGATCAAGGTCAACAACGGAACGTCGCGCCCGAGGTCCTCGCTGATCCGCGCCTGAAGACGGGTGAGCAGGAGCGAATGCCCGCCGAGATCGAAGAAGCTCTCGTCGACGCCGGGCTCGGCGCGGCCGAGGACCTCGCCCCAGAGCGCGGCGAGCGTGCGCTCGGTGGCGCTGCGCGGCACGGCGTCCGGCCGGGCGGGACCGGAGGCCGGGGCCATCCGCGCGAGAGCCGCGCGGTCGATCTTGCCGCCGGAGGTCAGCGGCAAAGCCGGGAGACGGACGAAGAACGCCGGGACCATGAACTCGGGGAGCCGGCGGCGCAGGTGCGCGCGCAGCTCGTCGTCCTCCACCTCGCCAGCCACCACCAGGCAGGCCGCCAGGGCCGTGCCGGCCTGCGGCAGGACCACGGCCTGGCGAACTGCCGGATGGGCGGCCAGCACGGCCTCGACCTCGCCGGTCTCGACGCGGAAGCCGCGCACCTTGACCTGGCCGTCGAGCCGGCCGAGCACGTCGAGCGCGCCATCCGGCCGGCGGCGGGCAAGGTCGCCCGTGCGGTAGAGCCGCGCCCCGGGCTCCGCCGCGAACGGGTCGGGCCGGTACGCGTCCGCGGTGAGGTCCGGGCGGCCCAGATATCCCCGGGACAGGATCGTTCCGCCCACGCACAGCTCCCCGGGCACGCCGACCGGCACTGGCCGCAATGCCGCGTCGAGCAGCCAGACCCGCGCGCCGTCGATCGGCCAGCCCACCGAGGGGTCTCCCTCCTCGCGGGCGGCGTCCGGGTTGTACGAGGTCATCACCGTGGCCTCGCTCGGGCCGTAGCAGTTGAGCACCGCGAACGGCAGGCCGGGGCGCACGTGGTGCAACCGGTCGCCGCCGGCCGCGAGGTAACGCAGCGGCAGCTCCGCGGCGGCGGGCTCGGCGAGCAGCGCATCGGCCAGCGGCGTCGGCAGGAAGGTCGCGGTGATGCGCTCGCGCCGCAACCACTCGGCGAGGCGCGGCGGCGACAGGCGCGTCTCCTCGTCCGGCACGTGGATCGCGGCGCCGGAGCACAGGAAGAGCCAGATCTCCCAGACCGAGCCGTCGAACGCCGGCCCCGCCATCAGCGTGGCGCGGTCGTCCGGCCTCGCGGGCACCGCCCGAAGGCTGACGTCCACGAGGTTCGCCAGGGCGCCGCGCCGCGCCCCCACCGCCTTGGGGCGGCCGGTGGAGCCCGAGGTGTAGATGAGGTAGGCGAGGGTGTCGGGGTCGAAGGACGGCAAAGGCTTCAAGGAATCTTCTTCTTCGTCCTTGCTGTCCTTGAAGTCCTTGATGTCCTTGAGCACCACCTTCGCCCCCGCATCCTCCAGCGCCTCGGCAATGCGCTCCGCCGGGTAGGCGGGGTCGAGCGGCAGATATACGCCGCCGGCACGGGCCACGGCGAGGGCCGCCAGCACCAGCTCGGGCGAGCGCGGCAGCACGACACCCACGGGCACTTCGGGTCCCACGCCGAGCCGCCGCAGGCGCCGGGCGAGCCGGCTCGCCGCGGCATCGAGCTCTCCGCGCGTCACGGTCCCGGCGGCGGAGACGAGCGCGGGCGCTTGCGGGTCCGCCGCGGCCAGCGCCGCGAAGCGGTCTTCGGGCGGCGGCAGATCCGCCGGCGGGACCGGCGTCTGGTTCCAGGCGCCGAGCTGGGCGATCTCGCCGGGGGTGAGCAGCGGCAGGCCGTCCACCGGCCGCTCCCGGCTCTCCAGCAGCGCGTTGAGCAGGGTCTGAAAATGGCCGGTCAGCCGCTCGGCCGTGGCCACGTCGAAGAGCGGGGTGCTGTAGACGAGCGACCCGCGGAGCTCCCCTTTCTCGCCGTAGTCGAAGGCGGCCTCCAGGTCGAACTTCGAGCTGCGCGCGGGGACCCGCAGGGCGCGCAGGCCCAGCTCTCCGAAGCTCGCCTTGGTCGGCGGCGTGTTCTGGAGGGAGAGGGAGACCTGAAAGATCGGCGAGCGGCTCGGGTCGCGCTCCGGCCGCAGCTCCTCGACCAGCTTCTCGAACGGGACGTCCTGATGGGCGAAGGCCTCCAGCGTCGCGTCGCGGACGCGCGCCAGGAGCTGCCGAGTCGTGAGCGCGCCGCCCGGGTCCTGCCGCAGGTCCGCGCGCAGGGCCAGGGTGTTGGCGAAGAAGCCGATCAGCCGCTCCAACTCCCGCCGGCTCCGGTTGGCCACCACCGTGCCCACTGCGAACAGCTCCTGGCCGGACCAGCGCGCCAGGAGGAGCTGGTGGACGGCGAGCAGGAGCATGAATGCCGTGACCCCCTCCTCCCGCGCCACCGCGTGCAACCGGCTGTCGGTCTCCGGCGGCAAATGGAAGTAGATCTCGGTGCCGGCCGCGCTTTTGACCGGCGGGCG
>DATFPH010000490.1:0-8694 GCA_035264905.1 Thermoanaerobaculia bacterium
CTGATCACCTTCGACGACAGCTACCGCGATTTCGCCGAGCACGCCTGGCCTCTCCTGCGCGACTACGGCTTCTCGGCCCTGGTCTTCCTGGTGGCGGATGCGGTGGGCGACAAGAACCACTGGGACGAAGCCCATGGGGAACGCCTGCCGCTCCTCGGCTGGGACGAGATCCGCTGCCTCCAGGCTCGCGGAATTCGATTCGGCTCGCATACGGCGAGCCATCGCCCGCTGACCGCTCTCTCGACAGCCGAGGCCGTCCGCGAGCTGGCCCGGTCGCGAGCGGCCCTGACGCGCGAGCTCGGCGCGCCGCCGGACACCATCGCCTATCCGCACGGCGCGGTCGATCCCGTCGTCCAGCACCTGGCCGGCGCCTGCGGCTACGCCGCCGGCCTGACCTGCCGCACGGCGCGGAGCGGCTTCGACGATCCGCCCCTCGCCCTTCCACGACTGGAGGTGCGGGGCGACGCCGCCTTCGCGGATTTCGTGGCCTTGCTGGAGAGAGCATGATCAGCGTGGTCGTCTGCACGCGGGACCGCCCTGCCGAGCTCGCGCGCTGCCTCCAGAGCCTCCAACGGCTCGAAGGCCCCGCCCACGAGGTGGTCGTGGTCGACAACGCTCCGCGGGACGACGCGGCCCGGCGGGTGGTGGCGGCGACCCCGTTCCGCTACGTGCGGGAGGAGGCGCCGGGCCTGGACCGCGCGCGCAACCGGGGGATCGCGGAGGCGCGCCACGGCCTGATCGCGTTCACCGACGACGACGTGGAGGTCGAGCCCGGCTGGCTCTCCAGACTGGCGTCCGCCTTCGCGGACCCGCGGGTCGCCGGTGTGACCGGGCGCGTGCTGCCCGCCGCGCAGGACACCCCCGCGCAGCGGCTGTTCCAGATGTATGGCAACGGGATGGACAAAGGGGACCGGCCGCGGACGTTCGATGGGGCGGCCCTGCGGCCCGCGGAGCTCCTGCGGGCGCAGGACGTGGGAGTCGGGGCCAACATGGCGTTCCGGCGCCAGGCTCTGGAGGCGATCGGCGGCTTCGATCCCGCGCTCGACGTCGGCACTCCCGCGGCCGGGGCCGGCGATCTGGACGTCTTTCATCGCCTGCTGCGGGCGGGTTGCGTCCTTCGCTACGAGCCCGCGGCGCGCGTCCGGCACCACCACCGGCGCGACCTCGACGGGCTCCGGCGGCAGCTCCGGAACAACGGGCGCTCGTACGGCGTCTACCTGATGAAGATCTGGCGGGACCGGCGCGTGCCCCGTCCGGCCGTGGCCCGTTTCGCCCTCGGCTGGGGGACGTGGCTCGCCGGCCGTCTCGCGCTCGGGCTTCTCGGCCGGCGCCGTCTGCCGCTCTCCTTCCTTTGGGCCGAGGCACGGGGGGCGATCGAGGCGCCAAGGGCATTCCGGACCATATACTCGCCCCATGGCGAGCAGTGACCTGCAATCCCTCCGCGAAGCCATCGAAGAGGCCGACCACCAGCTCCTCGCGGCCCTGCGCCGCCGCATGGACCTCGTCGAGGAGGTCGTCCACGCCAAGCTCGACTCCGCCTGGCCGTTCCGCGATCCGGCGCGCGAGGAGCAGATCCTCCAGCGCGTGCGGCATGCGGCCGTCGAGCAGGGGCTCGACGCGCACGAGGTCGAGCGCCTCTACCGCGTGATCCTCGACATGTCGGTGGCGCACCAGCACGCCCACTTGCGCACTCTTGCCACCACACCCCTGCGCGTCGGCTACCAGGGCGTCGAGGGCTCCTACAGCCACCTCGCGGCCCAACGCCGCTACGCCGGGCGCCCCGAGGGCGTCCTGCTCGAAGGGTTCGAGACCTTCCACCTCGCGGCCGAGGCGGTGCGCGCCGGCAAGGTCGACGTAGCTCTCCTCCCCATCGAGAACACGACCGCCGGGAGTATCAACGAGATCTACGACCAGCTCGCCGAGGGCGGGCTGACCATCAACGCCGAAGAGGTGAGCCGGATCGAGCACTGCCTGCTGGCGCTGCCGGGCACCTCGCTGGAAGACGTGCGCACGATCCTGTCCCACCCGCAGGCCCTGCGCCAGTGCGAGGCCTTCCTGCGCGCCCTGCCCCAAGTGCACGTGGAAGAAGCCTTCGACACCGCGGGCGCCGCGCGCAAGGTCCGCGAGCGGGGGGACCGGAGCCTCGCGGCGATTGCCAGCGAGTCGGCGGCGCACCGCTACGGCCTGGAGATCCTGCGTCGGGCGATCCAGTCGGAGGAGGGGAACTACACCCGCTTCGTGGAGCTGGCGGTCCATCCGGTCCCCTGTCCGCCGGGCGTCCCGGTGAAGACCTCGCTGCTGATCGCACTGGCGCACCGTCCGGGCGCCCTGGCCGAGCTCCTCGGCGTCTTCCGGCGCCGCGGTGTCAACATGTCCAAGATCGAGTCGCGTCCGATCCCCGCGACCCCCTTCCAGTACCGCTTCTACCTGGACCTGGAAGGGCACGCGGCCACCGACACCCTGCGCGCTGCCCTCGAAGAGGCCCGCGAGCACACCACCGAGCTGCGGGTGCTCGGCACCTACCCGAGCGCGGAGGCGGAGCGGCCCACGCGGTCGCTGTAATCCGAGGGCCTTATGAAAAGAGACTCCGAAGATTTTCCAGACCTGACCCTCCTTCGCGGCATCGTGGCGCCCGAGATCCTCAGAGCCGTGGAATTGGCTTCCCAGAAGCTTCGCGAAGCCAACATCCCGCATGGCCTCGCCGGTGGGCTCGCCGTGGGCGCACACGGCTATCCGCGCACGACCGACGATGTGGACTTCCTGGTCGGCGATGAGGCGTTCATCAAGCACGAGGGCGGCTTCGTAACCTTGAAGGTGCCCCTGATCGCCATCGGTGACGTCCGCGTCGATTTCGTTTCGATCGATGAGTCCAAAGCTGAGGAACGCCAGTTGCGGCCCGCCGTGGAACAGCCGCTCGAAAGCCAAGGCGTGCCGATCGTGCCGCTGCCTGCTCTGGTGTACATGAAGCTCAAGGCCGGGAGACAGAAGGACACGGCCGATCTGGTGGAGCTTCTGAAGCGTGGGCGAGTCGATCTGGAGGATATTGACCTGTACCTGGCGGAGTACGCACCCGAGCAGATCCGCCGCTGGCAGAGAGTCAAGGAGATCGCCGCGCGCGAGGAGTGAGACGCGCCCCTTTGGTAAAGTCTGTCCCGCTCTCGGGAGGTCAAAGCATGCGCGCTCGCAACTCCGTCCTTGTTGTCCTTGCTGTCCTTGCAGTCCTTTCCCCCCTGCCTGCCGCCGCGCAGAGTGTGCCCACCGAGTGGCTCACACCGGCCGAGGTCGCCGACTTCGAGGCCACGCCGAGCACCGAGGAGGCACTCGCCTTCCTTAAAAAAATCCAGCAGCGCCTGCCCGAGATGTCTCTGGGCACCTTCGGCACCTCCGGCCAGGGGCGCCCCCTGCCGCTCGTCGTGGTCTCCAAGGAGAAGGCCTTCACGGCCGGCGAGGCCCGCAAGCTCGCCAAGCCGATCCTGCTGATCCAGAGCGGCATCCACGCCGGTGAGATCGACGGCAAGGACGCGACCCTGATGATCCTCCGCGACATGGCTCTGGGCCGGCACCGCGAGATCCTGGACGCCGTGACCCTGGTCTTGGTGCCGGTCTACAACGTGGACGGCCATGCGCGCGTCTCTCCCTACAACCGGCCGAACCAGGACGGGCCGCACCAGGGCATGGGCTTCCGCACCACGGCCGACGGGCACGACCTCAACCGCGACTTCCTCAAGCTCTCGACCCCGGAGGCACGCGCCCTGATCGCGCTCGTCTCCGACTGGCGCCCGCACCTCCACGTGGACAACCACGTGACCGACGGCGTGGACCACGACTGGGTGCTCACCTGGACCTGGGCCGAGGCGCCGCAGGCGCCCGCGCCGGTCGATGCCTGGCTGCGCGGCCACATGCCCGCCGTCCTCGCCGCCACCGAGAAAGCCGGCCACCGCAACGGCCCCTACGTGGACCTGGAGGACCGCGACGATCCCACCAAGGGATTCAACTCCTGGGTGGGCCAGCCCCGCTTCTCCTCCGGCTACTTCCCGCTGCGCAACCGGCCGTCGATCCTGATCGAGATGCACTCGTACAAGCCGTACCGCCAGCGGGTGCTGGCCAACCGCGATTTCCTCCTGGCCCTGTTCGAGGAGGTGGCGCGCGATCCCTCCTCGCTGACCAAGGCGGTGCAGGAGGCCGAAGCGGCCACGGTCGCGCTGGGCCGGCCGGATGCCCCACCGTCCGACGTAGTGGTCGAATTCGCGGCGAGCCCCGAGACGGACCGCATCCGCTTCCCGGTCTACGCCTCCGAGATGCGGCCGTCCCTGGTCACCGGCGGCTCCGTCCTCCAGTACCAGCGCGGCGAGGTGCGGGAGATCGGCGTCCCCTGGCAGCACAAGGCGCAGATCGTGAAAGCCGTCCCCCGGCCGCGCGGCTACTTCGTGCTGCCCGGCTGGCCGGAGATCGAAGAGCGGCTGCGCGGGCAGGGGTTGCGCGTCCAGCGGCTCACCGGGCCGGCCGAGATCGAGGTGGAGGCGATGCGGGTGGCGGACCCCGAGCTTGCGCAGCGCTCCTACCAGGGGCTCACGCAGGTGAAGGCCCGCGTCGAGCGCCGCGCGGAGCGCCGGACCTTCCCCGCCGGCTCGCTCTGGGTGGGCGCCGACCAGCCGGATTTCGAGGTCGCCGTCCAGCTCCTGGAGCCGGACGCCCCTGATTCGCTCCTCTCCTGGGGCCTCCTCTCGACGGTCTTCGAGCAGAAGGAGTACATGGACCTCCGGAACCTCGAGGGGCTCGCCCAGGAAATGATCAAGGACCCGCAGGTCGCGGCGGCCTGGAAGGAGGCGCTCAAGGACGAGAAATTCGCCGCTGATCCCTTCGCCCGCTCGCAATGGTGGTACCGCCGGACGCCCTATTGGGACCAGACGATCGGGCTCATGCCGGTGTTTCGGGCGATGACGGCACCGATTGGAGTGAAGATGCAGGCATGGGAGTAAAGTCCGCCCGCGTCGCCCTCGCCCTCTTCGGCCTGCTCCTCGCCGTCTCCCTCGCGTGGTCGGCCGGCCGGTCGGTGCGGCGCATCTACTGGGCGTTCGCCTATGCCGGCGAGACCCCGCTCGAAGAGCGCTCCCGGCAGTGGGATCCGCAGTATGCCCAGGCGATCGAGGACATCCGCCGGACGATCCCACGGCATGCGGTATATGCGCTGGTCGACGCCGATCCCGTCGAGGAAGGGAGCGTGCTCTGGGTGCGCTTCGACCTGGCGCCGCGCCGGGCGATCTACCTCGGGTTTCTCCACGATCTGCGCAACCCGAAGACGGTGCGCACGCGCCTGATCCGCGAGGCGCGCTGGATCATCGTGGCCTCGGTGCGCCGGCCGCCGGTCCTCTATGAGCGCCACGAGTTCCTGCAGGCGCTCAAGGCAGGGAGCTTCCGGTGAACGGCGTCCTCCCGAGCCTCGGCGGGGTGGCCCTCTTCCTGGCCGCGGGCCTGGGCCTCGCCGAGCTCGTACCGTCCGTGCGGACGCTCCCATGGCCGCGCCGGCTGGCCTGGGCCTACCTCCTCGGTCTCGCCGGCCTCGCCGGAGCCCTCTACGCGCTCTCCCACTTCCTCGACGTGCCGCTGCGTCGCCCGGCGATCCTCGGGACCACCGCGGCCTTAGTCCTCTGCGGGCTCGCCGCCTGGGGGCTGCGGCAGCGGCGAGGGAGAGGGGTCCGGTTCCCCCTCTCCCGGCGGAAGGGGGGGCGATGGGAGAGGGGGTTAGGGGGTGAGGTCTCCTGGATCGAAATCGGCGCCGCCGCCCTCCTCGCCTTCATCTGCCTCGGCCTGCTCGCCGATGCGGTCACCGATCCGGTGACCGGTTGGGACGGGCGGATGACCTGGTCGACGCAGGCGCTCTGGGTCCTGGACGAGGGGACGGTCGACTCCGAGGTGTTGCTCCGGAAGAACCTGTACGTCACGCACCCGCAGTATCCGCTCCTGATGCCCATCGCCCAGGTGGTGGTCCTGGAGACGTTCGCCGTGCCCCAGGACGTCCATGCCTTCCGGGCGCTCTACACCACCTGCTTCGCGGCGTTCCTGCTGCTCCTCTGGGATGGCGGCCGGCGCTGGGCCGGACGGCTCCCCACGCTGCTCGCCGGGCTCGCCGCCGCGGGCGTGCCCGCTCTCACCTTCTTCGAGGACAGCGGCGCGGCGAGCGGGTACAGCGACCTGCCGCTGGGCTGCTTCTACGGCGCCGGGCTGCTGCTCCTGCTGCGCGGGAGGCGAAGCGTCTCCGATGCCCTCGGCGCCGGGCTGCTGCTCGCGGGCGCGGCCCTGACCAAGAACGAGGGTGCGCTCCTGGCGTTTTTCGCTCTCGGTATCGCGGCCTGGTTTTTCCTTAGAAAAAAGTTCCCTCCCCGACGCCCTAAACTGCATCAGCTCGTCCACCTGGCGGCGGCCACGGTCCCCGTCCTGCTGGCTCTCGCGCTCCTCGCCTCCTGGCGCGCCGGCATTCCGAACCGCCAGGACGAGCGCTATGACGTCCTCATCGGAACGGAAGACTTCTGGCCGGGAGTGGTCACCCGCATGCCCGGTCTCGCCGCACTGGCGCTGCGCCAGATGCTCCGGTTCGACCATTGGACCGTGTTCTGGATCGTCATTCCGGTGGTTTTCTGGGTGGGACGGCGGGGGTGGAGCGGGCGCCGGAAGGCTTTGGCCCTGGCTTTGGCCGCCGGAGCGCTGGCTCCGCTGATGATCGCCTGGGGCGCGTACTCGATCCATCCCCATCCGGACACGCTCATCCCCGTCACCTGGACCCGCTTCCTGGTCCAGGGCTCGCTCGCTCTTTTCCTCCTGCTCGCGCTCGGTCTGCGCGACGTTCTGAACCGGGCGGCCCCTCTGGCGCGCGTCTCGCAAGAGAGATCCCGAACGTGAGAGCGCCTCCCCGCGCGCAAGGGCTTTCCTCGCGCTCGGAGGTCGCGCTCGACTCTTGAGACCATGCCAAATCAATCGACCTCCCAACCCGCTTCCTGGCCTGCGGAAGGGACGACGGTGCCACCTTCAGAGACCGTTTCTTCACGCGAATGGCTGCGCACCACGCTCGACAGCCTGAGCGATGCGATCGTCGTCCTCGACTCCGCAGGGCGTATCCTCCTTCTCAATAATAGTGCCGAGAGCCTGCTGGGAATCGACCGCTCCCTGGCCGCGGGACGCACCGCGGGCGACCTGCTCCGGCTGCGCGATGCGGAGACCGGCCTGACGATCGATTTGCCTCCGGCCGATGATCCCCTTCCTACCGGCGCGAGCACGGTGCCGCTCCATGCGATTCTGCTCTCGACCCGATCCGGCAGCGAACGGCCGATCGACGTCTCCTTCGAGCCTCTCCTCGACGAGGGCACGGCGAGCGGGACGATCCTCGTGCTGCGCGACGCCGCGCCGCGCCTGGCCGCCGAGCGCGCCCTGCGTGAGAAACAGGAAGCCACCCAGCGCAAGATGGACGAGGAGCTCCGCCGCCGCGCCGAGGAGATCGCCGCCGCCGACCGCCGGAAGGACCAGTTCCTGGCCATGCTCGCCCACGAGCTGCGCAACCCGCTCGCGCCGATCCGCAACGCGGTCGAGCTGATGCGCCAGGTCGAGACCATGGACCCGTCGTTCCAGCCCTCCCGCGAGATGGTGGAGCGCCAAGTCAAGAATCTCGCCCGGCTGGTGGACGACCTGCTGGACGTCTCGCGGATCACCCAGGGGAGCATCCGCCTGCGCCAGGAGGTCGTCGACCTGAAGACCATCCTGGAGCGCGCGGTGGATGCCACCCGGTCACTGATCGAGAGCCGCGCCCACGAGCTGACCCTCGACCTGCCGCAGGAGCCGATCCGCCTGGAGGCCGACCCCACCCGCCTCGAACAGGTGGTGGCGAACCTGCTCAACAACGCCGCCAAGTACACGATGCCGGGGGGCTCGATCAAGCTCTCCGGCGCGCTGGAGGACAAGGAAGCGGTGATCCGCGTGCGCGACAACGGGATCGGCGTGCCGCCGGACGTCCTCGGCCGCGTCTTCGAGCCGTTCGTGCAGAGCGACGGCTCGCTGGCGCGCACCGAGGGAGGGCTGGGCATCGGCCTGACGCTGGTGCGCAGCCTGATCGAGATGCACGGCGGCCGGGTCGAGGCGAACAGCCCCGGCCTCGGCCAGGGGAGCGAGTTCGTCGTGCGCCTGCCCGTGCGCGTGGCCCAGACCGCCGAGACCACGGCCACGGACGAGCCGGCTCCGCGCCCCCTGGCCCGGCCGGTCCACGTCCTCGTGGTCGAGGACAACGTGGACGCCGCCGAGAGCCTGGCGACCCTGCTCCGCGTCTGGGGTCACGACGTCCAGGTGGTACACGACGGCCTCGATGCGATCGACGCCGCGCGCGAGCAACGGCCCGAGGTCGTCCTCCTGGACATCGGCCTCCCCGGGCTCGACGGCTACCAGGTGGCGCGCCGCCTCCGCGAGGACGTGGGCCTCGACTCTTCGCTCCTCGTGGCGATGACCGGCTACGGCCAACCCGAGGACCGCCGGCGCTCCCGTGAGGCGGGCATCCACCACCACTTCGTGAAGCCGGTCGAGCCGCTGGTGCTGCGCAACCTGCTCGCCGACGTGGCGGCCCCGCCGGGCTCGGGGCACTGAGGCCCCGAGGGGCTCACCGTAGCCCCAACGAGACCTCGAGACGCTCGAGGACTACGTCGGCGATCGCCTGCC
>DATFPH010000491.1:0-5051 GCA_035264905.1 Thermoanaerobaculia bacterium
CGGGTGACCTGAGCGCGACTTCGGTGGTCAACGAATACGGGCCCACCGAGACGGTGGTCGGCTGCTGTGCCCAGGTGCTCTCTCCCGGTGCGACGCTTCCGCCGGGGCCGGTCCCCATCGGCCGGCCGATCGCCAACTTGCGCGTCTACCTCCTCGACGAGCATAGGAACGTCGTGCCGGCAGGGATTCCCGGAGAGCTCCATATCGGTGGCGCGGGGGTTGCGCGGGGCTACCTCGGCCGCCCGGACCTGACCGCGGAGTCGTTCGTTCCCGATCCGTGCGCCGCCGAGTCCGGAAGCCGTCTGTACCGGAGCGGAGATCTGGCCCGCTATCTGCCGGACGGCACGCTCGAATTCCTCGGCCGTGTCGACCATCAGCTCAAGGTGAGAGGGTTCCGCATCGAGCCCGGAGAGATCGAGGCGGTGCTGCGCGGACATTCCGGCGTCGAGGACGCCGTCGTGACCGCGTGGGACGACGGCGGGGGCCACAAGCGGCTGGTGGCGTACTGGATTCCGGCGCCGGGGAGCGCCCCCGGTGTCGAGGAGCTGCGCCGCTTCCTCGGCCGGCAGCTGCCCGATTCCATGCTCCCCTCTGCGCTGGTCCCACTGGCTACCTGGCCGTTGACGCCCCACGGCAAGCTCGACCGGGCGGCGCTGCCGCCGCCGGAGGCTCCCCGGCCGCTGCCGCAGGACTTCGCGGTTCCCGGCTCCCACAGCGAGCGGATGATGGTGGAGATCTGGCAGCAGGTGCTGGGGCGGGAGACGGTGGGGCTGCGCGACAACTTCTTCGAGCTCGGCGGCGATTCGATCCTGGGAGTCCAGGTGGTCGCCCGGGCGCGGCAGGCCGGCCTCCGGTTGACGCCGGCACAGCTCTTCCGCCACCAGACGATCGCCGAGCTGGTCGCGGTGGCCGAGGTGGAGCCCGTCTCGGCAGAGCAGGGTCTGGTGACCGGGCCGGTGCCGCTCACGCCGATCCAACGCTGGTTCTTCGAGCAGGGCCTGGCGGACCCCGGCCACTGGAACCAGGCGGTCCTGCTCGAGATGCGGGGGCGGGTGGCCGCGGAGAATCTGGCGCTGGCGGTGGCGGCGCTGATCCAGCATCACGATGCCTTGCGCATGCGTTTCCGCTTCGGAGACTCCGGCTGGCAACAGGTCAATCTCGGGAGCGAGGTGAAGCTGCCTCTCGCGAGGCTCGACCTCTCGGGCCTGCCCGCCGCGCGCCATGCCGCCGTCTGCGAAGGGGCGATGGAGCAGCTCCAGGCGTCGCTCCATCTCGAGAGGGGACCGTTGATGCGTGCGGCGCTCTTCGATCTGGGCGGCGGCGCTCCGGGACGGCTCCTCCTGATCGCCCATCACCTCGTCGTGGACGGGGTCTCGTGGCGCATCCTGCTCGAAGACCTGGAGCTCGCCTGCGCGCAGATCGGGCGGGGCGAGCCCGTGCGGCTTCCCGCCAAGACCACCTCGTTCCGGGAGTGGGCGCTGCGGCTCGGCGAGCATGTCCAGGCCGCCGCGCAGGCTGGGCTCGAGGCCTGGCGGGAGATCGCCGAGGCGAAGCTCGCGCCGCTGCCCCTGGACGGGGGCGGCAGCCCGGACAACGGCGCGGCGGAGGATTCGATGTCCTGCGCGCTCGATGCGGAGACCACCGGGAAGCTGCTCGATCTGATCCTTAAGGTCTACCGCGCGCAGGCCCACGACGCGCTGCTCGCCGCGCTCGTCCGCGTCCTCTGCGGCTGGACAGGTGCATCCGAGGTGTTGCTCGAGATGGAACGCCACGGCCGGGAGCAGATCGCGGCCGACATCGATCTGTCACGGACGGTCGGATGGTTCACCAGCTCGTTCCCTCTGCTCCTGCGTCACGAGCCGGCGGCCGATTTCGACACGGCGCTCCGGTCGGTCAGGGAGCAGGTGAGGCGCTGCTCCGAGCGGGGGATCGACTTCGGAGTGCTTCGCTACCTGGGGGACGACGCGGCGCGCGCCGCTCTCGCGGCGCTGCCGCGGCCCGAGGTGAGCTTCAACTATCTCGGCCGCTTCGACGGCGGGATCGCCGGACCGGTGCTGTTCGCGCCGGCCGGGGATTCGACCGGACCGACCCGTGCGGCGACCTCTCGCCCGTCCGTGCGGCTGGCGGTCTCGGCGGCGGTCCTCGGCGGCCGGCTCGAGGTCCTCTGGAGGTTCGGTCCGAGCTTGGTGCGCCGTTCGACGGTCGCGCGTCTGGCGGGCGAGCTCGTCGAGACGCTGCGCGCGGTGGCGGACGGCGGCCCCCGGGGGACCCGGGAGCCCACGCCGGCCGATTTTCCGCGCGCGCGGCTGAGCGACGAGAAGCTGCAGAGGGTCCTCGGGCTCCTCGATGAGATCGACTCCCAGGAGACGGCGGGATGAGGAACCTCGATGACATCTACCCGCTCTCTCCTCTCCAGGAGGGAATCCTGTTCCATGCCCTGGGGGAGCCGGAGCGCGGCGTCTATGTCATCCAGTTCGACTGCGTGATCGACGGCGACCTCTCGCGGCCGGCCTTCCGGGAGGCCTGGACCGAGCTCATCGCGCGCCATCCCGTGCTGCGCACCGCGTTTCTGTGGCAGGGGCTCGACGAGCCCCTGCAGGCGGTCCGCCAACGGGTCGAACTGCCGTGGCAGGAGGAGGACTGGCGCGGACTGGCGCCGGCCGGGCAGGCGGAGGCGCTCGCGCGCCTGCTCCGCGACGACCGGGACCGCGGATTCGAGCTGGCCCGGGCGCCGCTGCTGCAGGTTTGTCTGATGCGCGTAGCCGACCGGTCGTACCGGCTGCTCTGGAGCTTCCATCACCTGATTCTCGATGGCTGGTCGGTCCACCTGCTCCTCCGCGACCTGCTGGTCCTCTATCGGGCGTTCGTCCGCTCGGCCGCGCCCGAGATCCCGGCCCGCCGCCCCTATGGCGACTACATCGCCTGGCTCCAGGAGAGGGACCCGGGGTCCGCGGAGGCCTTCTGGCGCCGGGAGCTCGCGGGCTTCGCCGCGACCACGCGCCTGGATGTGGGGACGCCGCCGCGGCGGTCCGACGGCCCCGACGCCTGGTGCGACCTGGTCATTCGCCTCGATCCTGGGGTTGCGGCGGATCTCGGAGAGCAGGCGCGCCGTTACCGTCTGACCCGGAACACGATCGTCCAGGCGGCGTGGAGCCTCCTCCTCGCCCGGTACACAGGGGAGTCGGACGTCGCCTTCGGCTTCGTGGTCTCGGGCCGTCCTGCGGAGCTTGCGGAGGCCGGCTCGATGATCGGCCTCTTCATCAACACGCTGCCTTTGCGCGTGCGGCTCGATCAGGGGCAACGGGTCTCCGCATGGCTCGCGGACATTCAGGCCCGGCTGGCCGAGGTGCGCGAGCACGAGCACAGCCCGTTGGTGAAGGTCCAGGAGTGGAGCCCCCTGCCGGGAGGGACGCCGCTCTTCGAGAGCGTCTTCGCGTTCGAGAACTATCCCGTCGGTCTCACCGGCGGGGAGGATTTCGCCGGTCTCGCGTTCCGCGATCTACGGATGTCCGAGAGGACCAGCTATCCGCTGAGCCTGCTGGTCAAACCGGGAGACGGCCTCGCCTTCCGTCTGCTCTTCGACGGCGGCCGGTACGATCCCGCGACGGCCGGGCGCCTGCTGGGGCATCTCACCTGCCTCTTGGAAGACATCGTGCGCCGCTCCGAGGCCGCCGTGGGAGACATCGCCCTGCTGAGCCCCGGGGAGAGGCATCAGGTGCTGCTCGCCTGGAACGACACGCAGGCGTTGTTCGGCCGGGACCTCACGGTCCACCAGTTCTTCGAGGCGCAGGCCCGCGCGTTCCCCGAGGCGGTGGCCGTGATCGCGGAGGAGCGGTCCCTGACCTATGCCCAGCTAGACCGCTTGGCCAACCAGCTTGCGCACCGATTGATCACCCTGGGCGTCGTCCCGGGAGACACGGTGGGGATCTGTCTGCGGCGCTCCCTGGAAATGATTCCCGCGCTGCTCGGCGTCCTCAAGGCGGGAGCGGCCTATGTCCCCCTGGAGCCGGCGTTCCCGGCGACCCGGATGCATGCGATCCTCTCGCGGCTCGGCGGTTGCACCCTGCTCACGCAGACCCCTCTGCTGGGCCGCTTCGAGGAATGGCGGCGCGGGATCGCGGCGCCGGAGCGCGTGCTGTGCCTGGATCCCCTGGACTGGGCGCGAGGCGCAGAGGCGGAGGGCGCGGAGCCGCGCTGGTCCCTCCCCGGGCTCGACGGGGAGCCGGCCGCAAGCCCGGAGCTCCTCCTCGGGCCGGAGTCCCTGGCGTACGTGATCTTCACCTCCGGCTCGACCGGCGCTCCCAAGGGCGTGATGGAGCGTCACCTGCCGGTGGTCAACCTGATCCAGTGGGTCAACCGCACGTTCGGGATGGGGGCCGGGGACCGGGCTCTCTTCGTCACCTCTCTCTGCTTCGACCTGTCTGTGTACGACATCTTCGGCCTGCTCGCGGCCGGAGGCAGCATCCGGATCGCCACGGAGCGGGAGGTCGGAGACCCCGACCGGCTGGTCCGCATCCTGCGCGAAGAGCCGGTCACCTTCTGGGATTCGGCGCCGGCTGCGCTGCAGCAGCTTGTCCCTTCCCTGCCTGCGGAGGCCGTGGAGAGCCGTCTGCGGCTGGTCTTCCTCAGCGGCGACTGGATCCCCGTCGTGCTTCCGGACCGGATCCGCGCCACGTTCCCGGGGGCTCGGGTGGTCAGCCTGGGCGGGGCGACCGAGGCCACCATCTGGTCCAACGTCTACGCCATCGGGGAGGTCGACCGGGCGTGGGCCAGCATCCCCTACGGCCGGCCGATCCAGAACGCCCGCTACCACGTCCTCGATTCCGGGCTCGGCCCGTGCCCCATCGGAGTCGAGGGGGGGCTCTACATCGGCGGGGAGTGCCTCGCCGCGGGCTACGCCGGGGACCCTGCCCTCACGGCGGACAGATTCCTTCCCGACCCGTGCTCTCCGGACCCCGGCGCACGGCTCTATGTGACCGGCGACCGGGCCCGGTTCTGGCCCGACGGGACTCTCGAGTTCCGCGGCCGGCGCGACCACCAGGTCAAGATCC